>JAZSFJ010000137.1:0-35802 GCA_045532145.1 Oscillospiraceae bacterium
GCCGCAGCGGATGCACTTTTCGCTGTCCACTGTGTGGCGCTCCTTCAAAGCGCCGGAGATGGCTCCCACAGGACATATCCTGGCGCAGAGGGTGCAGCCTATGCACTTGTCTGTAATATAGTAGCTTTTCATATTCTCAACCTCCGCATACCGGGCTCATGAGCATCACAGTATCTCCGTCGCAGAGAGTGCTGTTTTTCTTGCCCTGAACACCGTTTATCATAATTATGCAGCCGTCGATATCTTTGGCGGAGACCTTTGTTCCCGGACGGGCCAGTCTGGCACGGGCCAGTATATGGGGATAGAGGTCCCGGACCTTTTCCCCCTCCAGCTCCAGCTCCTTCAGACCGGTGTCCATACGGAGAAGACCGAAAATCTTAACTTTTACCATTTTCCTCTCCTCCTTATCTGTCTATCTTCAGCTTGCGCAGAGTGGCCTTGGTGGGAATGCCCTCGGAGGACCAGCCTCTTGCGTGGTAATAGACCTTCTTGAGCTTTTCAAGAGGCACCTTTGTGCTGGGATCATTGGGATCCTGAGCCGTTTCGGTGAGACGTTTCGGCAGACTGTCGTCCTTGGCGGAGATGCCGAAGCGGCAGTTCACCTTGCGCTCTAAGTTGTAGCCGCGCTCACCGCAGCGCATATACTTGCCGAAGGTCATGGGCATGCCCAGAGCATATTTGATCATCTTGGTGTGATGGAAAACGGGCAGATGGAGATGAGCCACAAGGGGGAACTTGTTGAGGAAACGGAGAGCCCAGCCCAGATAGGGCACGAGGAAGTTCACCGTTTTGGTGATGGCTCCGTTGGGGCGTGTCAGCAAGAAGCCGGGGAAGAAGGCATAGGAGGTGAAAAGACACTGTCCGGAGGCGGAGATCATCTCCATAAGGTTCTGGAACATCACCGTGCCGTCGGCCTTGGCGTGGGGAGTCTGGGCATTCACATTGAGGCCGAGACCTTCCATTATCACCATGTAGCCGCCGTTGAGGTGGCAGCCGCCGCGGTTACTTACGGCGTAGCCAAGACCCATACCAACGGCCCTGCGGGGTTCGTAGGCAGCCAGCTCCAGTCCCTTGGACTGGATGGCGAATTCCTTGCCGCCATACTTGTTGCTGAGGCGGCGGCTGCCCTCGGCAAGCTCGTCTCCCAGACCACGGCGGAAGGCTATGTCCTCCCAAAGACCGGAGATGCCCTCGGTGTTGCCGAAGCTAAGGCCATTATTCCAAAGACCCTTTTCGTTGGCCTCCATGGCCCAGGCCAGAGTGCTGGCAGCGGAGATGGTGTCCATGCCCAGCTCGTCCAGCTCGTTATTCCAGCGGAGTATTTTCTCAAGGTCGTTATTCAGAATGCCGCCGCCCAGCAGTCCCAGAGTCTCAAGCTCCGGGCCCTTCACCTCGTGGCCGCCCACGCTTACGGTACGGGCGCACTTGATGGGGCAGGTGAGGCAGCCTTTGTTTACAATGTTGTGCTCCTCGGCCAGAGTTTCACCGTTGACCTTCTCGAAGTCCTCATAGTGGCCGTAGTTGTAGTTCTTGGTGGAGAGCAGTCCCCGCATCTGCATACTGCTCACCAATCCCGCAGTGCCAAGGCGGGGCAGCTGGTTTCCGGTGAGGGGGTGGCTGCGGAGATATTTGAACCACTTTTTCAGGTGGGCCTGGGTCTTGGCTCTGTCGTGGATGGGGATCTCGTGGTTGCCGGTGACGGTGATGGCTTTGAGGTTTTTCCAACCCAGCACCGCGCCCACGCCTGTGCGTCCGCCTGCACGCTCTTCGCTGACAACGGCGGAGTAGAGCACCAGATTTTCTCCGGCGGGGCCTATGCAAAGGCGGCCAAAATGGGCTTTTTTACCCTGTCTTGCAGAGAGAATATCCGCAAGGGCGTCCTGAGTCTCTGTGGTCTTCATGCCCCAGAGCTCCTCTGCGCTGTGGAAAATGAATTTGTCGTTATGTATCTCAAGCCAGCTTTTCTTCGGGCACTTTCCCTTGATAATAAGAGCGTCCATACCGGCCTTTTTCAGGTAATAGCCGAAGGAGCCGCCGCAGTTGGAGCTGGTGATTATCCCCGTCTGGGGGGAGAGAGTGGAGAGATTGAAGCGGCTGGAGCTGGGGGCTCCGGTGCCGGTGAGGGGGCCTGTGGTGATGACCACCAGATTTTCCTCGCTGAAGGGCTTTTCGTTGCCGCTGAAATTATCGTCCAGAATCTTGGCGGCCATCATCTTGCCGCCTATGAAAAGTTCACGCTGCCGGTCGGTCCAGGGATATTCCTCCGCCTTCTGAGTAGTGAGGTCAAGGAGCATAACCCGGCCCATGTATCCGCCGTAGCGACTTGCCATATAATCCGCCTCCCTTGTTGGAGTTTATATAATCAGTATAGGTTGCAAAATCCACCTTGTCAATTTATAATCTTGAGTAAACGCTAAATAAATAGAACGTCGGCGCCCACCGGAAAATTTCGGGTCTAAATTCCTTGGGAATTCTTGAAATAAAGCCAATTATTCCTGCGAATCCCCAAGATTTTTATACCTCGAAATTTTCCCGCTGCTCGCTCTTGTCGATTTATTCAGCGCTTACTCTGGAGAAAGCTATTCATAGTAATAGCAGATAAATTTTAAGGTTTTCAGTATGGAAAAATATGATGTTCTTATAATCGGCGGCGGGCTTCTGGGCTGCTTTGCCGCAAGGGAGCTTGCCCGTTATAAACTGAATATTGCCCTCGTTGAGGCCCGGGAGGATGTGTGCACAGGCATATCACGGGCCAACACCGCCATAGTCTACTCCGGCTATGACACCGCCCCCGGCACTCTGAAAACGGAGATGTGCATCTGGGCAAATCTGGGCTTTGAAGAGCTTTGCGGGGAGCTTGGCGTAAAGTTTTCCCGCTGCGGCTCTCTTATGATAAGCCTCGGTGAGCGGGGGGACGCTGTGCTCCGGAAAAAGTATGAGCAGGGGATTATTAACGGCGTGGAGGGCCTCCGGCTTCTCAGTGGGGAAGAAGTGCTCACCCTTGAGCCTAATCTCACGGACAAGGTGACTATGGGTCTTCTCTCGCCCACCACGGGCACGGTAAATCCATGGGAGCTGGGGATTGCGGCCTATGAAAACGCCCTGAGAAACGGCGTGGACTTTCGCTTCAATGAAAAAGTCCTCTCCATCGCGCCTCAAAAGGGAGGCTACGTTCTGGAGACGGAGAAGGGCAGCATTTTTGCCCGGGCAACAGTTAACTGCGGGGGACTTTATTCCGATGCTATACGGGAAATGTGCCACGAGCCCCTTGTCCGCGTCTTTCCCAAGCGTGGGGACTACCTTATATTCGATAAGTCCGAGGGCGCAGTGGTAAGCCGGGTCATCTTCCATGAGCCGGAGCAAAAGGGCAAAGGCCTCACTGCCGTGCCCACCGTGGACGGAAATCTGCTCATAGGCCCCTCGGAAATATTCCTTGAGGGGGACTGGGACTTTTCCACCACTGCCGAGGGCATGGAGCAGCTCATGGCCCTCTGCGAAGAAGTTCTTCCCACTCTTGATCGGGATAAGCTCATCCGCTCCTTTGGCACTCTCAGACCCAATCCTTTTCATGTGGAGCGGCAATCTGACGGCAGCTTCAGCCGGGAAAAGCGGGGCATAAGCTCCTTTACCATACTCTCCGACGACGAGGGCGCTTTCCTCAGCTTTGTAGGCATCAAGACCCCCGGCCTCACCTGTTCCCGGGAACTGGGAGCCTACGCCGCTGAGGCTGTGGCAAAATATCTTGGAGCGGAGGAAAATGAGGGATTTGACCCCACCCGCACCCCGCCTCTCAGCCTCGCCCATGCCACGGCGGAGGAAAGACGCAATGCCGCGGAAAAAGACCCCCTGTACGGGCGCATAGTCTGCCGCTGCGCCGGAATAAGCGAGGGTGAGGTAATAGACGCCATCCGCCGTGGCGCTACCACTCTTGACGGGGTGAAGCGCCGGGCGGGCACAGGCATGGGCCGCTGTCAGGGTGGCTTTTGCTCCCCCCGCATTATGGAGATTCTGGCCCGTGAACTGAATAAGCCCATCTCCGAGATAATGAAGGACGGCCCGGGCAGCTGTCTTGCAGGAGGCGGCCATGAATAAATACGATCTTCTTGTAATAGGCGGCGGCGCGGCGGGCATGGCCGCGGCTCTCGCTGCCCGTGAGGCGGGAGCGGAAAGGGTGCTCATAGCCGAGCGTGAGTCCCTGCCCGGAGGCATACTCCGCCAGTGCATACATAATGGCTTCGGCCTTGGCTATTTCCATGAGGATTTAACAGGCCCGGAGTACGCCGCGCGCTTTATCTCCCGCCTTGAAAAAACTGATATAGAGTTCCGTGGTGATAGCACGGTGCTGGAACTGAGGCATGACCGCACAGCTCTTTTGTCTTCTGCGGGAAGGGTGGAGGAAGTGGGCTTTCATCGCTGCGTCCTTGCCACCGGCTGCAGGGAAAGGGCCATAGGTTCCCTCCCTGTCAGCGGCACACGGCCTGCAGGGGTGTTCTCAGCAGGTACGGCTCAGAAAATGGTGAATCTTATGGGGCTTGATATAGGACAGCGCATAGTGATTCTGGGAAGCGGAGATATTGGCATGATAATGGCCCGCCGCTTCACACTTCTTGGTAAGGAAGTGGTGGCTATGGTGGAAAAAGAGTCTGCTCCCGGCGGACTTGTGCGGAATGTGAAAAACTGCATCGAGGCCTATAATATCCCCGTTTTGACCCGTTCCACCGTGACAAAAATCCACGGCAGAAACAGGGTTGAGGCGGTGAGCGTGAGAAATTTGGAAAGCGGGGAAGAGAGGAGTATTCCCTGTGACACTTTGATAGTTTCCGTGGGGCTTATCCCGGAGCGGGAACTTATAAATGCCTTTGATGAGCTGCCGGACTGGCTCGCCCTCTGCGGCAACTGCGAAAAGGTCTATGAGATAGTGGACTCCGTCAGCACCCAGTCGGAAAAGGCTGCGAAAGAACTGGTCGGGAAACAGATTGTGTGATATTATTTGCTTAATCATTTCAGGAGGTTTATTCCACGAAGAAACTCATATCATGTGTGTTGATTATTATGGCTTTGCTGCTGACGCCTGTAATTGTATCCGCCAGCGGCAATAGCGACGAGGGCTCCGCCGGCGAAGGCGTCTACTGGGTGCTGGATAAGCAGGGCACTCTCACCATTTTCGGTGAGGGCGAGGTGACCGGCAACCCTTGGCTCACCGATTATTCCAAGGTAATAAAGAAGCTAGTAGTCAAGGAAGGAATAACAGCGATAAAGTGTGCTGCAGCCTTCAGCGGTTGCGCCAACCTTTCTTTCCTGCGGCACTATCAAGAGTCTCAACATTCCTTCAACTGTGACCAGCATGGGCTCCAGCGCATTTGTCTGCCATGTAAAAAATCTTTATGTGAGCGACTTGGCACATTGGCTGAGCTTCGATCTGGGCAACCTATCCATAGAATGGAGTGAACTCTACGCGGGAGGAGAGCGCGTAACCAAGCTTGTCATACCTGAGAGTATGACGAAGATACCTTCTTCGGCCTTTGATAACTGGACAGGGCTGGAAGAAGTGGTGATACATGACGGAGTTAACAGCATGGGCTCAAGAGCTTTTTACGGCTGCACCAATCTCAGCAAAGTCAGCCTTGGCGGCGGCATAACAGCCATCCAGACTCAGGTCTTTGGTCATTGCGATTCCCTGAAGGAACTGACCTTGCCGTCAAATGTTCTTGTTATCAATTCCAATGCGTTTTATTACAACGACTGGCAGTATAAAAATCCCCTTTCATCTATACGCTTCATGGGTGATGCTCCCCTGATGGCAAGCGATGCCCTTACCGGCCTTACCGCAACGGTTTATTACTCTGCCAACAATACCACATGGACTGAGGAGTACTTCCAAAACTATGGCGGCGATATTAAATGGCTGCCTGATACCGAGATCCCCGACATCGAAGACGCCCCCGACGGATTTATTGCCGTCGGAGTCTGCGGCGGCAATCTCAGCTTTGAGATAGACAGAGAGGGCATACTCCGCATTTACGTTACCCTCTCTCCTGCCATGTACCGCATGGCTGCCCGTGTGGTTGGTGACTATGCCATGGATGACTATGCCAATCCCGAGGACGCTCCCTGGTATGCCTACAGAGACAAGATCAAGGGGGTTGTGGTGGAGTCCGGCGTTACAGCCATTGGCGATAATGCCTTTGCCGCCTGCGAGGCTGTAACCGAAGTTACCATAGGCGACACTGTTGCCGACATAGGCTCCGGTGCCTTTAACGGCTGCGAGGCTCTTGAGGAGGTTACCTTCCTCGGCGCAGCTCCCAGCTTTGGCGAGGATTGCTTCGGCGAGCAGGAAGTTACCATTGTTTACCCCGAAAATGACGAGACATGGACGGAGGAAACCAAGGAGAGCATAGGCGGCAACCTCAGCTTTGTACCCTCCGACGAGAGCGGACATACCCACATATATACCAAGGTTATCACTCCTCCCCACTGCGTTGAGGGCGGCTTTACCACATATACCTGCCAGTGCGGCCACACTTATAATGATGATTTCACCGACGCCCTCGGTCACGATGAAGTTCATCATTCCGTGGTGGAACCCAGCTGCACCCAGCCCGGACAGGGTGAGTACTATGATTGCGGACGCTGCGGTGCTATACTGACCGGAATTGTCGAGATTCCTGCCGCGGGCCACAAGTGGAATGGCGGCACGGTCACCAAGGAGCCCACTCAGGACGCCGAAGGTGAGAGGAGCTATAGCTGCACTGTATGCGGCGAGACAAAAACTGAGAAAATAGATAAGCTCCCGGAGGAAACTCCCGAGGATCCCAAGCCTGTTGAAAACCCCTTCAAGGATATACGTGTTGAAGACTTTTTCTTTGAGCCTGTCATGTGGGCGGTTTCCAACAATGTCACCAGCGGTCTGTCTGCAACGGAGTTCGGACCTGCCAAGGGCTGCACCCGCGCCCAGGTGGTAACCTTCCTTTGGCGCGCAGCCGGAGAGCCTGCCCCCGAGAGCAGCGAAAATCCCTTCACCGATGTCAAGGAAGGCCAGTATTACTACGATGCGGTGCTTTGGGCAGTTGAAAACGGTATCACCACCGGACTTTCCGCCGATAGTTTTGGTCCCAACGCAAACTGCAATCGCGGACAGATAGTCACCTTCCTGTGGAGAGCTATGGGCAAGCCTGCTCCCACAAACAGTGAAAATCCCTTCACCGATGTTCCCGACAGCCAGTATTACTATGATGCTGTGCTGTGGGCTGTGGAAAAGGGCATCACCACCGGCATGAGCGCAAATAGCTTCGCTCCCAATGCCACCTGCACAAGAGGACAGATTGTAACTTTCCTCTACCGTGCATATAAGTAATAAAAAACAGAGCTGACAAGGGTGTCGCCCGAGTCAGCTCTGTTTTTCATTCTTCCATCTGCTTGCCAAGGAAGGCGGCCACGGCCTGAGCCAGTTTCAGCTCCGTCTCCCCGTGGGGGGTGGAGTCCTTCGCTGCCGCAAATACCACGCAGCCCAGCACATCCCCTGCGGAGAGTATGGGGGCGGCAACGGAAATACAGTGCTCGCTCACACCCTCGCATACGGGCTGGGAGACCCTCACCTCTGCCCGGAAAATGCCCCGCTTTTCCATGATTTGCTCAAGCTGGGGGCTGATGGACTTATCCAGCAGCTCCTTTCTGGCGGCCCCTGCCGCGGCGATTATGCCGTCTCTGTCGCAGATGAGGGCCATGGCCCCCACGGTCTTGAAAAGACTGTCGCATATTTGCCCGGCAAACTCGCTGAGCTCACCCATGGGGGAATACTTCTTGAATATTACCTCCCCGTCCCGCTCGGTGTATATCTCCAGGGGGTCACCCTCCCTGATGCGCATGGTGCGGCGGATCTCTTTGGGGATGACCACGCGGCCAAGGTCGTCTATTCTGCGGACAATGCCTGTTGCCTTCATATATAAATTCCTCCTGCTGATACTGTTATTGACACAAATAGTATCCGCAGGAGGAATTTTTTTATTCGGCATGGCGCAGGAGGTGGATTTTGGCAGATGGTTGATTCGGATGCATCACTTTTGGCCCCAGCGTGTTATCTCATCAATAATAATGGGCTCAACGTGTTGGAATATAGTGCCGGGACCGCCATAGGTGATGGAGGGGATAAAGTTTGACAGCCCTGCGTACTCGGTAAGACAGCGGTGAACTTCCGCGCGAATTTCCTCCTCGGAAGCGTCAGAGCGGTCGATGATAGAATTGATGCCGCCCATTAGAGCCATGCGGCCATTTAGCTGTTTGGATATTTTCACGATGTCATTTGAAGGCAGTACACCCTGCCAGACGTCAACGCCGATTTCGGCCATATCCTCAACTATGGGTTCAAGGAAGCTGTCAGAGTGGTGAATAACCAGAACTCCGTTGTCGTGGAGGTATTTATAGAGTTTGCGGTAGGGCTCCTTGAAGAATTCTCTCCATGTTTCGGGAGCCATCATAAGGCTTGTCTCACTGCCCCAGTCGTCATGGGAAAGAATTGCGTCGGGGTGGAGATTTTCCACTATGAGCTTCATGTATTGCAGGCGGTATTCAGTGATCACCTCTATGAGCTCATGCATCTCATCGGGACACATCAGCAGATTGCAGAGGGTATCTTCAAAGGTCATCAGCATGTGCAGCTGCTCAAAAATACCCGTGCCCATGATGGTCATGGTGAGATACTCATTCTGGTCAATTGCGGCCTTGTTAGCCAGGGCGGCCTCCCAAGCCTCGGAACAGTTAGCTAAAAGGTCGGGGACTTTAACATATTCCCGCCATTCCTCAATATCCTGAATAACCTGGTTTTCCGGGGTGACGATAGGTATGGCAGCGGGCTGATCTTCAGGGAAGGAAATAAAGGTGCCCCAACGGTCATAGCTGTCGGTGCCGCGAATGCGGTTGCCGCGGACGAATCGGAAAACAGGGTCATCCCCAATAGGTTTGAAAGCGGTGTAGCAGGCGCAAAGGCGGTCGGGATGGCCGTCTTTTTTTATGGTTTCAAGAAAATTCTGTTTATTTGTCAGCATGGATTGTTACCTCCCAAATGGAAAAGCCGCATTATTCAATGGAGTCGAGCATATAGGCCAGAATAATGGTGAGCCTGGTATTGAAATCATCCAGAGAAATGCCGAGATAACACTCAAGTCTTTCCAGATGATAGAGCACCGTGTTCCGGTGCATATGCATAAGTGAGCTCACGGCAGAAACCTTGCATTCATTTGTGAGATAGAAAAAGAGCAGTTCGTAGAGATTGGTGGAGTGATCGGCGTCATACTCCCGAATGCGATTAAGGACTGTTGAAATAAAGCTGTTGGAATAAAGTCTCTTATATGCACCGATTTCGGACAGCAGAAGGCTGTAAATAACAGTGGACTCGAAGTTGAATACACGGTCGGTGCTTTTTCGGAAGCTCTTGGCCGTAGTTATTGCCTTCTGTGCCTGCTTCAATGCAATTGGGCAGTCTTCCAAGGCGGTAAATGTGTTGCTGACACCGCAAAGATAGTTGAAGGGGAGCATAAAGCTATGAGCACTTTCAACCTTTTCTTTAATAGAGTTCATCCATTCGTCCTCGGCTATGTGAACTCCGGACTGAATCAATACTATTATCTGTTCTTTTTTTGCAAAAACTATATTCGATGGGAAAGATGCGGATATGGCATAAATCAAACGTCGAACCGGAAGGGTAAAACTGGCGTCAAAATCAAAAACACAGAGCTTGAAGAAACCCTCTGTGGGAAGATTGACATATTTGGCTCTGGAGGAGAGTTCTGTGGAGTTTATCGGCTTGCCGTCAAGCAGGTCTGCAAGCAGTGCCTTGGTAGCCGCGAACTTGCCATCATCATAATCGCGGTCAATGTAGAACTTAATGTTGTCAAGCAGCATCTGAAATATCTCAAGCAGGCCGGGGGAGGGTTTGCGATGGTTGCAGAACATGACAACAAACATGGCAATGGCGTTGTGGGAATGGAAAATCTTTTTAACAACTATGTATTTGGATGTGCTGTAATCGTCGTTTACCGTTATGCCGGTATTCTTCTCGAACTCATCAATGCGTCCTATCTGGGTGAAAAGCTTCATGGTTTCCTCGGGGTGGTAACCATTTAGTATCAGCTTTTGTACCACTTCGTCGTCTATGGGAATTCCGGTGGTGTATCCACGGGACTTGTAGGAGCCGTCATGGATAATGATGAAGTTATCCAGCATATCCTCGCTGAGGTCAAGGAGCTTCTGTATGCCCTCGTTATTAAAAAGGGAACGCTCCATCTCCAGATTCCACTTATAAAATCTGGAGAAAAGCCGGCTGATTTTGTTTACCAGCACCACCACATCGATATTTTTCTGGATAACAATAATATTTTGCATAGCTTCCTTGGTTTCGCTGTCGTCATGCATGCGATCTCGGACCACGAGAAACCACAGGTCGTTGCTTTTGGGGACTGTAATCGCGGTGGAAAGGGTGGATACATATAAGATATCGTTATCAGGATGGGGCTCTTTCGGAGTATAAAACTCAACTCCGCGGAACTTGGGCATTTCCTCGCTTATGCCGTGGACCACGGGATCAAGACCTATCATTTCGAGAATAATGTTCAGGCTCAGGTACATTTTTACAGTCCTCCCCCGGTGTTTTTCCTGTCAATTCATTGTAATAAACAGGGGTCGAAAAATCAATGTCAAAAATGACTATGAAAGACTGTGCGGGATTGTGAAAATGCGTCAAGACGCCAAAAATTTTCGGAGCTTTTTGTGCCAAAGGCGGAGAAAGGGGTGTGAAAAAAGGCAAAATTACGATGGAGAGTAGAATAAATTCAGATGTTCTTCCGATGCTTTACGAAAATGCACAATGTATAATTGAGCCATAAATAATATTATGAAGCAGACTGCCATGTGATACAGAGGGCGGTGCCCCTTCCCATTATGCAAAAAGAGGAGCAGAATTTATGAGCATCAACGGCAAGGAAAACCTTTTACGTATATTCAGAAATGAGAAGCCCCTTCGTCTGCCTTTGAGGGAAGATACCGCAAATGTCCGCTTCCCGGGCGATAATTGCCTGCCAATGCAAAAGGGCAAGGACTGGTGGGGCGTAAGTTGGGTGTTCCAGCCCTTTACCGGCGCCATGCATGATGAGACCATACCACCTATCCTTGAAGATATCACTGAGTGGCGCAAAGTCGTCAACATTCCTGACCCCCACAAAATGTGCGACTGGGAGACTGTGGCCGCCGAAGCGACGGCGGGCTGGGACAGGAAAAATCAGATGTGCGGTGTTATCCTGCTCCAGGGCCATTTTGAACGCATGATCTCCCTGATGGGTGTTGAGAACGCACTGTGCGCCTTCTACGACGAGGATGCAGAAGAGGATATCCGGGAGTTTTTTGCAGCCATAACGGAATACAAGTTCAAATGCCTCGACATTATTAAAAAATATTATGATCCTGATTTTATCATATTCCATGATGACTGGGGCACCGCAAGAAGTATGTTCTTCAACCCCCAGCTGTGGCACGATTTCATCAAGGAAGACCTGAAGAAGATAGTTGAGCGCACCCATGAGTTGGGTATGTTTTTTGAGATGCACTCTTGCGGCCATATTCAGGAGGTCATAGGTCCCATGGTGGAGGAGCTGGGTATAGATTCCATCCAGACCCTCCAGTATCCCCAGAACGATATACAATATGTCAAGGATAAATGGGGTGACCGCCTTGTCACCCGCGGAGGATACCGGGATGCTGACATTATCCGCGAGGGAGCAAGCGAGGAGGATATCCGCGCTGCAGTTCGTGAATCCATAAGCATTCTGGCACCCGGCGGAAATCACATTCCCTATTTCTACGACCTTATTGGCGAAGACAACAGCCGCGCCATCGAAATCTTCTATGACGAAGTGATGCGTTACGAAGCCGAATGCGGAGCGTTCTGACCCCAAGAGCGAGATCTTTTTTCATTCTCCTTTTTATACTCCTTAAGGTGTCGCCGGCAGGAAACTGTCCGGCGATATCTTCATAAATATCCCTTGTAATATACTTGTGAGAGATATATAATTCAGCTCGATGATACAATTGACGGAGGAAAAGCATGTTTCAGCGTGATAAGAAGATAAATATGAAGTATTCCCGTTCTGCCCTGATTCTGGAGGTGCTGAGCTGGCTGCTTGTGGTGGGGGTACTCGTCTATGTGATTCAGGTTTACCCCTCCCTTGGGGACACCGTGGCCACCAGCTTCGGAGCGAATGGACAGGCAAGTGAATGGGGCGCCAAGGCCGTGGTACTGATGCAGCCCATAGCGGCGGTGTTTGTCTATATAGTGCTTACGGGCATAGGCGTGGTTATGCGCCGGGCGGTTTTGCCCGGAGAAGAATATCCTGTTCTGGAGCGGGTTTTGCTTGCTGTTCTTGGTGTAAAGTGTGTCTATCTTGCCTATAAGCTAGGCAAGTGCTATTTCGTGTTGGGCCAGCGTCCCGTGCCACTGTGGCTTGACCTTGCCTTTGTGGCGGTGCTGCTGATGATAGTGGCTTTATGCATCTGCGCCTGCATAAAGCGGGGGAAAAGGACCTGTGAACAAAAATAACAGAGCCTGCGGATTTTTTCGCGGGCTTTTTACATTTTTGACAGTTGAATAATGGCTTTTTTGCTGTGTTTTCTGTATCCTGGGGACAGAACTGCTCTTGGAAAGTGCGTGGAAGAGCTGTCTCATGCACATTTTCGCACATGGGACTTTTACATTGCTTGTGCAAAATGCCAACGGTGATAGTATAGCTATAAAAGATGCACAAATCCACCATAGGTTTTTTTGTGCTACTGCTAATAATCACCAGAGATTATCTGTGAGATTCTTCGTTTTTGCCGTTTATTTTTGCTGTTTTGAATGGTTTAATATCATCATAGCCTTTGTGTTTATTTTTGAAAGTTAAGGAGTGTGAGGCTAAAATGCGTTACCCAAAGTTTATGGTAACAATCAATAGGATAGGCGCGTATATTTGCGGCGGCATAGTCCTTGGAGGCTCCGCCCTCGCAGTTATGGAGTCTATATTAAGAAAGGTATTTGAATCCCCCACGGACTGGTCGCTCAACCTTACCAGTGCAATCTTTGTCTGGGCGTCCTTCCTGGGTTCCTCCTGGGCATTCCAGGAGCACGGTCATGTTTCCGTAGACCTCATCCGTACCGCTATAGACAACCGCACCAAGGGCGAAAAGCGCATGCCCCGCCGCGTGCTCTCCGTAATTGGCTACGTGATCAGCTTCATTGTTATCGCCGCTATGCTTTACGGCGGATGCAAGCTCTGCATTCAGGCCATCACACTCAATGAAATGGCTCCTTATGCCTTCCAGTTCCCCCTGATCATTTCCTACGCTGCCATAGTTGTCGGCTCTGTTCAGATGCTGGCAACCCTTGTTTTCATTATTCTTGATCTTATCGCCGGCGGCGATAAGTGGATGTAAAACGGAGGTGAATAGATAATGAGTGACGGTGCAATACTCGCGATAATATTTTCCATTATGATTATCATAATGCTTATGGGCACCCCCATCTTTACCTCAATGGGCATTACCGCCATTATCGCCATGCTTATCTGGATGAAGCCTAGCTTCCTTGCCCGATTCGGTATGACCAGCTATCAGCAGGCCACTAACTTCAACCAGCTCATAGCCCCAATGTTCATAATGATGTCGGAATTCCTGTCGCAAGGACATATAGCGGAAGACATCTACGCTGTGCTCAACCGCCTTGTTGGCAAGCTCAAGGGTGGACTGGCTATCTCCACCACTCTGGCCTGCACTATTTTTGCGGCCCTCTGCGGATCTTCTCCCGCAACCGCCGCTTCTATCGGACGCCTCTCCATTGCAGAAATGCAGAAGCGCGGCTATGACGATTCCTTTGCCGTGGGCACTGTTGCTGCGGGTGGAACCTTGGGTATAATGATTCCGCCGAGCATTACATTCTGCTTCTACGCGATGATAACCGAGACCAGCGTTGTTCAGCTCTTCATGGCCGGTATTCTCCCCGGACTTATGCTGGCTTCACTTATCATAATCTACATCCTGCTGCGCGGAACTCTCAATCCCAAAATCGTGGGTGTGGGCGTAAAGACCGGTTCTGATATGGACATGGGTACCGCCAAGGACATTATGGACGCTGTCAAAGCAGAGGCTGGCATGGATGCCGCCCCCAAGGCCGTTCCCGGCATTGAAAAAGAAAAGGGCATGGGAAAGCTGCTTGTCTCCGTTCTTCCTGCCATTATCCTCATTCTGATCGTCCTCGGCTCCATGTATCTCGGCTGGGCAACTGCCATTGAGGCTGCAGGCTACGGCGTTATAGGCTCCCTGCTCATCGTTATTTTTACCGGGCGCATGAACAAAAAGCTCTTCTCCAGTGCCATGCAGAACACTGCCCGCATGGGCACCATGATGGTATTCCTTATCATCTGTGGCAGCGTTCTCACTTATGTTATTTCCTATCTGGGCATTGCATCCGCAATCTCCGAGGCTCTGGCAGCCAGCGGCATGGGCAAGTGGACCTTCCTCATTCTGGTCTATGTGCTTTGGTTCATTCTGGGCTGCCTTATGGATCCTGCCAGCATGGTTATGCTCACCATTCCTTTCCTTTTCGAGTCCCTTACCGATTTCGGCTTCCACCCCATCTGGATAGGTTGTGTATCTGTTCTGGCTTCTCAGATTGCCATGATTACTCCTCCTGTTGGAATGAACCTCTTTGTTCTGAAAGCCAACTGCAACATCTCTATGGGCAAGATTATGAAGGGCTGCATCCCTTATGTAATAGTTCTTTTTATAGGCCTTGCCATCATGACCATCTTCCCCGATATCTGCCTGTATCTGCCTGGTAAGATTTATAGCATCGGCTGATAAAAGCGCGCAATTAAAATTCACATAAACAAAACCCCAAATGTATTTTAGGAGGAAAATCAAATGAAAAAGATCCTTTGCATCATCCTTGCTCTTGCAATGGTAATGTCCTTTGCCGCTTGCGGCGAAAAGGCCCCTGCAGACGCACCCGAAGCTGGCAACACCGCAGCCGGCGAGGTCGTCACCCACGGCGATTACAGCTGGAATACTGCCAACATTGGCGAGCACAAGTTCATCCTTGCCCACGGTCTTGCCGAGACCAGCCTTTCTGGTCAGCAGTACCACGAATTCGCTCTTGCTGTTGAAGAACTCTCCGGCGGCAAGATGATCGTTGAAGAGCGCGTGGCTGGCACTCTTGTTGCCGACGCCGAGACCCTCAACGCCGTTATGAACGGCGAGATCGACTTCTGCCATAATATGTCCGCCAATGCTTCCGGCACCATTGCCGACCTGAGCCCCCTGACTGTTCCCGGCTACTATGGCGGCGAAGACTGGATTGGCTTTGCCAACGCCACCTATGATGTTCTCTCTGAGATCTATGCCGAGTACAACATCAAGTACGTCCGTCCCGTCTGCCAGGGCAACTCCGGACTTGTCTGCACCGAGCACAATATCAAGGTTCCTTCCGATGCCAAGGGTCTGACTCTCCGCGCTTCCGGTACCTGGATAAGCAAGGCTGTTGATACCTGGGGCGGCGCTGCTGTCACCATGGGTCTGCCCGATCTGGCCGACGGTCTGAGCAAGGGCACTGTTTCCGGAACCATCACCGCTATGAGCGTTATCATTCCCTTCAAGCTCTACGAGGTGGCTCCCTATGTTACTTACACCACCCTTAGCGAAAGCTTTGCAGCACTGCTGATGAATGCTGATACCTGGGAGGGTCTGAATGCTGACGAGCAGGCCATCATCGAGGCTGCCGGCGTCATCTTCATGGAGAAGAGTTATGAGCTGGCAAGCGGCGCTCAGGAAGGCTTCGTAAAGACCATTGAGGACAGCGGTCTCTGCACTACCCACACCCTCACCGATGAGGAACAGGCACAGTTTATCGAAATCACTCACGGTCTCTATGACGAGATGAAAACCACTATGGGCGAAAAGGGCGCAAAGCTCGTTGAAATTCTTGCCGAGCTCAATGCCTAAGTGTAAAAATAATTGAAATAGCGTAGATTTTTATTGAAACAAGGGGAACATGCACTTCGCATGTTCCCCTTGTTTCAGTGTATCAAAGAACAATGCCTGTTGACTTCATAAATAAATCCCTCCTGCGGATACTGTTATTGACACAAATAGTATCCGCAGGAGGGATTTTTTATTCAACTGGGAGCCATAGGTGGATTTTGGCAGAATCTGCGTGCTTGCTTTGTAATAAAAAGGGAAATTTTGAACGGAACTTGTTAAAAAACAGGGCATCGGATAATTCCGATGCCCTGTTTTTTAGCTTATCATTGTTTATTCATTATTTGAGGAAGCTTTCTACAAAGCGCATCAGAATCATTGCGACCTGAGCTCTTGTAGCTCCCTGTCTGGGTGCCAGGAAATCGTCGCCGATGCCGTTTATAAGGCCGGAGCCCACTGCCCATCTCATAGCGGGAAGGGCATAAGCGCTGATATTCTCGGCATCCTCGCCGGGGTAAGCAGTCTCTTAGCGGTAGCTATAGAACATGGCCACAGTCTGCTTCTTACTTGTCAGTATCCATTTCGGAAAGCTGGCTGTACTGATATATCATGGTAGCTATCTCAGCACGGCTTGCACATCCCTTGGGGTCAAGGATGTTACCGGGCTTGCCGTTTATTACGCCGTTCAGGTTCATCCAGCACATTGCTTCATATGCCCAATCGGATATGTCTGCAAGGTCAGTAAAGCTCATGTTGTCGACCAATTCATCTTTGAATCCGCCGCCCTTGTAGTTCTCGTAGCGATACAGGATAGCAGCAAGCTGTTCACGAGTAACGTCATTGTTGGGACCGAATTGCGTCTCGCTGTAACCAAGAACGACACCCTCGCTTGCTGCCCAGCGAACAGCCTCGGCGTACCATGCCTGTTCAGGAACATCCTCAAAGCTCATGGTGGTCTCTACAACGGGACTGCCCTCCATACGCCACAAAATGGTGACAATCATGGCTCTGGAAGTATTGGCACGAGGACGGAATGTGCTATCGTCAAATCCGTTCATAAGGCCCTTTTCGAGACAATAATGAACTCCATCGTGATACCAAGCTGTGGGCTCCGCATCAACCATGCTCCAAATGGGGCAGCTGCCGTCTGCAAGACAGTTGCCGTACAAATCGTCAGCGAAGTCCTTACCGTCCTCGCCGTCAACGCCGTCCTTACCGTCAGCGCCGTCTTCGCCGTCCTTACCGTCTTCGCCGTCAGCACCGCTGGGACCAACCGCATTTACACCAAGGGATTCCCATGTGAGTCCGTTATCATAGGAGACTTCCCAAATGTTGGTTTCCTCATTGATGCGAAGCTTGGGAGTCACGCCGTCAGCGCCGTCCTTGCCGTCAGCGCCATCCTTGCCGTCTTCGCCGTCAGCGCCATCCTTGCCGTCTTCGCCGTCAACGCCATCCTTACCGTCTTCGCCGTCAGCGCCGTCCTTACCATCTTCGCCAGCAGGACCGACAGCACTTACACCGAGAGATTCCCAGGTAAGGCCGTTGTCGTAAGAAACTTCCCAGATGTTTTCGCTGTTAATGCGAAGTTGAGGAGTAACGCCATCCTTGCCGTCTTCACCGGGGTCGCCCTTGTCGCCCTTGGGACCTGTTGCTTCAACTCCAGTATTTACACCGTCGATGAACCAATATCCATCCTTAATTCCAATAACAGGAGTGTGACCATCCTTGCCGGGTTCACCCTTGATACCCTGGATGCCCTGCTCACCATTGGTGACAGTAAAGGTAGTGGTAGTTCCGTCGGTATAGGTAATGGTGTAGGTGTCTACGAGACCTTCAGTAGAGGTTTTAGCAATGTTGGAGATACCGTTGCCGGTCTCGCCCTTAATACCGGTGGCTGCTACGCCAGTATCAGTACCATCGACAAACCAGTTGCCGTTCTGAATGGTGATAACAGGAGTATGTCCATCCTTACCGGGTACACCCTGGATACCCTGAATACCCTGGATACCCTGAGCGCCCTGAGCGCCCTGTGCGCCATTGGTGACGGTAAAGGTGGTGGTAGTTCCGTCAGTGTAAGTAATAGTGTAGGTGTCTACGAGACCTTCAGTAGAGGTTTTAGCAATGTTGGAGATTCCGTTGCCGGTCTCGCCCTTAATACCGGTGGCTGCTACGCCAGTATCAGTACCATCGACAAACCAGTTGCCGTTCTGAATGGTGATAACAGGAGTATGTCCATCCTTACCGGGCTCGCCCTGGATACCCTGAATACCCTGAGCACCCTGGGCGCCGTCTGCGCCATCTGCACCAGCTGCACCGTTGGTGACAGTAAAGGTGGTGGTAGTTCCATCGGTATAAGTAATTGTGTAGGTATCTACGAGACCTTCGGTAGAGGTCTTCTCGATGCTTGCAATGCCGTTACCGGTATCGCCCTTGATACCTGTTGCGGCAACGCCGGTATCTACGTCACCAATGAACCAGTTGCCGTTTTCGCCAATGTAGGGAATATGACCCTTTGCTGCGTCAATGGCTTCCTGTTTCGCTTTTGCAATCCCAGCTTCCAGCTCTGCCTTTAATGCAGCATCGGCTGCAACATAGTTGTCTTTAACAGCTTCCAGTGCAACGATAGCATTCTGAAGATTTGCAATTTCAGCATTGACCGTAGCGGTGTCAGCCTTAGTGTCGATGGCGGCGGCCAATCTGATTTCTGCTGCTTTGAGATCAGCTGCAACCTTATCAATCTTTGCTTCGATAGCAGTCTGAGCCGCAGTAATCTTTGCATCAAGCTCAGTGTCACCGGCTATTCTTGCCGCTTCAGCTGCAGCAATGGCGGTATTTACGTTGGCAATAGCAGTAGTGAGTGCATCTGCATTTGCGGCATCGGCTGCCTTCAGTTCTGCAACTGCCTTATCGAGGTTGTCCTGTACCTGGGCAATCTTTTCATTAAGAGCCTTGTCAGCAGTTTCAATCTTTGCGTTCAGCTCGGTCTTCAGAACAGCATCTGCACTTGCTGCTACTTCCTTGGCCGCAGCAATTGCCGCATAAAGTTCACGAACCGTACGTTCCAGAACCTCGATATCCTTATCGTTGGACTCTTCCAGCGCTGCGACTGCCTGTTCCAGAGCCTTGATGGCCTTTTCGGCCTCGGTTACTCTTTCATCCAGAGAAGCAATCAGCGCGTTTGCATCAGAAATCTGTTTTTCCAGTTCTGCCTTCAATTCAGCATCCGCATTGGTGGCAAAGCTCTCTGCTGCTGCCTGCGCAGTTTCAATGGCCTTATTCAGAGCATCAGTTGCAGTATCCAGCGCAGTCTTGTCTGCCTTCTCGTTGATGGCTGCCTGCAAGTCCGCTACGGCCTTGTCGAGGTTAGTCTGTACCTCGTTAATCTTGGTGGTAAGGGCAGTCTGGGCTGCAGTAATCTTGGCTTCCAGAGCTGCGTCACCGGCGGCGCTTGCAGCTTCGGCAGCGTCGATGGCCTTGCTCAGCTCATCAACTGCCTTTGCGAGGTCAGCGGCGTTCTTGGCATCAGCTGCGTTCAGGTCTGCGACTGCCTTGTCGAGGTTAGTCTGTACCTCTTCAATCTTGGTGGTAAGTGCAGTCTGGGCTGCTTCAATCTTTGCGGTCAGCTCGGTCTTCAAAGCCTCGTCTGCATCGGTTGCTGCGGCTTTTGCATCTTCAATTGCTTTATTCAGCGCGGCAATTGCGTCTTCCAGTGCCTTTGCATCAGCGGCATCGACGGCCTTAAGGTCTTCGACAGCCTTTTCAAGTGCTGTTACTCTACTGTCGAGGGATGCAATCAGTGCATTTGCAGCTGCAATGTCTCCTTCAAGTTCGGTCTTAAGAGCTTCGTCCTGGCCATCAGCGTATTCCTTTGCTGCTTTTTCAGCATTGCTAATGGCTGTAGTCAGCTCTGCTACCTTTTCGTTCAGAGTGGCGGTGTCTGCCTTCTTGTCAATGGCTTCCTGAAGCTCAGCCTTTGCTTTAGCAAGTGCTGCGTCTGCGGCGGCAATCGCTTCGCTCTTTGCATCTGCAATTGCAGTTTCAAGTTCAGTCTTCAGAGCTGCATCCTGAGCATCTGCATAAGCTTTTGCAACAGTCTCAGCAGCGGCTATTGCCTTGTTCAGCTCGTCAAGCTTTGCATTCAGGGTGGCGGTGTCTGCCTTCTGGTTGATAGCGTTCTGCAGCTCGGTCTTTGCGTTGTTTACAAGAGTCTCGGCGCTTTCAATCGCTTCGCTCTTTGCATTTGCGATTGCAGTTTCAAGCTCGGTCTTCAAAGCTGCATCCTGAGTATCGGCGTAAGCCTTTGCAACTGTTTCTGCTGTTTTGATTGCGGCAGAGAGAGTTGCTATGGCACCTTCCACTGAGTCCACATTGGCATTAAAGGCTTCATTAAACTTATTTTTGGCATCTTCCAGATACTTGTTCGCCTCTGCGAGCAGCTCGTTCTTTGCAGCCTCAGTTGCAGCAGCAATTGCGGCGGCGACCTGGGCATCGGTTGCGTAGGTAGCATCCAGAGCATCAATCTGTGCCTGGATTGCAGCAAACTTCGCCTCAATTACTGCAGAATCAGCCTTTGTAGCTATCAGGGTCTGCAGTTCTGCAACAGCAGCCTCAAGCGCGGCAATATCATTCTCAGCCTCGGTTACTCTTTTATCCAGAGAAGCAATTAGTTCGTTTGCAGCTTCAATGTCCTTGTCCAAGGCTTTTTTCAGAGCTTCATCAGCCGCTACATAGTTATCCTTGGCCGCTTCAAGAGCACTTATAGCATTCTGCAGGTTCTCAATGGCCGCATTCACGGTTGCGGCATCTGCCTTAGCGGCAATTGCCTCCTCAAACTTTTTCACCTCGTCTGCAAGTTCTGCCTTGGTTGCGTATATATCAGCCAGACCTTCAATCTGCACCTTTATAGCCTCAATATCATTGGCGGTCTTTTCGTCTGCCTCCTTGAGTGCGGCAATTTCTGCCTTTATAGCCTCAATCTCGGTTTTCAGCTCTTCGTCGGTAGCGTAGGTACGCTCAAGCTCCGCAACCCTTTCTTCCAGCTCGGCAATATCTGCGGAGAAGTCAGACATACCAACCGGAATTTCAATAGTGTCGCTTCCGCCGCGGTAGTTGTCGGTTTCAGCATAAGTAACAGTTACGGTAACTACATCCTGACCGATAACAAGGCCATCTGTAACGGTAATCTTGAGACCGTCTTTGGTAGCATTGGTAGCAGTTACAGTGGGATCGCCAAGCTCTTCGGAGTTGGACTCCACAGAGAGGAGGAAAACGTCACCGGGCATAACTGCGGAAAGAGGAGACTTCAGTTTGACATCAAGCACTGCCTTATCTATGATGTAGGTCTTGGTCACCTGGCCGTCATAGTTGCCCACACCGGTGATGGTCACAGTTATCACGCCGGCATTGGTGAAGTCGGTAGTTTCCACGTCATTTCTCGTGTAGGAAACGGTGTAATCCGTATTCTCTGTAAGACCTGCCACTGTGATATTGGGCTTCTGCTCTTTGCCGTTGTAGGTCGCATTGGCAGAAACGGTCACTTCGTTTTCAGTAATTGGCTTGGGTGTGATGATAAATTTGGTATTGTTGCTGGGGGCGATTGTTTTTGCTTTATAATGTGTTGTTTCGGCAATAGCGGCTCCAATATAGTACGTACCTGCATAACTCGGCACACCGCCTTCGGTTTCTGCGCCATTGTCAGTTCCGGTTTTAACCGCACGTCTGCCGATAGAAATATAGTAGGTGTATGTCACTTCACCGTTTTCCGGATTGTTTGTAAGAGTGGGTTCCTTGGGAGTATCGCCATAGGCCCAGTCATCAATCTCTATATCTGTGCTGAGCGTACCCTTGTTGATTTTCCAGTACTTAGTAAGCTCGCCGGTATAGTTGCCCTTGCCGGTAACGGTAACGGCGTTGCCGTCACCGGTGCTGATCTCCTTTGCGGAGGTGGTGCCGGTAACTTCGTAGTCAGTTCCCACAGTCAGAGTTGTGGAACTATTGTACTTAACGGCAACGGTGATTGTTTTCTCGCTTCCGTCATAGCTTGCGGAGCTGGGAGAAAGGGTCACCATGGAAGCCGTGATCTCGCAAGGCTGAATCTGATAGCTTACAGTTGCAGTTGCTTCTCCCAAGGTGATGGAGGCAGTAATATTCTGACCGGTAACATTCACGCGGTCAACACTGTTATAGCTGATGGTGGGCTTGGTTTCCTCGCCCGGCTGCCAGTTCTCATAGCCGCACTCAGCATCCTTGGAGGAAGCGCTGTAAGCCAAATCAGAGGGAGCTGCAATGGTCACACTGCCGCCATCTGTATTGGTGCAGCCGTCAGCAATACAAGTAGCTGTGATTGTGTCATTCACACCGTCGCTGTTTGCGTCACTTGCGCTGTAAGTCCAGCTATGAACATGCAGTGACGGAGAGCTGCTGCCCAGCTTGGGAAGATAGAAAGAGTTTGCGGTATTGGTATCTTTAGACCACACATTAGTTGTGTCAAATCCGGCGAAATTGGTCGCCCAGCTTTCGTCGTCAGTCATTTGTTCTGCTGTCAGCGCAGTTGCACCGGTGACCGTAATGCCGTTTGTTACACAGGTATCCAGATAGTAGCAGTTGACTACAGACATAGCTGAACGGCCGCTGACACCGCCGACACTACTTGTGCCGCTGACAGTTCCTACGTTGTAGGAGGTTTCAAGACAATTACTATAATATTCATAGCCAAAAAGGCCGCCGACATATGTGGTGCCGCTGACAGAACCGGTATTGTAGCAGTTTTTGATGACGCCTTTGCCGCTACCGGTGGACTGATGGTAACCAACAAGACCGCCGGTATAATTACCGCCATTGACTGCACCGGTGTTGTAGCAGCTTTCGCTGACATTTATGGATTCATAGCTACCAAAAAGGCCTCCGGTATTCTTACCGCCGGTGACGGAGCCTGTGTTGTAGCTGTTTTTGATATAGTGCTCTGTGCTTCCGCTGGCGTAGGTGAAGAAGCCGACAAGGCCACCAACGTTCGCATTGCTGCCGCCGTTGACAGCGCCGGTGTTGTAACAGTTTTCAAAAATAGCAGCGTTATAAGTAGCGCCCGCAAGTCCACCGACGCCGTGATCAAAACTGGTGGAATAGGTACCGGTGCAGGTGACATTACCGGTGTTATAGCACTGTGTTACCGTGCTGCTACCGGAGATGCGTCCGAAAAGGCCGCCGATGTCATAGGATGAGCCTTCCACATCGCCCTTATTAGAGCATCCAGTATAGGTTACTTTACCACTATAGTGATAACCAACCAAGCCGCCAACATAATAGCTGCTGCCTTTTACCTTTCCTTCATTATGGCAGTTTTCCACAGTGCCGGCTGCATCGACATAGCCTATAACACCGCCTGCGCCATAGGTATTGGAGGTAACATCGCCGGTATTGGTACAGTCCGACAGACCAGCACCGATACCGGTACCGTTAATACCGCCAACATACCATTGACCCTGTACATCAGCGCTGTTTGTACAACTGGTAACTGTTCCGCTATTTCTGCCGACTATACCACCGATCCCGGCATACGTGCTGATGACAGCACCTGTATTTTGACAGTTGGTAACAGTACCGCTGCTACTTCCAACGATACCGCCAGCATACTGGTATCCGCTGATAGTACCGGTATTGTTACAGTCAGAGATGTGACCGTAGCTATTTTGACCGATGATACCGCCCATGTAGTCTTGTTTGCCGCCCTCGGTAATCTGTATCGTACCGGAGTTGGTGCAGTCGACGATTTCAACCTTGACAGCGGAGCTTCCGCCGAAATAACCCGCGATACCCCCGGTGCTCTGAGCACGACTGGTAGAGGTGTTGGTAACCGTACCGGTGTTGGTGCAGCCGCTGATCGCTGTGCCTTCGGAGAAATACTCGGCGTAACCGATAATGCCGCCAACATAATGTTTTGCGCCCGTTACGGAGCCGCTATTGGAGCAGCCGGAAACCACGATCTGCGCGTGAGAGGTGGCCGGAGCATACTGACCGCCAACAACGCCGCCCACGTAGTAATCGCTGCCAATGACAATGGAGCCTACATTATGGCAGTTGGTGACGATAGAAGCAGTTCCTGTCTGGCCATAGCAACCTACAACCGCACCAATATTTGTAGTACCGGAAAAATAGGAGTTTGCCACAGTCACATTCTTGACAGTGCCGCTCTCCATAAAACCGATCAGACCCTGATAACCGGACGCGGCAGAAACATACAGGCCGCTGATGGTATGGTTACCGCCGTCAAAGGTACCACTGAATGCCTTAACGCGCATACCAATGGGTGTCCACGCAACAAGATTGCCGGTATCGCTGTTCAGCGTGCCATTGACGATCACATTTTCATTGACAGTAATATCGTTCATCAATTTGGCGCATGCGCTCGCATTGCCTGCGTTGACATGCTCGGCAAACCAGTAAAGTTCATCGGCTGTGGTGAGCTGATAAGGATTGCCCTCAGAACCGTCACCATTTGCAGGCTGACTGGGAGTAATATCCGCAGCGCTTGCCGTGAGGGAAAGAGCGGGCATGAGTCCCACTACCATGGCGATGACCATAATCATACTTAAAATTCTTTTCTTCATGTGTTTTCCTCCTTGGAAAATGGCTATTTTTTATATCGTCAGAAATTCTGTATATTTATCACTTGAATCAGTCTCGGGACTATAGCTCCAGGCCCTGTTCGCTTGTCTGGTCAATATATTCCATAAACTCCCGGAGTATTCTCCGCCCTATGCTGCTGTAATCCAGCGCCAGAACCTTTTTTATCTTCATTTCCCGGATTTCCTCGGGCACGCGGTAGAGGCTCATAATCTGCCTCAGGGCACCGACTATGCGAACATCGAGGGCTGCGGCATCGGGAGTGGTCATCAATGTTGCATATTCAATGCCGGAGACCAGAGTTTCCGCTTCAGCAAACTGCTCCTCCGTCCATCCGCCGCAGTATTCGCCGAACACCTGTTTGGCTCTTATTGCATCGTTCCTTCGGATTATCTCAAGGGTAATGGGGCTTGTATAGGCAGAAATATAGAAGTCCTTGGTGATTTCGTTTTCCTCGCAGATGGCCGCCATGGCCACAAGCTCCAGACAGGCCGCCATAAGGGAGCTGTTCCCTTCGTCCACCGCTTTTTTCATCATCTGCCACTGAAAGTCGCAGAGCATTTCCACCAGTATAGCCAGAAGGTGATCTTTCGTGGGGAAGTGGAAGGTCAGGTTACCGGTGCTGATGCCCAGCTCTGCCGCAATGGCCCGTGCCGAGGTGTTTGAATAGCCACGCTCCATGAACATCCGTATAGCCACCTGGACAATTGACATTTTAGTTGTGTTGACAGCTTTTTTTCCAGCCACCGGACAAACCTCCTTCCACCCGCTGTAAAAAAACAGGTGCAGTTATACACATATAATAATATTTATCGTTCTAGTACACGTCCTATTCTAGCACGCGTGCTAGTAAAAGGCAATATTTACTTGAATTGAAACCCTACAAAAATGGCCCTTGAAATAAGGGCGGATTGCACAAAGCTGCAAGGCTGCAATTTAAGGGCTTCTCCCTTACAGGGACAGGCGTCCCCAGATGGTCCGGCAAATGGAAAGGCTCGTCCTTGAAGATGTGCAGACTGATGGTTGGGGGCGCGCTGTTTCGCAGGGCGGGGGCTTGCGCAAAGTCAATGAATAATGTAAAATATACTCCATACCATTGATTTGCCGCCCGGTGCTGCGGCGGTGCAAAGGAGTATGTTCCATGAAGCTTAAAAACGGTTTTCTGCTCCGGGAGATTGCCGGGGAAAAGGTAGTGATACCCACCGGCGGGGAGCTTGATATGAATATGATGATAAGCCTGAACGATACCGGGGCCTTTCTCTGGGAGAAGCTGGGGAGCGAGACTGACGAGGCTGCGCTGGTGGAAGCCCTCCTGGGGGAATACGATGTGGACCGGACCACGGCGGAAAAGGCTGTGGCGGGCTTTTTGAGGAAGCTTGGTGAGCATGGATTCCTGGAAAACTAAGGCCCTGCGCCTTGAAGAGCTGCTTCCCCTGATGGAAGAGCGTCTGGCTGCGGGCCAGTCTCTGCGCTTTTCGCCCCGGGGTAGCAGTATGCTGCCCATGCTTCGGGAGGGGAGGGACAGCGTTGTGCTCTCGCCGCTGCCGGAGAAGCTCAAAAAATACGACCTGCCCCTCTACCGCCGGGAAGACGGCCAGTTTGTGCTCCATCGCATAGTGAAGGCGGGGGAGAGCTACACCTGTATGGGCGACAACCAGTTTGAGCCCGAACCCGGGCTTTGCCGCAGCCAAATGATAGCTTTGGTAACCGCATTCAGCCACGATGGCCGGGAGCACTCCGTCCGTGAACCGGGCTACGCTCTCTACTGCCGCCTGTGGTACCACAGCCGCCATTTGCGCCGGATGCTTGGCTGTGTAAAAAGAACAGTAAAAAAGATACTGCATCGAGTTTAACGATGCAGTATCTTTCGTTTTGTTAAAGAACATCATTAAATACCTCCCTCTGACGAGGGAGATGCCGAGCGCAAGCGAGGCGGAGGGGGAGAAAAGTTCGTAAAACGCTTGAATTTCGGTATGAATTATAATTTCTTTGTTGTCTCTCCCCCAGTCACGCTGCTCGCGTGACAGCCCCCTCGTCAGAGGGGGCTGGGTGCTTGTTTGAGCAAAAACGGCTCAAAAAAAGATACTGCATCGAGTTTAACGATGCAGTATCTTTTTTATTCAAGTATTCTCTTTGCGCCCACGTACATTTTGCTGTAATAGCCCGTGAGCTCGTTTATGGTGACGCAGCCGCTGCCGGAGGAGGCATGGATGAACTGGCCGTTGCCGATGTAGAGACCCACATGGGTGATTGCGCCGGGGCCGTAGCCGAAGCAGATAACATCCCCTGCCCGAAGCTGGCTTCTGTCCACATGGACGCCGTCGTAGTTGTACATATCCTGAGCAACCCGATACATAGCGTAGCCGTGGCTGGCGTAAACATAGTTCACAAGACCGCTGCAGTCAAAGCCATAGGGGCTTAGGCCTCCCCAAACATAGGGAACGCCCATGTAGAGCCTGGCGGTGGCAATTATCTCCGCGCCCCTTGAGTCATAGTTGGAGACAAGGGCGTTTTTGGCGGAGGAGCAGT
The DNA here is from genome assembly GCA_045532145.1 of Oscillospiraceae bacterium. Taxonomy (GTDB): domain Bacteria; phylum Bacillota; class Clostridia; order Oscillospirales; family Oscillospiraceae; genus SIG459. The sequence goes on from JAZSFJ010000137.1 coordinate 27,142, forward strand.
TTATGTAGTCGCTGTGGATATATCCCAGCAGCCCTGCCTGAGTGCTCACCTTTACCCAGTCCCCGGATATGCCCAGAACGGTGAAGCGGGCGCCGGTGTTGTAGTAACCCAGCACCTGAGCGCTCAGGTCGGGGCCGGAGCGGAGGCGGACGCTCATTCCGCGGACAGTGCCTGTGGTGCCGTACTTGCCCTCCGTGGTGTAGGCGTAGTCCACATAGTCGGAGTGGACAAAGCCCTGGGTGCCGTCGTAGATAACGTCGTACCAGTCGCCCTTGCTGCCGGTGACTATGAGGTAGCTGCCCTTATAGAGCAGGGCTTTCACGGTGGAGCCCGTACTGGGCTCGCTCCTGAGATTCAAAGCGTCGGCGGTGACGGTGCCTGTGCCCTCGGCGGGGGCGGCGGCCAGAGCCGGGGAGGCAAGAAGGCTCAGGGCGAGGATGAGGCATACTGCGTGGCGGATGATTCTGTTTGTCATAAATAACTCCGGTTGATTGTTTTACTGCTTGGTAAGGGCCCTCTCAAGCCAGACAGAGGCAACGTCCATGGCGGCATAGAGGCTGTCCTTTTCGCTCTTTTTCACCACGCGGTCACGGCTCTTGATGTCGGGATCGGTGAGCTGGAGCTGAACGGAGACCTTGGTTGCCACGTCCATATCCTTGACCTTCTTGGTCTCGAGAATCTGGAGCATGATAATATACTTGTCGGACATGCTGCCGAAATAGATGAGGTTGTCTTTTCTGCGAAGGGGATGGCCCTTGTATTCAAGCTTAAGGGACTTTGCCATAGTTATATCACTCCATTATAATAATTAAAAATTGTAACCGGATTGTAACACATTGGCGGGATTATGTCAACAAGAACGGCCCAAGTTTTGCTAAAAGCATATTTAAGCGGCGGCTTTGATATGATTCTGCTCCGGGATTGGGGCCCACTTGACAAGATGGGGGAGGGGAGATTAGAATTTGGACAGAAAGAGAAAGAGGAAAAGATAATGAGCAAAAAAGTAATGTTTTTTGATATAGACGGCACAATTATGGACCACCACTGCTTCACGCCTCCCTCCGCCGTGGAGGCAATAGCCGCAGCCCGGAAAAAGGGCCTTTGCTGCGTTGTGAACACCGGCAGGCCCTATGTACATATCGAGCCCAGTATAGTGGACATAGGCTTTGACGGCTATATTTGCTCCTGCGGTCAGCATATCGTCATGGATGGCAAAAGTGTTTTCCGGGCGGAGGTGAATGCCGGGGTATGCGCGGAAATAGTGAAAAGAGCCTGGGACTGCCGTCTGGACGCCTACTACGAGGCGGAGGAGGGTATGCGCCAAAAGCTCTGCCATGAGCCCGACGTGGGTATGCGCATGTATCTTGAGCGGATGATAGAGCGGGGCTTCGAGGTCTGGCACGACCCCTTTGAAGAGGGCTATATCTTCGATAAGTTCTGTGTCTGGGAGCGCCATGACAGCGACTTTGCAGCCTTTGCCGCCTACGCCGGGGAGTATTACACCCTCATAAACCGGGGCGGCGGTATGTTCGAGTGCATTTTGAAGGGCTATTCAAAGGAGACAGGCCTCCATGCGGTCCGGGATATGCTGGGAGCGGAGATTGCTGACTGCTACGCCATAGGTGACAGCGCCAACGACCTGCCCATGCTCAGTGCCGTGGGTCACAGCATCGCCATGGGTGAGGCTCCGGAGAATGTGAAGGCGGCGGTTGAATATGTTACAGCCTCTCTGAGGGAGGACGGCCTTGCCAGGGCCATGGAGCATTTCGGGCTTTGCTGAAAAACAAAAAGGGTGTCCTTCCGGACACCCAACATATTCATTATACCAAAGGCAAAAAGCTACTGTCAAACAAAAAACAAGTGGAAAAAACGAAATTTCCACTTGTGACAAGTAAGGCTACATAATTTCGGATATTATCCCAACTTGTAAAAGTCGCCCCCGGATGCTATATTATAGTCAGAAAGGGTGATACCCAATGTACAACTAAGTTGAAAGACTCAGAAAAGCAGCTGGGTCTATCCTAAGAAAGAGAGGTTAAATTGATGTTAGATAATAAGAATTCAGAGAAGTAAGCCTTGACTTAGCGACAATGCGAGAGTCAAGGCTTACTTCTTTTTTAAAAGGAAATTCTGTTATCAAACTCAATAAACGCTGTGCAGGGAACGGTCTTGGCCGTTCCGTTTTTTATTTGTATTTACATATATCGCTTCACAAGATTCCCTATAATACCGATGAACACAAAAAGCGGGAAAAGGATAAGGGCTGCTATCATGGTTTCACACACCTTTCAGGCTTTGTGATGCCATGATAACAGCCCTTTGGTCCTATAAACAGGACTCAGCCCTCGGGAAAGCCGGGGCCCATATAGCAGAAGAACATTGTAAGCTCCATGCCGTCCACGCTCTTCATAAGGTCGGGGCGTAAAGTCTCGGGACAGGGGAAGGGGTAATTCATCCGTTTCAGCACATTGCCGGTGAGAAGTCCGCTGCCGTGTATGTCCTCTCCCCGGACTATGCAGTAGACAAGGGCCGCGCCTGCGGCGTCGGTGGGGATGAGCCCGGGGAAGCCGGGCATTCTGAAGCGGGCGGCGGTGGCCTCGGGGTCATCCACGGATTCGGGATTTATGGTTCCCACCCCTCCGGGGGCGAGGCAGAACACATTCACGCCGCTGCCCTTGAGCTCATTTGCGAGGCTCATGGTGGCGGAGGTGGCGGCGGCCTTTCCGGCGGTGTAGATGCTGCCGCCTATCATGGGAGGCATATAGTGGAACTGGGTGGTGGAGTAGACCACCGTGCCCCGGCGGCGCTCCACCATGGCGGGAACAAAGGCGTTCACAGTCATAAGCACAGCCCTCGCGGAGGTGGCGTAGCTGCGGTCAAGCTCCTCCACGCTTGCGCCCAGAATGGGGCCGTTGAGGGAGAGATCCATGGCGTTGTTGATGAGGATGTCCACCCTGCCGAAATGGGAGATGACCTCCTCCCTGAGCCGGGCTATATCCTCCTCGCGGCTTACATCGGCGGCGAAGAAACGGGCAGAGCCGGGGCCCTCGTCCCGGTTTATTTCTGCGGCAACGGCCTCGCCACGGGCGGCGTTGCGGCCAACCACGGCAACTCTTGCTCCGGCCCATGCCAGAGCCTGAGCGTAACCCTTTCCAACATTGCTTGTGGCCCCGGTGACAAGAGCCACCTGGCCGCTGAGACAGCCTTTTTCAAGGCAGGTGTTTTCCAGCGTGAACATTTTTCGCGCCTCCATATAAATATTTTGCCTGATGTTTTTTAGCCCAGGTTCTGCACCGATGCGGGGAGCAGGGGAGCGTGGCTATCGCTGTCCAGGAGGAAGAGGCTGATGCTGCCTTCCTCTGCCCTCAGGGGGATGTCTGCAAAGCTCACAGAGCGGGCGGGGGTGTCCGCGCTGAGCACGCTGCAGCCGCTCATCCGCCCGTCGGCGTCGTAGGCGGCGGCAAAGACGCTGCCCTTTATGTGGCTGCTGCCGGTGTTTGTTATCCTGAGGCGAAGCCCGGCATCTCCCTCCACAAGGCTGAGGGGGGCAAGGGTTTCTATGTCCCATACACCGTTTACAGGGCTGATAAGCTCATTACTAAGCTGGGCGTAGAGCCTTGTGCTGCTGCGGGCATAAACCTCCAGATCCGTGTTATAGAAGGTGTAGGTCATGGCCCGGATGCCGTAGCTCATAACATAAAGCTCTCTGAGATTTGCTGCGCCTGCAAAGGAGGTGCAGTACAGGAGACTGACACTTTCAGGCACGGTGAATTCCTTTGCGGGGGAGGCAAGACAGTAGTTGAGCAGGGTATGGGGTTTGCCTCCCTCCAAATCATAAAGCGCACCGTCTATGGTGGCGTAGCTGGAGTTTTCCCCGTCAATGACAAAGTCCGTGACACCGTACATATAGGAGAAAGCATAGGTGCCTATGCTCTCCACCCCGGCGGGGATGGTAAAAGTGCCTTGGTGAGAGCTGGCGTTGAAGGCCCTGTCGCCTATGGTCCTTATGCTCTCGGGCAGGGTAAAGCTTTGGGCGTAGGAGTATTCAAAAGCGCCGTCGGCTATGGCGGTGACGGCCAATCCCCAAAGCTCTCCGGGAATATCGATGTTGCCGGAAAAGTTTTGGTATTTGTGGCCCATCACAGTGAGACTGCCCTCGCTGAAGCTGTACAGGAGACCTTCGTGCTCCATGAAGAGCGTTTCGCCGTCGGCGAAAAGGACCTGTATGGAAACGTCGGCGCTCAGCGCACCCAGATCATAGCGGCTTTGTATGGGCTGGCTCACGCCGTCTATGATGACGGCGGCAATCTCATAGCCCTCGTCGGGGCTGACAGTGAAGCTGAGAGAGCTGCCGGCGGTGAGAGAGCCGGAGCTGATGGAGACTTTGCCGCCGGAGCTGGAGACCACATCAACATGGTGGCTGGGCAGTTCAACGGCGCTCACATCAAAAAAGTCTACACTGTAAAAGAGAGGGCTCTCCTCCCCGGTGTTGTCGTAAAGGCCATCGATTCTGACGCTGTATACGCCGCTGAGCACCTCCGTGCCCCAGTTTTTGGAGCCGGGGTGGAAGATGATGCAGTTGGCAACGGCCCGGTTGGAGGTGTCGATATTGAAATAGGGGAGCTGATTATTGGGCGCGGCGCTGTTATTCTCCCCTGAGAGAGTCCAGCTTTTCCCGTCTGCTTCCCGGGTGATTGTCACGGACACATTGTTAAGCCGCCCGGTGTCGTAGTGCAGGGGGTTGAGGGTGACGGACCAGGGCACACTGCTTGCGAGAAGCTCGGAGGGGAAATTGCCGGAGGCGGGCCAGGCTATATAGCGGTAATTGGCTCTTGTGCCGGTCTGACCGCTGCCGAATACCTTGGTGGCGGAGTAGGTGAAGCCTGAGGAGCCCTTGGCCTGACCGAAGCCAACGCACATTCCGCTGAGGGGATTGAGAAGCCAGCGGCGGTGGCCCACACGGGGCATATTGGAGGGATCGTCGTCGTCCATATAGGACTGAATGGAGAAGCTCAGATAGTTGCGGCTTCCGTAGCCGTAGGCGCAGAAAATGTTGCTGGAGGAGGCGGCATTGTAGCCGATGTTATAGAAGGCGGGGTCCATACCCTCGGGCTGAGAGGGGTAGTGGCTCAGATCGTTGTTGGCTGCCATTACCACGGAGGCGTGCTGGGCCTCGGTGTTCCAGTTGCTGTTCAGCGTAACCGGGGAAAGACCGGCGGCGTAGCGCACATAATTGAGGTAGCCAAGGCCGCAGTCCATATAGTCCTGAGTGAGCTCGCCGGCGGCGTAAGGCGCGGCGACCGAGGGCTCAGTTACAAAGGCTTCGCTGTAGCTGCCGGAAAGGGCCCGGGAGCGGTAGAGGGCGATGTCCTCCTTGCTGTGGGCGGGAATGGAAAGGTCGCCGCTTTTCACGCTCTCCGGCTGTGCTGCGAGAGCGTGGATGAGGGAGAGGCAAAGTATGAAAGCCAGAATCATTATGATGGCTTTTGTGCTTTTTTTCATGGCGTTTTTCCTTTCTTATGTTCTCAAAGAGCGTTTTCCGTTCTGCTTATAAGGTCATTCTGGCAGTCGAAGCTCAGCTCGTTGAAATAGGCGGAGTAGCCCGCTATACGCACAACAAGGTCACGGTAGCTGTCCGGGTCCGCCTGAGCGGAGCGGAGGGTATCCGAGGAGACAATGTTATACTGCACCTCCATGCCGCCCATGGCCATGTAGCTCTGGGTCAGGGCCCGGAGTTTGGCGGCTCCGTCTTCGCCGCTGAGGGCGGAGGGGTGGATGCGTATATTGAGGGCCAGGCCGTTCATGAGCCTTGAGTGGTCGAAGCAAAGTGCGCTTTTGAGCACGGCGGTGGGGCCCAGCTTATCCCTGCCCTGAGCAGGGGAGGCGGCGTCGGCGATAGGAGTTCCTGCCTTGCGTCCGTCGGGTGTGGCCCAGGTGGTGTAGCCCTGTGCCACATGGCTGGCGGCGGAGTAAAGACCGCCTTTGAAAATTTTGCTCCGGGCGCTGTGGCACTCCCGGCATATATCCAGATAGGCGTTTACAAGCCACCGCATCTCGCTGTCGGCGTAGTCATCGCCGTTGCCGTAGTGGGGAACCTCGCTGAGTATCTGCTGCCGCAGCATCTCGTGGCCCTCCCAGTTTGCCATAAAGGCATCGTAGAGCTCTCTGGTGGAGCAGAGCTTTTTATCGAAGCACATATATTTTATGGCGGTGAAGGAGTCTGCTACCGTGGCGAGACCCACGGCGGTGGAGCCGTAGGAGTTATATTTAGCTCCTCCCCGGACCACATCCACGCCCTTTTCCATGCAGCCTTCCATGGATATGGAGAGTATGGGGTGGGTGTCGTAGTGCATGAAAAGGCTTTCCACATAGTTTTGCAGACTCACCTGAGCTTTCAGCACATAGGAGGCTATCTTTTTCCATGCCTTCCGGACTTCATCCATGGACTCCATCTCGTAGAGACAGCCGGTGCGGATGTGGCACTGAGCCCCGTTGTGGGGGTTGCAGCCATTGTTCAGAGCCATGTCCAGAATCGTGCTGTACTGGGTGTAGGCCTCCGGGGGAGTTGTGCCGTTTCCGGCGGCGTAGTCGTTGCCGGAGCCGGTTATCTCCTGACAGCCTATGAGAGCGTAGTCCCGGGCATCCCGGAGAGAAAAGCCCAGCTCCCGCATGGCGCCGGGGATTATAACATCGTCATTCTGGAAAAGGGGCAGACCGCCTACAAGGCGGTTTACGGCGAAGGCGCAGTTCCAAAGCTCATGGGGAGTATTCTTATGTACGCGCAGGGAAACGGTGGGGTCATGGAGGCTGAGCCTGCCCAGAGTTTCCAGAGTCATATAGGTGACTGGATTGCTTGCGTCCTCCCCGGTGTCCGGCTCCACACCGCCTATGGTGGTGTGGAGGTAGGTGTTGCCTATACCGATTATGGCGGTGAGGGGGCCGACACCACCGTTATAGAAGCTGTTTATCTTCATGAAGAAGCAGTCGCTTATCTCCTGCGCCTCGTCCATGGTGATGGTGCCTGCCTCAAGCTCCGCTTTCAGATAGGGCCAGGTGTACTGGTCGAAGCGGCCGAAGGAGCCTATGTCCGTGAGGCCGGACATGGATATCATCATCAGGTACAAAAGAGCTCCCTGACAGGCCTGACGGTAGCTTTTTGCGGGATTTTCCGCTATCCACATAAGGTCCGCGCCCATGCTCTCAAGCTCGGCTTTCCTCACGCTGTCCGTGCATTCATCGGCTGCGGCGAGGCAGGTTTCTCCGTAGCGGCGGAGAAGAATGGACGCGCCCTCGCAGACTATCTCCACACTCTTGTAGAAAAGGCTCTTTTCCACATCCTCTCCCATGAGGCAGTCCCGGTGAGAGTCCAGCCAGTCCCGGGCCTCCTGACGGAGAGAGGCGTAGCCCCGGCGGAGTATCTTTTCATAGCCGGGGGTGGAATGGCCCGCGGGCATCATTACGATTGGCATATTCTTACCGAAGGAGCGCACGCCCAGTTTATCAAGCTCTGCAAAACCCTCTATCTGCCATGCTTTTGCCATGTCGGCAATGGTCCGACCCTTCCAGTAGGGGGCGATGGAGCGGAGAGCCTCGAAGTCCTCGGTGCTCATAACAAGGCGGAGCTCGTCAGAGTCCGGGTTGTGGTAAAGACCGTCGCTGCCCATTTTCCACTTGCCGCTCTCTGCCAGCTCCACATACATATCTCCACGGCTCCAGCGGGGGTCAAGGCGGGTGCCGCAGAAAAAGCGGGTGTTGTTGGCCACCAGCATCTCGTGAGGCTCAACACGGGTGGTCATCTCCTGGCAAAGAGCCTTGAAGATGAGGGCGTTTTTTATGACGGGCACCACGGCCTCGTATTTTTGTGCGGCTCTCGTGACTATCACGGAGCGCTCGGAGTCCACATGAAAAACTCTCTGACGCACCTTTTCGTGCATCACTTTCATGCGCTCTGTAACGGAGCGGAATTTGTACATATCTCTTTCCTCCGAAAAAAGGTGCTTTACTTGATTTTAACCCGCCGTGAGACTGTTTACAAGAGCAAAGTGGCAGGGACAAATAATTCATTGTATATACTCAATTCCTGGGGCGGCCTGCTGTACGCTGCCAATACGCAGTTTTCCTGTTTCACCGTAGGGAAGGGCCTTGAACGTTCCGGTGCAGGGGAGGCTATCAGCCTCCCGCGGGCGATTCATGAATCGACCCTACGGAGTGCATAGCTGCAAGCGGGGGCGATTTCGCCGGGGATTTTTGCGGGATGAAGTGAGCAACGCTGGCGCGCCGGGGGCGACGCGCCCTACGAATAAAAAACCAGCACGCGCCCATGTAGGGGCCGGACACTGGCCGGCCCACGGGCAGACAAAAAAGAGAGAAGCCACTGGGCTTCTCTCTTTTCGGTAGTATCAAAATTTTACTCGGCGCTTATCATGTAGTAATACACGGGCTGGCCGCCGTTGATGAGGCTGATCTCCGCATCGGGGAAAGCCTTGGTCAGGTAGCTCATGGTCTTCTCGCCGCCGCCTTCCTCGGCATCCTCGCCGTAGTAGACGGAGATGAACTCAGGCTCAAACTCGGCAAGAGCGGCGTTGAGCTTCTCCATGGTGGCAAGCATGGTGTCGAAAGAGCCCAGCAGAGCGCCGTCCATAAGGGCCAGATACTCGCCGG
>JAZSFJ010000006.1:0-17315 GCA_045532145.1 Oscillospiraceae bacterium
CCATTGGAATCCGGGGGACTTATGTATTACCACTGTATTCAGTATCGTTCACCGAATCTCGCTGCGGTGATTTATGTCATGGAATATCTTCAGCATATTTATCATCTTCATAACAAGTCTGCCGTCCTCGGGCAGGCATCGGAAAATATCCTTGTCCCGCTGAAGCTCCAGGTATTTGCCCGGGCCGAAAGGCAGGGTGGGGATGTTGACAATGGGGATTGTGATATCCACTTCCTCACCGTTTATGACGCCCTTGAGGCAGAAGCCCCTGCTGTCGAGGCTGAGCATTCCTTCGCCCACATCGCTGAAACTGCGCTGTCCCTCTCCTATCATACGGACGCTGACGGGGGTGGATATGCTGTTTTCGCCCTCCAGCATGCTCTTTTCAAGCTCCGCAAGAATGCGGCTGTTCCAGTCGGAGACATAGCGCAGCTCCTCGCCCACGCTGCCCTCCAGATGGAGGAAACCGTAGTCGTCGCTGTACTGGGAGTAGCCGCACTTTTCGCAGGAGATAATGCGCTTATCCCGCACCGTCATGGCGAACTCCTCGCCGCAGTTGGGGCACTTATAGAGCACATTTTGCAGTCCCTCAATATTGCTGCCGCCGGCATAGGCTGCACGGATGTTCTCCTGCTCCCTGTAAGCGTCGTACAAAAGAGCATTTTCGCAGCGGCGCTTCACCTCGCCCAGCTCCGTTGCGGCCAGCTCCTCTTTTGTAAAGAGTTTGTAGATGTCAAGCTCCGTTCTGCCGGGACGCAGACCCTTGCCCCACTTGGGCATGACAAAGTAGCTTCCGGCACTTCGGGCCACATATACGTCCGCACCCAGCCACTTGAGGAATTTATAGGTGGCCTGGGGAATGGGGGTGCTGACCCCATCTTCGCACATGAGACCGGCGGGATAGATAACAAGGGGCTGACCCAGGTCAATAACGGTTTTCATCCGTTTCATATCGGTGACGGAGGACTGAAACTGCTGCTTGGGTATAACGCCCATTTTGTCCAGAAATCCCCTTATGGGCAGGGTTTTATAAAAGGAATAGCTGATGACAAAGCTCATAGGCCTGCGGGTGGCGCCGATGAGGTTTACAAAGTCAAGGGCGGCCTGATGGTTGGCAATGACCACAAAGGGGCCTTTGGCATTTTTTATCTCGTTTCTCAGCATCTTGCGCCGGAAAACAAGTGCGGCCACCAGCAGGGATATAAACTGGGCGATGCGGTAGTGTATCAGGGATGGCTTTCTGTAAAGCTCGGCTCTCTCTTTCCTCATAGGGCCACGCCCCTTTCTGTCTTTCTCTCAGGATGATTATAGCATAACTATGGAAGAAATGAAAAGAAAATGTTTTTGTCTTATGAATTATGAGACAAAAACATTCAGACCTTATTTTCCTAAAGCCACCATCAGCCTCTCCCAAAGCTCAAGAAAGCGGAAGCGGAGCTCCACCCCATCCTCATCGCAGATAAGCGCCAGCTCATACTCACTCAGATATTCCGCTGCCTGGGCATAGCCGCCGCTGAGGTCCAGAGCGGGGAAAATCACCCCCCACCAGTTCCGGCCCTCTCCATCGCCGATGATAAGGCGCAGAGCGCTGTACTCCCCGGCGGGGAGTGCGTAGCCCTCCGCCTCCCGGTAGCTAAAGGGCTCTTTGGCAAGGCGCATTTCCACCCTCTCACCATCCGCGGCCTCACGGGCGGCGGCGAGGATGAGCTCGCGGCCCTCCTCTATTTTCTGCTGCGCCTCCTCAAGAGAGCTGCAGTCAGCTAAAAGCTCCTCCAAAACCACCCCGGCGGCGTCCCGGACGCGGAGCTTGAGAGCCTGAGCCTCGGGGGCATCCGAGGAAGCCACAACGTGCATTCTCAAAATCTTCTCCGAAAGGGCCTGCTGAGCGCCGCTCTCTGCCGCTGCCTGACAAAGACAGATGCAAAGGGCGATAAGCAGACTTGCCTCCCATATTTTGATTTTACTTTTGTGCATAAACAAAAACCACCTGTATGCTGTGTATTTGCTCATAGTATAGGCAGCGTTAAAAGCAGCTTTGCTACCGTAGGGCGGGCTGCCCTCAGCCCAGATCAGTCGCCTTTAAAGCCTCCCTTGTGTAAAGGGAGGTGCCCCGAAGGGGCGGAGGGATTGTGCGGAAAAAGCCTTCATATCTGGGGGAGGCTTAGGCAAATTGGGATAATCCCTCAGTCGCCCTGCGGCGACAGCTCCTGCGGCGGCAGCAAGCGGCCGCCCTACGACAAGGGAGCCTCTTTGGCCTGGAAAAACAACGAACCTCCCCCCCAGGGCGCATAGCTCCACCGCTATTGCCGGCTCGGCGCGGATAATTTTACTCCCGAAGACTTAAGCTATGCACTTTTTGGGCTTTGAAAAAAACCGCCTATACTATGTACTTGCTCATAGTATAGGCGGTTTTTTTGAATTTTAATCAGTTTCCTGTGGGGCATAGTGAGTGCGGAGATATTCGCCCCAGTCGGGGTACTTTTCCTGGATGAAATGCACACCGTCGGTGCTCACTTCCTCCTCGAGGAAGCCGTCCTCTCCGCCCATGGCCTCGCAAAGGTCCACATACCAGCATTCCCGCTCCGCTGCAAGGCCGCGCAGAGCCTCATTATAGCTGAGAATACGTTCCATGGTGAAGGGGTAGCCCCCGGCGTCCTTTTTTTCGGTGATGGGGGTAAGACCCATGATGTACATCTCTGCCTCGGGGTGAATGGCCTCAATAGTGTCCAAAAGCGCGGAGTAAATGGCGATGAAGTCAGGGGTCTCAAAGCCTATTTCGTTGATGCCAAGCAGGATATATATCTTGCCGCAGCTGCCATAAGACAGTGCCTCCATCACCGTGGGGGCGGTCTCGGGGTCGCCCCAGAATGCCTCGTTTTTCACTCTGTCCAGATTCACAATGCTGGCGCTGGTGGCGGCGCAGAAGCGGCCGGACTTGATGCCGCCAAAAGCCCAGAGACCGTGGACCAGGCTGTTGCCAATGAAAATGGCATCCTCAAAAAAATCATCCTCCATGCGCTCTCCCTCGGCAAGGTCGGGGCCGGTGTATACGGGCTCAGGCTCCGGAGTGGGCGTGGGCGTAGGAGTTGGTGTAGGCGTGGGAGTTGGGGCAGGCGTAGGCGTAGGGGTGGGCGTAGGGGTAGGCGTAGGCACTGGGGCCGGATTGAAAGCCGCGCAGCCCGCACAAAGCATCAGACATATGCTCAGCACAAGCACGCAGGAAACTATTTTTTTTGTCTTCAACATATCTTGCTCCCAAATAAGGGTTTTATATCAATACTCGTAGATTCCGCCGCCAAGAAATTCCCGGATAAGGGCGTCGGGGGCCACAAGCTCCTCGTCAATAACTCCGAAAAGCTGCAGGGCGGGCAGCACCTGTCTGAGCTCCTCAAAGCGCTCTATGCCCTCGGGAATGGCCCTGAAAAGGCGGGTGGCCTGAGCGTTGAACACGGCGGGCTCGTAGGCGAAGGAGGTGTCGAACTGCAGGTCGGCCTTGTCTTTGAAGGGGGAAATATAGTTTTTCTCGCCCCTGCGGACATTGGCCCACATCTTGAGAGTCTCGGCGGGGTCAGTGCCGCGGAACTTGCTGTCGCGAATCATGCGGCGCATAAGGCGGAACCAGGTGCGCTTGAACACCACCTTGCCCTCGAACTCAACGTCGCTGCGGGCGGAGATATAGAGCTTGAAAGCCTCGGGATGAACGTCGGTTATGGAGTCGTTGAGAGCGTGGATGCCCTCGAAAACAACCACCTCGTTGGCCTTGAGCTTGATGGACTTGCTGGGCTCAAGAATGCGCATACGGCGGGAAAACTCGTACTTGGGCACAAAGATGCGCTCGCCGCGGCTGAGCTTGGTGAAGTGCTCGTTCATAAGGTCCATGTCCAGGCAGAGGGGGGACTCCAGGTCCATCTCCCCCTCAGGGGTGCGGGGCACGGTGGTAGGGTCGACGGTCTTGAAATAGTCGTCCATGCCCACGCTGTAGGTGCCAACGCCGCGGCGGTTAAGCTCCTCGGCAATCTTCATGGCGGTGGTGGTCTTGCCGCTGCCGCTGGGGCCGGAGAGAAGGACGATGGGGCTGCGCTCCATGTTCTCCATTATTCTGTCGGCCGCTTTGGAGACCTTCTCCCGGTAGAGAGCGTCGCACTCGGCAATGAACTTTTCGGGGTCGGAAATTGTCCGGAAGTTAATATCATTCAGCTGATAGCTCATGGTAAAACTCCTTTATTATGGATTTTTTTGCACAGGTCTTTTCAATGTCGGCAATATACTCCGCGGGATACTTGGGGGCGAAGAAGCGCTCCAGCCGCCCTGTGCCGGTGACGAGCTTTGTGGAAGCCCCTGCTCCCATAGCAATTATGGAGCAAAGCTCCTCCATTATGCAGATATTATAGAGATTGTCGGTTTCGGGAAGTCCCCAGCCCACATTTTCAAGGCCGCCGGACATGAATTTCTGGCGGTAGAGATAATAGGGGGCGTAGCCCGCAGCGGCGAGACCCTGGCGGGAGATTTCCACCATCTCCTCCACCTCGGCGGCTGAGGGTATTCTCGTGCCCTCAAGGGTGATGCGGGAACCCTTTTTCAGGGACAGGGTGTGGACGGTGATATTCTCCGGGCGCAGAGCCAGCACAGTTTCCATGGTCTTTGCAAAGCTCTCGGGTGTGTCCTCGGGAAGACCGGCTATGAGGTCCATATTCACCTGCATATCCCCAACCTCCCGGACAAGGGAGAGGGCCTTCAGCACATCCTCCGCTGTGTGGCGGCGGCCTATGGTCTCAAGAACATGGTCGCTCATGGTCTGGGGGTTTACACTGACGCGGCTTACTCCGTGGCGGCTCATGACAATGAGCTTATCCCGGGTGATGGTGTCCGGTCTGCCTGCCTCCACGGTTATCTCCCGGCAATTGCTCAGGTCAAATTTCGCGTGGAGAGCTCCCATAACTTGGTCCAGCTGCTCCGCGGAGAGGGTGGTGGGAGTGCCGCCGCCCAGATAGAGAGCTATAACATTGAGCCCCAGAGAGCGTACCGTCTCCGCCGTGGCCTCAATGTCCTGCATCAGCGCCTCCACGAAGGGAGGGATGAGCTTCATGCTTTTTTCAACGGACTGGCTCACGAAGGAGCAGTAGGCGCAGCGGGTGGGGCAGAAGGGCACGCCCAGATAGAGGCATACGTCCTTTTTGCCCAGATTTTCCGTAACACGCTTTGAGGCATGGGCTGTGTGGAGACAAAGCTCAGCCTTTTCACGGTCTGCGTCATAGAGCTTCACAAAGGAGCTGAGAGCGGCTTTGTCGCCCAGTCCGCTGTCCAGCAAATCGCTCATGAGCTTGCCGGGTCTTATGCCGCTGAGAGCGCCCCATACAGGCTTTTTACCCAGCTTCTTGACTCCCGCACGGTAAAAGCTCAGCTTCACGGCCCGCTGACGCAGGCGCTGCTCCACTATATCGTCGGTAAAATCCTTTTTGCTTACGGCGGCTTTGCCGGAGTAGCTTCTCCCTTCCTCGTCGGTGATGAGGCAGGTGGCGGTGACGAACTTCTCACCCTCGCTGAGCCTCAGCTCCGCACGCAGTGCCCCGGAGGGGCTTTCGGGATAGACGGGGCTCTCCCCGGGGAAGAGCATGAGCATAATTTGCTCCACAGCATATTTATAAGCGTTGTTTATAAGAAAAAGTTCCATTTTTCACTCCGAAATTGACTTTGGGAATATTTTATCCCATTGTGACCTGTTTCGCAAGCATGGCGACGGCGGATTGCAAAATTTTTTCTGGGAAGAGCACGAAGGCTGGTATGGGATAAAGACCTTCGGAGTCGGGATAGATGCTTTGAGTTAACGTAGGGCGGGCTGCCCTCAGCCCGCCACCATACTGGTGTAGAAATCAACCTTGCAGCAAACAATTGGTGCAGGTCCCTCCGGGGGCATACTTTTGTTATGCGACAAAAGTATGCAAAAACGCACCAGAGGGTTGCGACCCTCTGGACTCCGGGGATTTTAAATGTTTCGCTTACGCTCTGTGGCAGCCCACCTATCGGTGGGAGATAGTCGCCGGCTGCGGCTTGCGCTATTGCTGGCTCGGCGCGGATGATTTTTACTCCCGTAAACTTTACCCTGTTTACTCTTGGGGAACATTTGATGAATTCGTTACAGCTTGAGCCCTTTTTCACACAAAAAAACCGTGGAGCATTTTGCTCCACGGTTTTGGAAATTCGGTATTTATTTTGCGTTGTACTCTTCAACGGCGGCGAAGAAGGCGTCGATGTTGGCCCAGGGAGACTGGGGAGGAATGTCGCAGCCGGTGGAGATGCAGAAGTTGGGTGCGTAGCTGCAGGTCTCCAGAACATGGAGGGTGGCAGCGCGGACGCTCTCGGGAGTGCCGTTGCAGATCTGGCCTGCGGGGTCAACGTTACCCATGACCAGAACGTCAGCGGGAGCGTGGGGGATCATCTCGGTGAGCTCAACAGCGTTGCCGAAGTGGTAAGCCATTGCGCCGCAGGAGAAGATGGAGTCGGTCATCAGGTGGATATTGTTGCCGCAGTTGTGGTAAACAACGATGAAGTTCTCGTCCTGAACAGCGTCAACGATCTCCTTGACATAGGGAGCGGAGAACTCGGCGCAGAGGTTGGGAGAGAGCATGCCGGCAAGGGGCTCGGCCATAACAACGCCGTTTGCGCCAACTTCCTTGTAGGCCTTGATGTAGTTGATGATGAAGTCGGTGGACTTTCTCAGGACAGTGTGAACCATGTCGGGCTCAGCATAGCAGAGGATCATAGCCTCGCTGACGTCCAGAAGACGGCCAGCCAGAGAGTAGGGTCCGATAACACCGGCGAAGATGGGACGGTCGGTGATGAGCTCCTTGGCCTGACGGATAGCGTCGATGTAAAGGCCGGTGCGGGCTGCGCCAACCTCGGGGATCTCCAGCTCGTCTGCCTCGTCCTCATCGGTGACGATGGAGCCGACAACGGTGGGAACCTCGTCGTCGGTGACGCGGATGGTGGAACCGAAAGCCTCAGCCTCCACGGAGAGGTCCATCAGACTGACGGATGCGGCGGTGTCTACGCGGTCAGCAATCATCTTCATGCCCTTTGCCTGCATATCGGCGCTGGAGATAAGCTCGCGGACGGTGATGCCCATAAGCTGAACGGAGGGGAAGGAGAGAACGGGGGTGGCCTTTTTCTTGGCGGCGGCGATCATCTGGTCTTTCCATGCATACATGTTCATAGGGGAGGCTTCCTTTCGTGTACGTTTATTTTTGTTTATGTATATATCATAAGGCTTCCGGCAACAAGAGTATATAAAAAATTTGCTATTTTTGTAATTATTTTAGGATAATTTATTTTTTGTCGTTATTGATAAGAAAATTTTTGGACTGCGCCTTGGAAAATCCACATAAACTTCGCCCTCCATTTATAGGGGGCGGCGTCCTCAACGTCCCACGGGCGAGAACATGAATCATTCCTGCTGACAAAAAGGAATTCAAGTGTAATGCTTGCGCGAGCCTGCAATTTTGGATATACTTAGCCTGAGCGATATGATCCGCTCCCGTGGAGCGGGTTCGGATTATATTGCTCAGGCTAAGCAAGAATCCAAAAAGAGGAGCGCTTTTAACATGGCTCAAAAGCCAAAACGAAATATATGTATAGCCATTCTGGCCCATGTGGATGCGGGTAAAACCACCCTCAGCGAGGCCATACTTTACCATACCGGCAGCATAAAAAGCCCCGGACGTGTGGACCACGGCAGCACGGCGCTGGATACCCACGCTCTTGAGCGGGAGCGGGGAATCAGCATATTCTCAAGCCAGGCCGCTTTCAGTTGGGACGGCACGGACTTCGCTCTGCTGGACACCCCGGGACACGTGGACTTTTCCGCGGAGATGGAGCGGACGCTGCAGGTCACCGACTGCGCCGTGCTGGTCATAAGCGGCACGGACGGTGTGCAGGCCCACACGGAGACCCTCTGGCGGCTTATCCGCTCTTACCGTCTGCCCTGCTTCATCTTCGTCACAAAGATGGACCTTGCGGGGGCAAACCGCGCCCGTGTCATGGAGGACATACGCACCCACCTTGGGGATAAGTGCATGGACTTCACCAGCCTTCCCGACGCCGAAGAGCTTGCCATGTGCAGCGAGGAGGCTTTGGAAAAATATATGGACAGCGGCGCTCTCGAGGACAGGGATATTGCCGAACTTATTGAAAAGCGGGCTCTTGTGCCCTGCTTCTTCGGCTCGGGCCTGCGCCATCAGGGCATAGAGGAATTTTTGAAGGGCCTTGAAAAATACTGCCCCACCGGGGAGCGGAGGAGAGAGTTTTCCGCAAGAGTATATAAAATCAGCCGGGATGCTCAGGGTAACAGGCTCACCTTCCTGAAGGTCACCGGGGGTGAACTCAAGGTTCGCACTTCCCTGAAATACCGGGTGGGCGACGAGGAAATCGAGGAAAAAATAAACCAGATACGCCTCTATTCCGGCAGCAAATACGAAAGCTGCGACAGCGTGTCCGCCGGCGGAGTCTGCGCCGTGCTGGGTCTCAGCCGCAGCTACCCCGGCATGGGCCTTGGGGCCGAGACGGAGACCGTGCAGCCCCTCCTTTCCCCTGTGCTCAGCTATACCCTCCGTCTGCCGGAGGGCATGGACCCCATGCTGGCCCTGCCCAAGCTCCGGCTTCTGGAGGAAGAGGACCCCATGCTTCGCCTGCGCTGGGACAGCCGGGCGAGAGAGATAAACGTGGAGCTCATGGGCGAGGTGCAGACGGAGATACTGAAAAGCCTAATTCGGGAGCGCTTCGATATGGACACGGAGCTATCCTCCGGACGCATTATGTATAAGGAAACCATAGCCGAAAGCGTGGAGGGCGTGGGCCACTTTGAGCCTTTGAGGCATTACGCCGAGTGCCATCTGGCCCTTGAGCCTCTGCCTGAGGGCAGCGGACTGCAGTTCGCCACTAGCTGCCATCAGGATGTGCTGGACATAAACTGGCAGCGGCTTATTCTCACCCATCTGGAGGAAAAGCAGCATTTGGGCGTCCTCACCGGCTCGCCCATCACGGATATGAAAATCACCCTCATCGGAGGCCGGGCCCACTTAAAGCACACCGAGGGCGGCGACTTCCGTCAGGCCACCTACCGCGCCGTCCGTCAGGGTCTCATGTGCGCCGAAAGTGTGCTCCTTGAGCCCTGGTACGCTTTCCGTATAGAGCTGCCCGCAGCTTTGATTGGCAGGGCCATTAGCGATGTCCGTGCCATGCACGGCACTTTTGGGTCTCCGGGTGAGGCCGGTGAAATGCTGGTGCTGCAAGGCAGCGCCCCTGTGGCCACCATGGGAGGCTATGCCTCCACTCTGGCTGCCTACTCCGGTGGCCGGGGCAGACTCAGCTGCCGCCTTGAGGGCTATAAGCCCTGCCACAACACTCCTGAGGTGGTGGCATCCATTGGCTACGACCCGGAAGGTGACCTAGAAAACAGCCCCGACTCCGTTTTCTGCGCCCACGGCGCGGGCTTCAATGTGAAGTGGAACGAGGTCCGCAGCTATATGCATATTGATACCGGTTTTGGCAAGGCAGAGGCTCAGGCAGAGGTGCGGCCCAGAGTAAATATGCGAAATCTCAGCATAGACGACAAGGAGCTGGAGGCCATCATGGTCCGGGAGTTCGGACCCATCCGCCGCCCCCAGTACTCGGCGGCGAAAAATACTGGCTCTGCATCAAATCACAAAAGCGCACCCACGGTGCAGAAAAAGGAATTTATCATCGTGGACGGCTATAATGTCATCCACTCCTGGGATGATCTGAAGGAGCTGGCCGCCGACAGTCTGGACACCGCCCGCCACAGGCTCATGGATATACTCTCTAACTACAGGGGCTTCACCGGGGCGGAGATGGTGCTGGTCTTTGACGCCTACAAGATACCCGGCAACCCCGGCAGCAAGTTTGATTACCATTCCCTCCATGTGGTCTACACCGCCGACGGAGAGACCGCCGACGCCTATATCGAGCGTCTCAGCCACGACATAGGCAAGAACTATAATGTACGGGTCATCACATCGGATAATCTCATCCGTGTCTCCGCCATGCGCAGCGGCGTACTGCGCAGCTCCGCCTCGGAGTTTGAAAACGAGGTGGACTGGGTGTATATGCAGATAAGCGAGGTCATGAAAAAGTCCGGCATCAAGAGCCACATGAGCTCCATCAACTTTGAAGGAGGCGGCAACGGTGTCTGATGAGGGACGCCGATGGCTTTTGACGCAGCTTAAAGGCTCCCTTGTCGTAGGGCGGCCGCTTGCTGCCGCCGCAGGAGCTGTCGCCGAATGGCGACTGGGGGATTGTTCAGTTTTTTCGGCACTTAATTTCTTGCTTCGGCCACGGGCTCGCGCCCTACGGGTGCAGAACGACCCAAGTACGCCTTTGTATCGCTGCGCAGCATGATGCAAGCATCTGCCCATCTCCCTTTACACAAGGGAGGCAATACATTAAATTTTTGAAGGAGGCGGCAACGGTGTCTGATGAACTAATAAAGCGTTTTGAGGATCTGCGGGACAGATGCGAGAGAGCCTGCTGCGTCACAAGCAGCCTTTTTCTCAGCCCCGCTGAGCAGTACGCCCTCACAGCATGGGCCTCCCGTGCCGCCGACTGCAGGGTTGTACTCCGTGGCGGCGTGGAGGGCACAGAGCGCAATGTTGCCTTTTTCCTGCCCTTTTATATGGAGGAAGAGGATTTTGACGAGAGCGAGTATATCCGCTGCGTACGCATAAGCGCGGGATTCGGTCAGCCGGGCCACCGGGACTATATGGGGGCGGTGTTGGGCCTTGGCATCAAGCGTGAATGGCTTGGGGATATAATGGTGGATGGGGGCGAGGCCCACATCTTCTGCCTGAATACCGTGGCGGAACATCTTATAGCAAGCCTGGACAAGGTGGGCCGCTATGGGGTGAAAACAAAGGAAATCCCCCTCTCTGCTGCCCCGAAGCCAAAATTCGAGATAAAGGAAGTCACATTTTCGGTCATGAACCTTCGCCTGGATGCTGTGGCAGCGGGAATGTTCAATCTAAGCCGTACATCTGCCGCAGCCATGATAAGCGCCGGGGAAGTGAGCCTCAACTACTGCGAATGCCTCCGCCCCGATGCCCAGATAAAGCCGGGAGATATCATCTCCGTCCGCGGCCACGGCAAAGGCAGCCTTGCCTCCATCGGCGGCCAGAGCAGAAAAGGCAGAACCTTTGTCACGGCGGAGATAAGGAAGTAAAATCCCGAAGGGATTTATCTTATACCTCCCTCTGACGAGGGAGGTGGGCCCGAAGGGCTCGGAGGGAGAGAATATGAGGCAGTCGCATTTATTAAGACATTGATAGAAAGACGCAGTAGAGTAATCTCACCCTCAGTCAGCCTGACGGCTGCCAGTTCCCTCGTCAGAGGGAGCTATATATAAATAAAAGAAGGATTCTCACGAATCCTTCTTTTATTTATTTCACATATTCCTCGGGGAACAGATTTCCTGCACCCAGTATACATCCCGGGTCGAAGCAGCGTTTCACGGCTGCCATTTCGCGGACGCCCTTTTCACTGTAAAGCACAGGGAGGAAGGCGGCCTTATTTTTGCCGGTGCCGTGCTCGGCGGAGACTGTGCCGCCCATGGCCACCACCTCTTTGGCCCAGTCCATGAACATGGCCTTGCCTGCGGCCATGTCGGCGGCTTCTCTCGGCAGCACGTTAACATGGACGTGGTTATTTCCGATATGACCCCAGATGGCGAACTCGAAGCCCTTTTCCTCAAGGCTGCGGCGGTAGAGGGCGAAAACATCCCGAAGATGCTCATCGGGCACGGCCATGTCGCTTCCAACTTTGGCTATTGCCTTGTCGGCTCTCTTTCGCTGGGCGATAAGGGCGTTGACGCTTTCGGGCACCTTGTGGCGGAGGGTGAGGAGTCTCTCCCTGTCGGGCAGGCTGCGGGCGGCCCAGGTGTTGGCGCAGCTTTCACCCAGCGCGTCCATAGTCTCGCCCACAAGGCGGATTTCAGCCTTGGCGGCAGCCTCATCAGCGGCGTGAATCTCCACATATATCATGCACTCATAGCCACCGAGCACGGGACAGCCGCCGTCATCGTAGGCGCGGAGAATGTCAAGAGCGTTGCAGTCGAAATACTCAAGGGCGGCAAGGCTCTCGCTGCCCCGGAGACGCTCCACAAAACTGAGGGCATTATCCTCTTTTTTGAAGAAGCAGTTTATGCCCCAAACCACCTTGGGAGCGGGGATGAGCCGAAGCTCCAGCTCCGTCATAAGGCCCAGAGTACCGTCGCTGCCCACAAAAAGGTCCAGCATATCCATGCTGTCTGCGGCGTAGTAGCCGGAGGCATTTTTGCATTTGGGCATCTCATAAGAGGGGAGAGTGCCCTTTATCTCCCGTCCGCCCTCGGTGGTGAGTCGGAAGCTGCGGCCCTCGGCGAAAACCTTTCCACGGCGCAGAGCGATAATATCGCCATCGGCGAGGGCTATGCGCAGGCCGTTTATATATGGCCTTGTTGCCCCGTAGCGGTAGGTCTTGGCGCCGGAGGAATTGCAGGCGGCCATACCGCCAAGGGAGGCGCTGGTCTCTGTGGGGTCGGGGGGGAAATACTGCTTTGGCATTTTCTTAAAGGCTGCGTAGGCGGCCTTGGACTCATCATCCCAGCCCACGGTTTTGAACTCCCCGGAGGATATCATCTGACGCAGTACACCGAGGCTGAGACCGGGCTGCACCCGGAGATACACCACGCCGTCCTCAATACGCATACCCGTCACCTTATCCATACGGTCAAGGCTCATAACATGGCCGCCGCTGGGGACGCAGGCCACGGTGAGGCCGGTGCGGTTGCCCTGTATGGTCACCTTTTCGCCCTTTTCGCTGTGGTAGCGCAGCAGGGCGCAAATCTCATCCTCCGTGGTGGGAAAGGAGATAGTCTCCGCATGGCCCACGGTCTTGGTCTCGTCGTGGAGATAGTCTCGAAATTCCGGGCCCATGGGAAGAATGAGCCTCTCGATATTGGTCATAATTATCACTTCCCGAAAAGAATATTGGTGTGATTATACCACTTTAACTTTAATCTGTCTATTGTTTAAAGTAAAAAAGTAAAAAGGCGGCGGCGAGCAGCCGCCCTACGGAATACCGGGGATGTAGGGAACGGTCTTGAACGTTCCGAAAACCGGAGTGCAAAAGCAGCGGAACGGTCAAGACCTTTCTCTACATTGTTAATTAGTCCGACGCCAAATGGAAGTATGCATCCATTATCAGAATGTGTGCGGCAAATCCGTGCTCTAAATCTCGCTGTAGGGGCGACCTGTGGTCGCCCGCGGACCGTCCGGGAGGCCGGTCCCTACGGATGGAGCGGTGCAAGCCGACGGATGAGACAGCCATAAGTGTCAAAACAAAAAACCCGGAGCCGAAGCTCCGGGTTTTGGTATCTGTATGTATTGGATGCAGGGTTTACTGAGCCTGTGCAGCGGCCTTCTTTGCGGCCTTCTTCTCTTCCCATGCGGTTACGCAGAGAGCGCAGGAAGCGTCGCCAACAACGTTGAGGGTGGTACGGCCCATGTCGAAGAGACGATCGATACCGTAGATAATGCCGATGTAGGTGGGATCGATGCCGATGGCCTCGAGAACCATGGCCAGCATGATAACGCCTGCACCGGAGGTACCGGCAGTGCCGATGGAGGCAAGAGTACCGGTGACAACGATAATGACCATCTGAGTGAGGGTCAGGTCAATGCCAACGCACTTTGCGATGAACACGGCAGCAACGCACTGGTAGATGGCGGTACCGTCCATGTTGATGGTGGCACCCAGAGGCAGAACGAAGGAAGAAATCTCATCGTCGGCGTTCATCTTCTTGCAGCAGTCCTTGCTGACAGGCAGGGTTGCAACAGAGGAGGTGGAGGCGAAAGCCATAGCCATTGCGGGAGCGATGCCCTTAATAAAAGCAAGGGGGCTCATCTTGGCAAAGGCCTTGACGGAGATGGAGTAGACAACGATCATGTGGACGATGTAGCCGATGTAGGCAGCCAGGAGAACGAGGGCCAGAGAGCCGAGGATTTTGGGACCCTGGTTAGCAACGACCCAGGTCATCAGGCAGAAAACACCGATGGGGGAGATTCTGATGATGAAGCCCATGACGTTCATGGTTACATCGTTGAAAGAACGGATGGTGTTGCGTGCAAGCTCACCCTTCTCGCCGGAGATGATGATACCGGCACCGAAGAACAGTGCGATAACGATAACCTGCAGCATGGTGGAGTTAGCCAGGGGAGCAATGAAGTTGGAGGGGAAGATGTTTACGATGGTGTCGATAAGGTTTGCGGAGGAGCTAACGTCGTCCTTGGTGGCAAGCTCCTGGAGAACGGGGAAGGAACTCTTGAAGATGCTGGCGACCACGAGACCGATAACGCAGGCGATAGCGGTGGTGACGAGGAAGTAGATAACGGTCTTGAGGCCGATGGAGCCGACCTTCTTGATGTCGCGCATGGAGATCATGCCGTCCATGATGCTCAGGAGAACAACGGGAACAACGATGAACTTCAGCAGGTTGATGAAGATATTACCGAAAGGCTTGATGTATGCGCTGGCGAAAGCGTCAGCAGCCTCTGCACCCATGATAGCCCACATAATGGCACCAACGACAATACCGCCGACCATTGCAATGGCTATCCATGCAGGCAGACCGAGTTTTTTCTTTTTCTGCATAAAAAACACTCCTATCCCTAATTAAGATGAATTTATGATAACATGGACTTGCGGCTTTGTAAAGCAAAAATGAATTTTTTACAATGTTAAAATTCAAATTATCGGCGTTTTTGGCGGCGCAATGCGTATAAATGCAATATAACTTGCAAAAAAACTTTCGGGCATCAAAAATGAAGGATTTCCCTGCATAATTATACAACTTTCTCCAAAAAGAAAAGGAATGATTGCCATAGTTCCAAAAAAACGATATAATATATATTTAATGAGAAATTGGAGGTAGGGAAATGGCAGAGAGACCTTATACCAAAATAAATATCACCCCCAAGGGGGAGCGGGCATTGAAGGGAGGCCATCCCTGGGTGTTCGCCGATGAGGTGACCGCCCTTTCCGGCGGCTACGAAAACGGCGATATTGTGGACGTATATTCCCAGAAGGAGCGCTATCTGGGCTCCGGCTTCATAAACGATAATTCCAAGATAAGAGTTCGTCTTGTGTCCCGCAACGCAAACGACCGCTTCGATGAGGCTTTCTGGGAGAGGAGAGTGCGCTACGCATTTGAGTACCGCCGCACGGTAATGGGCCCGGATTTCGATAACTGCCGCCTTATCTTCGGGGAGGCGGACTCCTTCCCCGGTCTCACCGTGGACCGCTTCGGCAACGTTCTGGTGACCCAGACTCTGAGCCTTGGCATGGAGCGGCTTAAGGATATAATATTCCCCGCCATGCTGAAGGTGCTCACCGAAATGGGTGAAAAGATAGATGTTATCTACGAGCGCAACGACGTGGCCATAAGAAACAAGGAGGGCCTTGAGCAGGGCAAGGGCTTTTACTCTTACCCCGGCCTTCTCACAGACACCGACGGCCACACGGAGATTCGGGAAAATGGCATCATCTATGATGTGGACTATATAAACGGCCAGAAAACAGGCTTTTTCCTTGACCAGAAGTATAACCGCCTTGCCGCTGCGAAAATCGCCAAGGGCAAGCGCGTTCTGGACTGCTTCACCCATACGGGTTCCTTTGGCCTCAACGCCGCAAAGGGCGGGGCCGAGAGCGTTACCAGTGTGGACATCTCCGCCGACGCGGTGGCTCTTGCCAAAGAGAATGCACGCCGCAACGGCCTTGAGGTGGACTATGTCTGCGCCGACGTTTTCGAGCTGCTGACGGAGATGGCAAACAAGGGGGAAAAGGGCAAGTACGACATGATTATCCTTGACCCTCCCGCCTTCACGAAATCTTCCGCCACGGTGAAAAACGCCATCCGTGGCTATAAGGAGATAAATCTAAAGGCTATGAAGCTGCTGCCCCGGGGAGGCTACCTTGCCACCTGCTCCTGCTCCCACTTCATGACGGATGAGCTCTTCCGCAAAATGCTCCACGATGCCGCCTCTGACGCGGATGTGAGCCTCCGGCAGATAGAGGCCCGCCAGCAGGGACCCGACCACCCCATACTGTGGAACGTGCCCGAGACCGATTACCTTAAATTCTATATTTTCCAGGTGGTGTAATATGCCCGCTTTGAAATGCCCCGTATGCGGCGGAGCTCTGGAAAGCCTTGAACGCTCCCTCCGCTGCGAAAAAGGCCACAGCTACGATGTGGCCAAGCAAAACTACGTGAATCTCCTTATGAGCAACAAGTCTTCCTCCAAGCGCCACGGAGACGATAAGCTGATGGTGCGCGCCCGGAAGGACTTTCTGGAGAAGAATTACTATCTCTTCCTCCGGGATGAGATATGCCGCCTGGCCTCCCTTTACCGCGGGGAGGGGAAGGTGGATTTTCTGGACGCCGGCTGCGGCGAGGGCTGGTATACCTCAGCTGTGAGGGAGGCTCTGGAGGCTACCGGCGGCTGCTCCGCTGTGGGCGTGGATATTTCCAAGGAGGCCCTCATTGCCGCCGGGCGGCGGGATAAGTCCGTCACATGGGCGGTGGCAAGCATAAATTCCCTGCCCGTGGCTGACGAAAGCTGCGATGTTGTCCTCAATGTCTTTGCTCCCCATGATGACGGGGAGTTTCGCCGGGTGCTTCGCCCGGGCGGCATTGTCATAAAGGTCATGCCTCTTGAAAGCCACCTCTTCGGCCTCAAGAAAGCGGTGTATGATAAGCCCTATCTTAATGGCCCTGCCGAGTATGCTCCCGAGGGCTTTGAAGAAGTCTGCCGCAGCGAAAAGCGGAAAATGCTCCGAATAGAGAGCGGCGAGGATATTCAAAATCTCTTTATGATGACCCCTTATTATTATAAGACAGGCAGAGCCGATCAGGAAAAGCTTCAGAGCCTTGATGTCCTGGAAACCGAGGCGGATTTTGCAATCTGCGTAGTGAGGAAGATTTAAAGGTCCCCTTGCTAGTAGGGCGCGTCGCCCCCGGCACGCCATTACCGCCCTATAGGTTTTGCGTAATTTTACGTTTTGCTTGTAGGGGCGGACCGATGTGTCCGCCCGCGGGCGATTCGTGAATCGCCCCTACGTGGTGCAGAGTCCATAGGCTCCCTTGTGTAAAGGGAGCTGTCAAAATCGGCACTTCAGAACCGATTTTGACTGAGGGATTGTAATGAAACCTTGCGGGCCGTTGGGGATGCCGGCACCTACGGGCGGCGGGGTGTGGTCACCCCGCCCTACGGAGG
>JAZSFJ010000147.1:0-4998 GCA_045532145.1 Oscillospiraceae bacterium
TCGAACTGGCGACACGCGGATTTTCAGTCCGCTGCTCTACCAACTGAGCTACCGAGGCGTATTATGGTGGGGACAATTGGACTCGAACCAATGACCCCCTGCTTGTAAGGCAGGTGCTCTAACCAGCTGAGCTATGCCCCCCAATCGAACGCCGCCTTAAACAGCGCTTTGTTATTGTACTAAAGATAAAGCGTTTTGTCAAGCCTAATTTTTCATTTTTTTATATTTTTATTTTTTTGCAGTATACTGCCCTTTTCCGTCGAAAACCAGGAGAACACCGTCATAGCCAAAAGCACAGCAAACCACAGCAGCATGCCGGGAACCCAGCTGCCGCTTATGTCAAAAAGCCTGCCCATGAGCACGGGGCCCAAGGCCGCCAGAACATAGCCGCCGCTCTGGGCAAAGCCGGATATGGCAGAAGCCTCCGCTGCGGAAGCACTGCGGGCAGAGAAAAGGAAGATGCACACGGAAAAGCCCGTGCCTATGCCAATGGCGATAAGCAGGGCGCTGGCCCAGAAGCCCGCGCCACCCAGAGGGCAGAAGTAGAAAAGCAGTGCTCCGGCAATATAGCAGCCGTTGCAGCTCATGACTATGGCCCGCCAATTCCATTTCTCCATGACAATGGGCACCAGCAATGTGGTGCTGAGGCTTATGAGCTGAACAGTAGTGGCAATACCGGCGGCCTGCCCGGCCTCCATTCCCCTCCATTGGAGGATAGAGGGCAGCCAAGCGGAAAAGCTATAAAAAAGCAGGGACTGTGTTCCCATATAGCCCAGCAGCAGCCATGCTCTCCATGAGCGGAGCATTTTGAATATGAGGCCCTTTTCCCCTGCTCCGGCGCCGCCCCGGTTTGCAGGCAGGCCCGACTGGGGAGCCCAGAGAATTATGGCAGCAAGAGCGGCAATGACCCACATGGCAAGAACGCCACGCCAGCCGATATGGCCCGCGAGAGGCACATTTATGCCCATACTCATGGCCGTTGTCAAACTCATGGTGGTGGTATACAAGGCGCTCACAAGGCCCACATGACCGGGAAAACGGAGCTTAATGAGGACTATCATAAGGCTGTTCATTATGCCAACGCCCACAGCCATCAGAGTTGTGCCCGCAAAAAGACCCAGTCCACCGAAAAGTGCCCGCAGTCCCACGCCCACGCAGATAAACACCAGTGCGGCCTCTATCATGCGGCCTATGGAAAATCTCTCGCTGAGGCCGGAGGCCAGAGGGCAGACGATGGCAAAGACGATGATGGGAATGGTGGTTATCATGCCTGCAGCGGCGCTGCTGAGGCCAAGCTCCGCCTGTATCAGGTCCACGATAGTGCCCACGCCTGTATAGCTTGCCCGCATATTGGCAGAAAGCAGGACGACCATGAGCAAGAGCGGAATATTAAGTCTTTCCTTTTCTCTCATGTTCTCCCTGCTTTCTGTCTGTATTTTTGTATTTATATAAGGTCTTTTATTTCATCGGGGGTGAAAACATATACCTTGTCGCAGAACTGGCAGCCAACCTCCGTGGGCTCTTCCTGCTGGGCAATCTCCTCAAGAGCAGCTGCGCCAACGCTCTTCAACGCCTCCGCCACACGCTCGCGGGAGCAGTAGCAGCGGTACTCCGCCTCGCTCTCCTCAAGAATTCGGGGCTCAAGGCCCTTGAGCACCTGATTGATTATTTCCTCCATGCCGTCCTCATCCAGAATGGTGGTGAGCTGGTCCATGAAGAAGATGTTGTCCTCCAGCTTCTCGATAAGACCATCGGGGGCTCCGGGCATCAGCTGAACGATGAAGCCGCCGGCTGCACGGATGGAGCAGTCGGTGTCCACCAGTACGCCCAGACCGCAGGCGGCAGGTATCTGCTCGCTCTCCACATAGTAGGCAGAGAAGTCCTCGGCTATCTCGCCGGAAATTAGCTCCACGCTGCCCACATAGGGCTCACGAAGGCCTATATCCTTGATAACAGTGAGCATACCGTCACGGCCAACAGCGCCGCCAACATCCAGCTTGCCGTCGCTGCGGAGAGGCAGGTCAACGCTGGGCTCTGCCACATAGCCGCGGACATTGCCCTCGCAGTCACTTACTGCCAGAACGCTGCCTATGGGGCCGCCGCCGTTTATACGCACGGTGACTGCGGCATCAGCTTCCTTCATCATGTTGCCCATGAGGCTGGCTGCGCAGAGGGTACGGCCCAGAGCGGCAGATGCGGTGGGGCTGAGTCCGTGTATCTGGCGGGCCCGCTCCACTATATCCCTGGCCTCAATAACAGCAATTTTTATAAAATCATCGCCTGCAACAGCGCGGATTATTTTTCCCATATTTAAAATCTCCTTCCTTGTTTAGCTCCCTCTGAGGAGGGAGCTGTCACGCGAAAGCGTGACTGAGGGAGAGATTGCGGCAGTGCGTCTGCCTATCATCTTAACAGTTGCTGCTGCCTCAGTTTCTCTCCCTCCGCCCTTCGGGCACCTCCCTCATCAGAGGGAGGTATAAAGCGGAATACTAATTACTTTCCCCGTGTCGCCACCATATAAAGCCTGCCGATTTCATGCTGGGGGCCGTCTTTGATCAGCTGCACATCCGTAAAGCCTGCTTCTTCCAGCATTTCACAGAGCTCCCCGGGCTCATGGACGAACTCCACGTGCTCCTCGGCCTCCCGCTCCCAAAGTCTTCCCTTGCGACGGAAAATGTCCATGCCATAAATGAGGGCCTGCTCCTCCTCGTCGAACTCCGCACGCCAGAGACAGAGCATATCCTCGTCCTCGTCCACGAAGGTGCCGCCGTCCAGACTACGAAGCCGCTCCGGGGAGTGGAAGTCAAAGGCCAGCTTGCCGCCGGGCTCGATGAAGAGGTGGAGCCTGTGAAAAAGCTCGGGAAGCTCCTCGGGAGGCAGATAGTTCATACCGTCAAGGGAGCAGTATGCCCCCTCCACCGTGCCGAACAGGTCCAGCTCCGAAGCCTCCTGACAGAGGAACATGGGCTTAACCCCGCCCTCAAAATCATCCAGCTTGGCCATTGCCACAGCCAGCATCTCCTCAGAGAGGTCCACTCCTATCATCTCGTGGCCTTTTTCTGCCATGAGATAGGTGAGAGTGCCTGTGCCGCAGCACAAATCCAGGAGGGTAAGGCTGTCCTTACCCTCCCGAATCAGAAGCTTTTCATAATAGTCGGCAAATTCGCCGTAGGGCACGTCGCCTGTGAGGGCGTCGTAGCTCTCGGCAAGAGGACCGTAAGAGCTCATCACTGCTCGCCCTTCTTGGGTATGAGGCCAAGGCGCTCAAATACCACGGAGTAGCCGTCGTTACCGTACTGCAGGGAGCGGTTTACGCGGCTGATGGTTGCGCTGGAGGCGCCGGTCTGCTCGAGAATGTCGTTATAAATAAGTCCCTGCTCCAGCAGCACTGCCACCTGGAAGCGCTGTTCCATGGCCTGAAGCTCACTCACGGTGCAAAGGTCGTCAAAGAACTTTATGCACTCATCAACATCGCGCAGCTCCAGTATGGCCTTGTACATATCCTCATTGCGGGGCTTTCTGTTTCGCTTGTTCATTCAATTATCTCCTTTGACGGGTGTTCCCGCCTTATTATGCACTATCATTTTATAGCACTAAAGTGTAAAAGTAAAGACCCAATTTTTGATTTACAAAGAATTCGGTATAGTGTATAATGTAAGCGTAGAGAAAGTGTGCGATTTAGCAAAGCAAATCTACAAAAAACACTTGACCTTCCACCTTGTGTAAGGTGTATCATAAGCACATGAAAGGAGGACTTTCCTATGATGATAACAATTTGGGCTGTGGGCATAGTGCTGTTTCTTCTCATAGAAGCGGTCACCGCCGGTGTAGCCTCCATCTGGTTCGCTCTGGGCAGCATCTGCGCTCTTGTGGCAGCCCTGCTGGGAGCTCCCATCTGGCTGCAGGTGCTATGGTTCGCGGTCATAAGCGTGCTCACCATGATACTCACCCGCCCCATCGTGAAAAAGTATGTGAACGGCAAGGCCCAGGCCACCAATGCTGACAGAGTTATAGGCATGAAAGCCACGGTCCGGGAGGGCATAAACAATCTGGCCGCAATGGGCAGTGTGCTCTGCGACGGCAAGGAGTGGACCGCCAGAAGCGCCGACGGCAGCAGCATCCCCGCCGGAAGCGTTGTCACCGTTCTGGCCATTGAGGGCGTTAAACTCATAGTTTCTGACAAAGAATAAGTTTTAGGCAAACCCCGTCATTCAAGAAAAGGAGGACTAAACATGGACGGCATTTTCAAACTCATTATCCCCATTATCGTTCTGGTCATTATTCTTGTAATACTCATCAAGAATATCCGCGTGGTGCAGCAGGCAAGAGCCTATGTTATCGAGCGCCTCGGCGCTTATCACACCACATGGTCCGTGGGTCTCCACATTAAGATCCCCTTCTTCGAGAGAGTTGCCAAGGTGGTCTCCCTCAAAGAGCAGGTGGCAGACTTCCCCCCTCAGCCCGTTATCACCAAGGATAACGTCACCATGCAAATTGACACCGTTATCTACTTCCAGATAACCGACCCCAAGCTCTACACCTACGGCATTGAGCATCCCATCGTGGCTATCGAGAATCTGGCCGCCACCACTTTGCGTAACATCATCGGCGACCTGGAGCTTGACCAGTGCCTCACCAGCCGCGACATTATAAACAGCAAGATGCGCTCCATCCTTGACGAAGCCACCGACCCCTGGGGCATCAAGGTCAACCGCGTTGAGCTGAAGAACATTCTGCCTCCCAAGGAGATCCAGAACGCCATGGAGAAGCAGATGAAGGCAGAGCGCGAGCGCCGCGAAGCCATCCTCCGCGCAGAGGGTGAAAAGAAGAGCGCCATCCTCACCGCCGAAGGTGAGAGAGAGTCCGCCATCCTCCGTGCAGACGCCGCAAAGCAGGCCCAGATCCTTGAGGCAGAGGGCGCCCGTCAGGCCCGCATCCTTCAGGCCGAAGCCGAAGCCGAGGCCATTTTGAAGGTTCAGGAAGCCACCGCCGAAGGTA
>JAZSFJ010000136.1:0-15633 GCA_045532145.1 Oscillospiraceae bacterium
GGAGGGGGAGGAGGAGGGGGAGGCGTTGTAGGCTCATTCTTGGGATATACCTGAGCTATATCGTGATATATTATCTCCTTTACCTCATTGCCTTCCTCATCCAGAGTAATAACCTCTTCGGGCATGGAGATGAGAATATAGAAGGGATCGGCAGCGGCCTTTATCTTCTCGGCGTTGAATTCCTCAACCACCATGTATCTGCCCTTTTCAAGGGCAAGGGCTCCGTAGCCTGTGGAGTCGGTGGTTATGCTGCCCACAAGATTTTCGGGAAGGGCATACTTAGCCACCTCTTCTGCGCTGGGAGTGGGGTTGATTACATCGCCCTCAGCGGGCTCCACCTTATACACATGGAAGGTGATGTCGGACAAAGGTGCACCGGTGTTCTTAACGGTCTTGTAAATGCGCAGGCCCTGCTGGATATCCTCATCGAAAGAGAAGGTCTCAACGGTTCTTACAGGGGTATAGCCATCGCCTACGCCCACGACGCTCTGGGAGGCCTTTCTGCCGCCCAGCGCCTCATAGAAGTATGCGCTTCTGCCAAGATACTGAGTACCCTCAACAACTACTTCGATGGTGTCGCCGGGATTGGCCTTGACATACATGGAATAGGTGTCAGCCTCGCCTACTACGGTGCTGGTGACACCGGTGACACTGCAGGTACCGTCGCCGTTGTCGCTGTAGCTGGTGGCAGTGAGCTTCAGGCTATCGCCGCTCTTGGCGCCGGTGCTGAGCTTCACATGCATACCCACGGAATAAGTGCCGTCACCGTTGGGGACAAGGTCCGCTCTGGTTACATCAACGTCGCCGATAACGGTGGTGTCTGCAGTAGCCTTCACAGAGGGCATAAGCTTGCAGATATAGTAAACAAGGGAGTCCACTCTGTATTCGTCCTCGGCGCTGTAGCTGTACTGTCTTGCAGCAGTGGTCCACCAGCCCCAGAGCTCGTTGGTAAAGTCATGGATGGGATCCATCCACGCAGAGCTATTGACAGGAACATCATAGGTCATTCCGTAAAAGACTCTGTCGTCAACAGCGGTGTCAATGGAGTTGGCATAAATCCAGATAGCCACCTGAACGGCATAAATAATATCGCTCTTATTCAGGCTGTTGACAAAATCAGCGCTGAGGCCAAGGGAAATGAGATTGGCCTTCATCTGCTCAATGCTTACATAGGGATAGGAATTGAGCATAATGCCGCGGATCTTCTCTGCGGCTGCCTCGCTGAAATAGCCTGCATCCTCAAGATTGATGCGTCTGTAGTAACTGTTGGTCCCTTTGCTCTCACTGCTCCATACGTACTCCGTATCATGGTCGCAGCAGTAACCTACGATATAGTTGCTCACTCCGGGCTGGTAGACTCCGGTGGGCGTCAGGGAAGTGGCTCCCGTGGAGCTGTCGGCAAGGAGGAAGAGACAGGGCTGCTCCATTCCCAGAGTTCCCTCATCGGAAACCTCGTAGACCATTCCCGGGTCAGCGGGATTATCCACTGCCTGATAAACATAAGGAGCAGGTCCTGCATAAACGGGCAAAGTCACAGTATCGAAGTCATTGGCAATATACTCGGAGAGCTTTGCCACGAGTTCTGCGGGCACCTGTGCCTTCTGAGCTTCGCTGAGGGCATCATAAGCCTGCTGAGCAGCGGCTCTGGCCGTTCTCATCTCTTCAAGATAGGTGAGATACTGCACACGGGCAGCTTCATGGGCAGCGATTATGGCAGCGTCTGTAGTTTCTGCATGGTATCTGCTTTTAACAGCATAGTCACTTCTTTTATCCTGCATTTCCTGAAGGATGTCGATAGCATTCAGCTGGTCGATGACAGCCTGAACGGCCTCATCTCCGCCGGATGCAAATACCCCGGGCACCATTCCCAGGGCCATCACAAGCACCATCAGAAGGCAGACAAGTCTGGTAATCATTCTTTTCATACCGTGTCCTCCTGCTTAACGCGGAAATATCCTTATTTCTGCGAGTTTACCACATCCTAACACAGGCCTACTTACAAAAGCCTTACACATTGGCTGTAAGCCTTGTATGTTTTGTGTAAAGTTTTTATAAAGATCAATAAAAAAGCACTCGTGTATACAATAGTGCATTGTATACACGAGTGCTTTTTCATTTTATTGCCGAGCCCATTGGGGAAGATATTCAAAACGTTTTGTCTCGCCTTTATAAGGGAAGCTGAGGCAGCAGGAGAAGAGCATGGGGGCATTCTTTTCATCCCGGGAACCGTATTTGTGGTCTCCTACCAGAGGGAAGCCACGGGAAGAAAACTGCACCCTTATCTGGTGGCTGCGCCCTGTATGGAGGCGGATGCGCACAAGGCTCTGTTCCCTCGCGTGCAGGCGCACATACTCCAGCCGGGCCTTTTTCACCCCGGTTCTCTGTCGCTTCACCACAAAAACCTTGTTTTTGGAAGAGTCCTTCCAGAGAAGGTCCTCCCAGTCCCCTTTTTCCGGGGGCTGTCCGTGGACGAGAGCCACATATTCCTTTACAAGCTGCCCATTCTGAATCATCCGGGAAAATAGGGCCGCCGCAGCCTTTGTCCGGGCATACACCATCACGCCGCCTACATTTTTATCAAGCCGGTGGAGGGTATATACTTCCCCGCCCAGCTGCTCTTTTAGCGCCTCGGGCATATCCTTTTCCGAGTCAAGCCCCACGCTCTTGATGCAGATGGCTATATCATTGTCATGCCAAAGAATTTCCATCACATTTTCTCCTTGGTATTTTTATAATGAGCGGCCCGTCCGTGAATCCAAGAGAAGACACAAGGACTTTTACAGCGGCTTTATTCTCAAGGCACTATACGCTCGCCGGTTTTTGTGGGAGGCATTATATTGCCCCATTTATCCCGGTGCAGCTCATCGCTGCCCTGAGCGAAAAGATGCTCATAGAGGGCCTCGGCATACTGCCAGTCCAGTTCTATTGCCACCCGGCAGCCTGTTGGGGGGTAGTCCAAATACAGGTAGTTAAAATTGCCTATGGCCTTTCCGTTAATTACAAGAGGCATGTGTTCTTCCTCAAGGTCCAGCCCGGTAACATCGCTAAAGCTCCAGCAGCTTTTCACACAGTCAAAAAGAAGCTGTACGCTCTCTTCCGTGAAGATGTTGGCTCTTTCTATATACCGTTTCTCCCGATCATAGCACATGGTCAGCTCGTCGCTGTCGCCGTAAACCATTTGTGCTTCAAGAATTTTCAGAAACTCTTCCTTCAAAGCCGCCTCCATACCGCCTTCTTCGAGTATATCCTCCGGCAGGAAGGTCGTGCCCAGCTTGAAGGCATGGTCATAAAAGGCCTGAGCATCTTCATCGGTGAATGAGATTTGAAAAAACTGCTCAGTTGGCGGAAAATCGATATACACATGGTCGAAGCTGCCGATAGGATCGCCATCGCCAATATATACCGGCAGAGGCTCCGGTATAAGCGCTGCCCCGGTGAGATCGTAGACAGCTTTGGCATTTCTCACACAGTTAAAAAACATTTCTGCGCTTTCCGGTGTGTGGATTACGAATCGATCCACATGAATACCAAATTCACTTTCCACCAGAGTGATAGTATCCTTCTCACCATACTCTATCCGGGCATCATAGAGCTTTATTATCTCCTCCAGCAGCTTTTCTCTGGCTTTCAGGTCTGTATTATAGTCCGTATCCGGGGAAAAGCCGCCGCAGGCGCAGAGGGCAAGAACGCAGACTATCACGA
Organism: Oscillospiraceae bacterium; assembly: GCA_045532145.1. Lineage (GTDB taxonomy): Bacteria > Bacillota > Clostridia > Oscillospirales > Oscillospiraceae > SIG459. Next base: position 3,703 of record JAZSFJ010000136.1, read on the forward strand.
AAAAGCAAACAGCAAGTTTTTTTGGCATAGGCTTTACCTCCTTGCGGATAAGCGGCGGGAGCAAGCCCCCGCCCTACGGAAGGTCTGCGGCGGCAGCAAGCGGCCGCCCTACGGAAAGACGGAAACGGGCCGGCCGGGTGTCCGGCCCCTACGACTTCATGCGGTACGATGCCTCCACTTTCGTAGGGGACGGCGTCCTCGACGTCCCGATAGTGGCGGCAGCAAGCGGCCGCCCTACAGATATGCGGAAACATAAATCTATACGAATCGTAGGGGACGGCGTCCTCGACGTCCCGTCCGTCATGAACACGCCGCTCAGCGAGGCGGCGGGAGCAAGCCCCCGCCCCACGGAAGGTCTGCCGCGGCAGGCAGCCCCCGCCCTACGGATATGGGGAAACGTAAATCTATGCGAATCGTAGGGGACGGCGTCCTCGACGTCCCGTCCACCATGCACACCGCAAACGCATCTCTCAGTCTCTTCTCAGTGCGTCGATGGGGTTGAGGTTTGCGGCCTTCACGGCGGGAACTATGCCGAAGACAAGACCGATTATCATGGAAAAGGCCACGGAAACCACTATGGCGGGTACGGAGATAGCCACGGGAATGCCGTTTGTTTTGGAGATAAGCTCTGCCAGAAGTATGCCGATTATCACGCCCACAATACCGCCGAGGCTTGTAAGAACGCTGGCCTCGGTGAGGAACTGGAAGCGGATGCGGCGTTTCTTGGCGCCCAAAGCCTTTTTAAGGCCAATTTCGCTTGTGCGCTCGGTGACGGAAACCAGCATGATGTTCATAACGCCGATGCCGCCAACCAGAAGGGAGATGCTGGCTATCCAGATAAGCTGCTGATTTGTGGAATTGCTCATTTCCTGCAGCTGCTGAGCCTGCTCAAGGAGGTCCTCGCTGCGGTAGGAATACTGGCTGCCGCTGACGCTCTCGCCCTCGACGGCATCCTCCGCCATATCATCGGCAGGCACATCGCCGGCCATCATGCCGGTCTGTGGGTCTATCTGTCTCTCGGTGAGGAGGTCAGCTACGCCCTTTCCGGCCTTGGTCATATCGTCGGTGCTTTTGGCACGAACAGCCACGGACTGGGGCTCATCGAAGCGGTAGACAATGGGCCAGCAGCTACCCGGCATGAAGATAGTACCGCCGGAGGTATCCGTATACATATAGTAGTCCTCATAGCTGTTTATCTGAGGGCTAAAGGCGCTGCCCTTTTCCACCATGCCGATAACGGTGAAGGCCTCGCCGCCTATCTCCACCGTCTTGCCCACGGGGTATTCCCCGGGAAAGAGGGTGGATGCGGCCTTTTTATCCAGTATGATCACCTTGCGGAAAGAGTCAAAATCCTTTGTGGTGAAGTTTCTGCCATAGCTGAGAATATAGTCGTTAACCTGCAAATAGGCCTCGTCCGCGCCAATAACAGAGCCGGAGAAGCTGAGCTTTCCCGCGCTCACATTGTCGCTCCACTGGCGGGCATTATAGAAGGAGACTTTCTCAACGCCGTCCAAAGCCTCAAGCTCTGCCCTCATGGATTCCTCAATAAGGTGGACACCCTGAGGCAGGGGATTATAGCTCATGTCATAAATATAGCTATCCTGATAAAGCTGCACCGTTACCACATTGCTGCCGGAGCCTATAAGATTCTGCTTTATCTGCTCGTTTGTGCCCTTGATGGTGGAAACTATGGTTATAATGGAGGCTATGCCTATAATAATGCCCAGCATGGTGAGCACAGAGCGCATTTTATGGCCCCAAATGCCCTGGAAGGCAAGTCTTATATTTTCCATAAAAGCACCTCCTTAATAGCCGCCGTAGAGGTTTTCCCAGGTGCCGTCTTCCGTGGGAGCCCCCTCTTTTATGCCTTTACCATAGGGGAAGGCCACCCAGTCATCGGCAGTGACGCCGCTGACCACCTTTGAATACTCACCCCAGAGCATACCGCCAAGACGCACCTGACGCTTCTCCAGAAGACCGTCCTCACCCCGGACATACACGAAGCTGGAAGCTCCCTCGGTAAGCACAAAGGCGTTGGAGATATAGAGGTTGCCGGTCTGGCCCTCGCTTTGGTTCTCTCGAAGGGTCATGGACACATAGTAGCCGTCCTGAAGCATGGCAGACTCATCAATGAATATCTTGTAGGGATAGTAGGACACGTTCTGGGAGCCGCCGTAGTAATAGTAGCCGTTATTCTCCTGGGGGAAGGGCTGAATCTCAACAATGGTGCCCTCGTAGCTCTCGCCGGTATCCCAGCTCATAACGTCCACCTTCTGGCCCACACTGACAGTGTCAAGGTCCAGCTCGCTGACGGAGCCCATAACATAGAATCCTCCGCCGCCGGAGACCTTCAGGAGAGGCATACCCATGTCCACAGCGCTCTGAGGGTCCAGAAGTCCCACTACAGTGCCGTCAAACTCCGCCTCCACGGCGCCGTCATCCGATTCTTTTTCCATTATTTTATATTCCGCCTCGCCCATTTTCACCTGGAATTCAAGGTCTTTTATCTGGGCCTGCTTGGCCACGCGCATCTGGTGTATCTCTGCGGCTGTAAAGCCGGAGTTCCACTCTATGCCGTCGTCGGGGGCGCTGCCGGTGTTGGCCACAGCGGGGTCAAACCACATAAAGCGATAGGTAGTCTCCGCCGGCTTTATAAGCTGTCCCTGCTCATCGGTGACAGGGGCAGACTCAATACGCACCATTTTAAGGCCGAATTCCTTGGTGATGGCTCCCTCGTTGGAGTCATTTTCCGTGTGCTGGAAGATTACGAAGAGGCTGTCCTCCTCCCGTCCGTGGAAAAGGGCATCCATCAAAAGCTCATCCACCATGGCGTCAGAGCGCAGCCAGCAATACTGGGGCGTGAGGCTTGTATCCCCCTTGCCCTTGTATACCTCGTAGTCCTTGCCCTCAAGCTCAAGGTCGGCTATCTCCTTCTCAGGCTCCGTAGGAGTCTCCTCCGGGTCGGGGGTCTCCACAGGCTTATAGGAGATAGGCACATAGGAGTTTATTATCCCAAGCTCCCGCTTGGCGGTTGCGAGGTCCAGCCTGGTCTGCTCCACGCTGAGAGCCTTTCTCTGCAGGGCGATGTCGCTGAGGGTGGTATCGTAGGTGAAGAGCACGTCGCCCTTTTTCACCTGCTGACCCTCGCTCACCAGAATTTCCGTCACGGTCTGGGTGCCGCTGAGGTAAACAGGCTGCACCTTGTCGGTGGTGACCATGCCGCTGCTCTCCGTGCCGTAGTCGTAGTAATCGGCAATGCCGGGGAGGCCCTCATAGAAGGAGTAGACATATACGCTCTCGGCGTTCATTTTAGGGAGAAAATATACTCCTCCAGCCGCTGCAGCGGCCACAACCACCACAGCAATGACTATCCACAGCCATTTTTTCTTCTTTTTAGCTTTCTGCATCCTGTACTCCCCCCTCCCTGTCCGTTATGAGGCTGCCGTCCAGAATGTGATATATCTTGTCCGCCCGCTCCGCCACGGAGTGCTCATGGGTTATCATGATAATGGTCATGCCCTTCTCGCTGAGAGAGCGGAAAATATCCATTATCTGATTGCCGGAGGCAGTGTCCAGAGCGCCGGTGGGCTCGTCCGCCAACAGCAGACTGGGCTCCGTCACCATTGCTCTGGCTATGGCAACTCTCTGGCACTGGCCGCCGGAGAGCTGATTGGGCATGAAGTTCATGCGCTCTTCAAGGCCCACGCTTTTAAGAGCCTGGGCAGCCCTCTCACGACGCTCCTTCTGGGGCACACCTGCGTAGAGCAGGGGCAATGCCACATTGTCGAGAGCGCTCATCTTGGGCAGAAGATAGAAATTCTGGAACACAAAGCCTATATACTTATTGCGTATCTCCGCAAGGGCGTTATCGCTCATGGAGCCTATATCCTGACCGTCCAGAAGATAACTGCCCTCGCTGGGCACATCCAGACAGCCGATAAGGTTCATAAGAGTGGTCTTACCGGAGCCGGAGGGGCCCATGATAGCCAGATACTCTCCCTTTTCCACCTGCAGGCAGATGTCCTTCAGCACCGGGACTTCATTTTTGCCCCGGCTGTAGTTTTTGTAAACATGCTCAAGCTGCACTACCATGTTCAGCCCTCCCCGGAGAAGTCCGCGACCTCACGGTAGCTGACAGCAGAGCCCTCCTGGCAGTCGGGATTCATGGGGTCGGCCACATAGTCCTCGGAGGAAAGACCCTCAAGAACCTCGTAGCTGCCCTTCATGCCGTCGTACATGCCAAGCACCACGCTGCGGGATGTGATCTTGTCGCCGTTTCCGGCCACCCATAAAGTGGCGGTGGTGTTGCCGGTGGCCTCGTCAAAGCCCATTTCCACAAAGAAGCTCTCGGGTATCCAAAGGCCCTCGCTCTCGGCTGCAGGGGCAAGCTCCACGTATACATGCTGGCCCAGCAGCAGGCCCTCGGTGGAGTCCAGCTCCACATAGAAAGCGTAGTTAGAGGTACTGGTCATGGGGTCCATCATGCCGCCATACCAATAGTCACCCTGATCCTGAGAGGGCTCGTCCACGTCAACGCTCAGCACGGTGCCATCCCAGAACGCGCCATCCTCCATGCGGGAATAAGCCCGAACTCTGGTGCCGGGCATAAGACCGTTATACATATTCATCTCGTTGAGGCTGCCCTTCACCCGATAGGCCCCCTCCTGCTGGATGGAGATATAATATTGGGCGCTCTGGTCCTCGTTGACAGAGCGGACAGTGCCGTCCACAGGGCTGACCACATCCACATTGGAGAGCATTTCCTCAAGGTCGGCAATGCTCTTTTCCTTGGCAATTATCTGGTAATCGTTTTCAAGGATAGTGGTCTTGAGGGTGTTTATCTCAAGGGTAAGGCGGGACTTGTCCGCCTCGTTGTATGTATACTGCAGCTGCTGCTCAAGCTTGGGAAGCTGCTCGGAGTAGCCGGTCTGCTCGTTTCTCATTTTCTCCAGCTCCAGAAGCTGCTTTTCATGCTCAAGCTCCAGAGCCTCAAGGTCGTAGCTGAAAAGCTTGTCCCCGGCCTTCACCTGGTCACCTACGGCAACATAAAGCTCTTCTATGGTCTTGGTGGCGTCGCGCTGTATTTCGCTTACATCCTCGCTGACCACCATGGCAGCATAACGCTCCCCTGCCGCTGCGGCAATTCCAAGCTGGTCTGCCCGCTGCACAGGCACTCCGCCGCTCTCTCCTCCGCAGGCGGTGAGAGAAAGGAGCATAATAAGAGCAAGAACGAATATAATGGGTTTTTTCAGCATATCTGAACCCTCCCTGAAAAAATTATTGCTTACTTAAATAATACCGCCATGGCCTGTAATAATCAACCGAAGGGGAGATTAAATATTTATTAATTTTTTGCGGTACATATGTAAAGACGTAAAAAGGGAGAAAAAGTTCCGGGGATTGGGGAAAATAATAGTTTGAAACTTCGCATTTATATTCATCTTCAAGTCAAAATATACCGCGTTTTCAGCGGCGCGCCGGGGTCGTCGCGCCCTACGAAAGGCGTTTTTTTATTGCACCGATATAAAAAATACCAGCCTTTTCGATGAAAAAGGCTGGTATTTTTTCACTTTTCAAGCTTTTTGTTTTGCTTTCTTCCGTTTTCCCGTGCGGACATTCATAACAACAACCGCCAAAGCCAGCAGCACTCCCGCTGCAACGACGGCAATGATAAGTCCATAGGGTATATCCGGTTCAAGCTCCACCACAGCAAAGCTGAACTCCTCCCCGCTGGCAGGGAAAACAAGGTAGCTGCTCTCGGTCTCATAGGAAACGGGCGACCATTCCCCTCCGCTGAGCACATACACAGCTATCTCTCTTCTGCTTTCCGGGCTGAGGAAGCGCACCAGCACATCCTGCTCCCTGCTGCCTGTGGCCTTCACGGTCCAGGCGGCTATGCTGCCCTCGGGAGCCTCGGCACATTCCCCGATCTCCGGTACGAATCCGGGGACAAAGGCGCCCTCAAGAAGCACCACAGCCCGCTTGCCCTCCTGTTTCTCGCCGGCAACCACCGTATCAAAGGGCGTATACACAGCCTCAACCGTATCTGAGAAAGTCAGCCTGTTGAAATCAAAGCTCTCCCAGCTTCCCACATGGCCCGTTTTTTCCGGGACCGGGGGCACTTCGGAAAGATCCAGGCTGTCCCCGTAGCTGAAGCTGACGCTCTTTACAGTCACATTATCCGCTACAAAGGTGAGCTTGAAATTCTGAAACTCCCCGGGCATATTCTCCGCCTGAATAAATTCATCATAAGCTTGGGGCTCGGCCTTGCCTGCATAGCTGACGCCGTCGATGCCGCCGGGCTCACGGCCCACGAAACAGTTATCCCTGGCCTCTCCGGTGACTTCTCCGGCAATGGAGCCAATATAGCCGCCCTGAGAACTGAGCTTTACTATGGCGCGGCAGCCGCTTATATCGCTGACACTTCCGGCAATACCGCCCACATAGTCCCCGCCGCTGAGAGTGCAGAGGCTGCGGCAGTTTCGGATGGCGGCAGCAGACTGGCCCGCGATACCGCCCACATAGTCTCCGGAGCGGCTTTCGATATGCCCGTAGTTCTCGCAGCCGTAAATAACGCCAAGGTCCATATAACCCACACTGCCGCCGGCAGCGTCTTTTTTGGCAGTGACCTTTTCATAGTTCACGCAGCTCAGCAGCGCCGCATTGGTGAAGTATCGGAAGCTGCCTCCCACGGAGCCTGAGACGGAGATATCCTCCTCCGGGTCAAGGTCATATTCAATGGCCATAGTTCCGGCGATACCACCCACGTTCACGTCGCCCTCTACGCTGCCCCGGTTTTCGCAGTTCTGGGCTTTGCCATCCCGCTCCTTAAAAAGCTCCTCCTCGGACATATCCTCATAGACAGTCTCCGTGGCCTCTCCTTCCAGAAGCTCCATGAAGCATTCCATCACCTTGAAAAACTGCTGGTTTATGGCCCGCAGGTCATCGCTGATAATGCCCACGCTGCCGTTCATGGTCTGGTTCAGCTTTTCCATCTGGCCGCTGAGGCCCAGAAGGGCTGCGTCCATTCTGTCGGTCTCCTCAAGGAAGTCCTGACCAAGGCCCTCAAAGATATTTGTGTTCTCCCGGCCCAAGTCCGTGAGCCAGGCTTCCATATCCCCGGCCATTACGCCGAGGCTATCGAAGGCAAGGCCCATTTCCTCCAGGGCCTTGGTAAGAGGAGTTGTGAGAGCCTCCGGAACGCCGTCCATCTCCGAGAGCTTCTTTGAAGCGGCCTCGAGGCCGTTTTCCATAGCGTCCTTCACCTTTTCCGAGGCGCTGACCATAAGAAGCCGGGCGTTTTTAAGCTTGTCAATGGCGCCCTTGGTCACAGCGGCAAATTCCTCAAAGCCGTTTTTAACCTTGTCCACGGCCTCATCTATGCTGCCGGTTTCCCCCTCCCCGGGCACTTCCGTCAGTCCCTGAAGATAGGTCTTTATATCTCCCGCAGCGCTCTTGCAAAGTCCAAGAGCTCCACTCAGGTCATCCTCGGCCTCGCCGAGTTTTCCAATGGCATAATTGGCAAGCTCAATAATCTCGGAGAAGGCCTCACCGCAGTCCCGGAGGGCTGCAAGGAAATTCTGAAGCTCCGCCACTGCCGCAGTCATATGGCCGGTGCATTCCTCAAGCCGACCCACTATGGTGCCCAGACGCTCAATATAAGCCGCGGCGAGGGAGGCAAAGTCGTTTATATTCTCAAGATTACCGTCCACGAAGCCCACGAGAGCATCCCCGAGCAATGATGCGCTCTGCCCGGCGTTTTCAAGATATGTCCCCGCCTGCGTTAGGATGGCACTGAGCTCGTTGGAGGAATTCTCCACTGAGCCTATCATATCGCTGAGCAGTCCTTCCAAAGCATCCATCTCAGCCTTGAGCCTTGTGAGAGCCGTGGAGGAAAACTGCAGAGTAATGGAGGGCACCAGCTGACCCACCACGCCGCCTACATCCTTGCGCCCGTTTACCACGCCAAAGTTGCGGCAGCGGTCCATAAAGCCGGAAAGCCGGCCCACAATGCCGCCCACATTATAGCCCACATGGGGATAACCCACGCTGCCACGGTTAGTGCAGCTATCCAGCCTGCCCTGTGAGAAACCGGCGATGCCACCTGTGTCCGTATGGGCGGAGACATTTTCCGCAGAGTTCAGCTCCGTCCAGTCTATATCCAGCTCCTCGCCGGAAATCTCCGGATTTGTGGTATTCACGCTGCCCAGATTGCTGCAGGCGAAAATGCTGCCCAGATTGCGCCCGGCTATGCCGCCGGTGTAGTGCTCTCCCGATATATTGCCAAGACTGCGACAGCCGGAGATATAACCTGTGGAGGCGTTCACGCCCACTATGCCGCCGATGTCGCTGCGTCCGCTGACGCTGCCGTGGAAGGTGCAGTTTATTATCTCTCCCCGGTTTTCTCCGGCTATGCCGCCCAAGCCCTCGCCGTTGATTTCCGGTGCCACGGTGCCTTCCACCGTCAGCTCCCGGACACTGCCCTCTTCCCCAATATATCGGAAAAGTCCGCCCACGGCGGAGCCGGGACCGCTTATATATAGGCCCTTTATGCTGTGTCCGCCGCCTTCAAAGCTGCCGCTGAAATAGGCAATGGGCTGGAATTCCTCGTTTTTCAAATCGATGTCCTGCTTGAGCACCACAGTCTTGCCCACAGACCAGGAGTCCAGAAGGCAATTCCGGCTCAGCTCCCGAAGCTCAGAGGGGGTGTAAATCTCTATTATGTCTCCGGAGGCAAAAGCGCCGGAGGGAAGCAGGGAAATCAGCAGCGCAAGGACAAGGATAAGGGCAGAAAGTCTTGCTTTTCTCATTCTTCCCCCTCCTTTTCTTTCCCGGAAACAAGGCTGACGCTGTCCGTTTCCACCATTGCTCGCACCTCGCCCCGGATGCTGCCGTGGATATTGGCGTCAACATAGCCGTTCACATAGCCACGGATGCGTCCCCGGACGTTCATGGAGCCTCTTATCTCCTGTCTCAGCTCCGGCAGAGGTACGCTGAAGGAGGTTTTTTCTATAATGGCGTCGCCAAGCACCAGTATTTCGGGCAGCACGCCAAGAACCAGCACCATGGATATCATAGTGCCTCGGCCAATGCAAAGTCCCATGGTATATATACTGGGCTCCGTGCTGATAAAGCTTATGAGCATGCCCGCCGAGGAGAGGATGACGCCGCTGGTCATAACCGTGGGGAAGGCCAGATTCAGAGCCTCCACCATGGCCTCCTTATAGGGCATATGCTTTTTAAGCTCAAGGTAACGGCTGGAGAGGACTATGGCATAGTCGATGTTGGCGCCCATCTGTATGGCGGAGACTATGAGATAGCCCATAAAGAAGATATTCTGCTGCTGCAATGTGGGGAAGGAGAAGTTTATCCATATACTTCCCTGTATGACAAGAATGAGCAGCACCGGCAGACCCGCCGACTTGAAGGTGAACAGCAGTATCACCATAACGAAAACAGCGGTAAGAATACTGATAAGAAGATTGTCCCTTGTGAAGGAGTCCGCAAGGTCGCGAGCGGAGGTGGCCTCGCCCACTACGATCACGTTGCCCTCTCCGTAATAGGCCTCGCCCAGCTCATGTATGACGTCCATGAAGGCATAGGCCTCCTCGCCCTCCATGGGCAGGTCCAGAGACACCACCATGCGGCTGTGCTTATCGCTCTGGAGCTGTCTGAGAGCCTCCTCCAGCTGTCCCCCCATTTCATCCAGCATGGCGGACATATCCTCATCAAGGGTGATGAAGCCGCCCTCCAGCTCGGCGGAGAGATAGAGGAACATATCAATGAGAGGTATGGGATAGGAATTTATATCGTTGAATATCTCCCCCATGTCCTCATTTGACACTGCGTAGGCGGTGTACAGCAGCTGCACCACCTCTATATCCATATCCGTAAGCTCCGAAAACTCGCGGGTGGTGAGGCCGCTTGTGAGAGTATAGCCGTCTATAGCCTCCACATTTGCAAGGCCCATGGCATAGTTGACCTCCTCGCAGGCCTCAAGGTCACGGAGGAAGGCGGCCTCGCTCTCATAGTCCCCGCAGGGCACTATGATGGCCATTATGTTCTGGGTGCCAAATCTTTCCTTTATTCTCTCCTCTGCTATCTGGCCCTCACTCATTTTGGTGGTGGCAAGGGTGCTGTAACCGAAGGCGTAGGGGCAGTTGTTGGAGAGGAAAAAGGCAGCGATAACCACAACAAGGAAAATGGGAGGAACCACATAGCGCAGCTTCACCATAAATTTGCCCCACAAACTTATCCGGGGGATGAAGGAGCGGTGTCTGGTCCTCTGGAGGGCTCCGGCGAAAAGCATCAGCAGACCGGGCATCAGAGTGAAGACGGAAAGAAGGCTTATGATAATGCTCTTAATAAGCACCTTGCCCATATCCGCGCCCAGACCGAACTGCATGAACATCAGAGCAGCCATACCGGAAATAGTGGTGAGAGAGGATGAGGCTATCTCGGGAATAGCCTTGCTGAGAGCCAGAATGCAGGCATCCCGGTTATTATGGCTGAGCCTTTCCTCAGAAAAGCGGTGGCACATGATGATGGCATAGTCTATAGCCAGAGCCAGCTGCAGCACAACGGTGACGGAGTTGGAAACAAAGCTTATCTCACCATAAATAAAGTTTGTGCCCATATTTATGGCAGCCGCCGCAAGGAAGGTCATAAGGAGCACCAGCACCTCGGCATAGGCCTGACTTGTGAGCAGCAGCACCGCCAAAACTATGACGGAGGCCACAGCCATGATAACAAGCATCTCCGAGGCCAGCATATCGTTCATATCGTAGCCAACATCGGAATCTATGTAAGCGTCATAGTCGGCGAGATAGGCTTTTATCTCGTCCATGGCGGCGATGCTTATCTCGTCGGCAGTCTCCCCGGCGAAGGTAACATCAAAAAGGGCGGAGGCCCCCTTGTAGCCACCCTCGTCCTTATTGAAGCTGACCATGGCAACACCCTCAATGGCGCCAAGGTCCGCGGCTATCTCCTCAGCACGCTCCGCGGTGATATTCTCCACCATGATGCGGCCCGTGCCGGAGGCGAAGAATTCCTCGGCCATTATCTCTATGCCTATTCTGGTTTCGGTATCCTCCGCCAGATAGTCGGTGGTGTTCTCGTTGACATCCACCCAGCCCAGAGAAAAAACGCTGAAGATAATACCAAGTATGTAAATGAGGAAAAACAAACTGCGCTTATCCACAACAAAGGTGGCTAAGCGTAAGAAAAGGCTCTTGTTTTCGCTCTTGTGAGCGGCCATGAACAACACTCCTCCGGACAGACAGGCGGTAATAACACTTTATTATATCAGTATAGTAAAAACTTGCCTCCAGTGCAACCAATAAATTGTAAACAATCAATTCTTTTCAATATATTTACCACAACATCTTGTGTTTTCCCCGCAGCGATGAGTGGACTGTCCGGCTTCGGGTTTACACAGAGAAAAAAACAGAGTATACTGGCCTTATAAAAGGCGGAGGGAGAAAGGCAAATGAACTATATTCTCACCATTTCCTACGACGGCAGCCGCTATGACGGCTGGCAGAGACAGGGCAACACAGACAACACCATTCAGGGCAAGCTTGAGGCCGTTTTCTCCTCAATATCCGGGGAGACTGTGGAAATCCACGGCGCAGGGCGTACCGACGCCGGTGTACATGCCGAAGCCCAGACAGCCAGCCTGCGCCTTGCTTCCTCCATTCCCCCGGGGGAGCTTATGACAAGGGCCAACGGCTATCTCCCCGAGGACATAGCCATCACTGCCGCCGAGGAGGCTTCCGAACGCTTTCACGCCCGTCTCAACGCAAAGGGAAAGACATACCGCTACAGCATACGGATGGGCTCTGTTCCCGATGTTTTCCGCCGCAAATATCAGCACCGCGTTGAGGAGCCTCTTGACATCGAGGCCATGAGAAAGGCCGCATCAGCCCTGTG
>JAZSFJ010000139.1:0-30134 GCA_045532145.1 Oscillospiraceae bacterium
GCAAGGGCTTCCTTGAGGTGGATACCCCCATTCTGCTGCCCATGGAGATCGCTGCCTCCGCCAAGCCCTTCCGTACCCATCACAATACGCTGGATCTGGATATGACCCTGCGCATCGAGACGGAGCTGTACCTCAAGCGTCTGATCGTGGGCGGCATGGACCGTGTGTACGAGGTGGGCCGTATCTTCCGCAACGAGGGCATGGATACCAAGCACAATCCTGAGTTCACCACTGTTGAGCTCTATGAGTCCTATGCCGATTTCCATGATATGATGGACATCGCCGAGGGCGTTATCTCCGGCGCAGCTCAGGAAATTCTGGGCACCTATCAGGTAGAGTGGATGGGCGAATCCATCGACCTCACTCCCGGCTGGCGCAGACTGAGCATGGTTGACGCCGTCAAGGAATATGTGGGCATCGACTTTGGCGCAATCTCTGACGACGCTGAGGCAGTTGCTGCTGCCAAGGCCATCGGCGTTGAGCTTGCAGATGCCGCAGAAAAGACCTGGGGCAACGCTCTCTATGCCTGCTTCGACCAGCGCGTTGAAGAGAAGCTTATCCAGCCCACCTTCATCACCATGTATCCCGTTGAGGTCAGCCCCCTGACCAAGCGCAGCCCCGCTGACCCCCGTCTCACCGAGCGCTTCGAGCTCTTCATCTGCCACAGTGAGCTGGCAAATGCCTACTCCGAGCTCAATGACCCCATCGACCAGCGTTACCGCTTCGAGAAGCAGGTTGAGCAGCGCGAGCGCGGCGATGATGAGACTGGGATGCTGGACGAGGACTTCCTGCTGGCTCTGGAGTACGGCATGCCTCCCACCGGCGGCATGGGTATGGGCATTGGCCGCTGCGTCATGCTCCTCACCGGCGCAGACTCCATCCGCGATGTTCTGCTGTTCCCCACTATGAAGCCTCTGGACTAAATTAATTCCAAAAGGACTATGACATTTTCTCTGTCATAGTCCTTTTTTTGTATTGTTCGTAGGGCGCGAGCCCATGGCCGCCCGGCGCGCCGGCAGAATGCACCCGGTTTTGCATAAGCCCCGGCGAATCCGTAAAAATTACGGCGAAGCTGTAGGGGCGGACCTACGTGTCCGCCTGCGGGACGTCCGGGAGGCCGTTCCCTACGATGGGACTGGCGCAGACTGAGTATGGTTGATGCTGTCAAGACTTGTTTTTGTGTAATGAACGCTTATTATTCAATTTTTTCAGCGGTATGCGGCAATTTGAATTCTTAAAAAAATAGTGGAAATTAACAAAAAACAGAGTTATTATATATCAAAACTAAAAATTTTGAAGTTGACTAATGCCTTGATTTTCTGCTTCTTCATTTCGAAAAAGGAAAGGAATGTGAAATCTTGAAAAAGAGGAAGTTTATAAGCTGTTTTTGCATAATCCTGGCTGTGCTGCTGGCCTTTCCCTTAGGCACAGTTGCTGCAGAGCAGACAAAGCCCGGTTTCAGTGATGTAAGGCCCACAGATTACTTCTACGATGCAGTGCTTTGGGCGGTAGAGAATGAAATTACTATGGGTATGGACGCAAGCACGTTTTGCCCCTCAATGGCTTGTACCCGCGCGCAGGTGGTAACTTTCCTTTGGAGAGCCTTTGGAGAGCCTGCTCCTGTGAGAAACGAGAACCCCTTCAAGGATGTTGCCGAAGCTCAGTATTACTACGATGCAGTGCTCTGGGCTGTTGAGAACGGTATTACAACCGGTCTTTCCGCCGAAACATTTGGACCAAACGCAAATTGCAACCGCAGCCAGATTGTTACCTTTCTCTGGAGAGCTATGAATAAGCCTGCACCCACAAGCAGTGAGAATCCTTTCACCGATGTTCTTGAGGGTCAGTATTACTATGATGCCGTCCTTTGGGCCGTTGAGAAAGGAATTACTACCGGTATGAGCGCCAAGAGCTTTGCGCCTAATGCCACCTGCACCAGAGGCCAGATAGTATGTTTCCTGTATCGCGCTTTTAGTGATCATCAGCATGTTTACAATTCTACTGTAATTGCTCCTACTTGTACTGATGATGGCTACACACTGTACCAGTGTACAAACTGCGACTATGAGTATAAGTATAGCGAAACCGCAGCACTGGGTCACGATTTTAGTGAATGGTTTGCAGTTATTCCGCCTACTGCAGAGGAGGAAGGACTGGAAACCCGCACCTGCAGACGTGATGGTTGTAATATCTATGAAGAACGTACCATTGACAAGCTGCCTGCGGACGATGGTGGGAATGACAGCGGCGACGATGAAGGTGGCTACTACTGGTTCGGTAACATCAAAAAGCCGTGGGACTGTGCATCGCAGGGTCACCATGTAACCAACAAAGACCGTCAAGGTAAACGTATTCAGGACGCAAGCTGCATCCACGATGAAATTTGGGAATACACCTGCGACGTAGTCGGCTGTGGTGTAACTTGGACGGAAATCAAGAATGGACCTAGTGGTCGCCACACTATGTCCGATGCAGATCAATCCGAAGTCACCAAGGGTGATTACTTCTACAGCATTAGGTGCAGATGCGGTCGCGGAAACCGTGGCGGCAACCGCGACGAAGCATTGGCTGTATTCAACGCACATGCCGCAGAAAATCTGTACGACGTTCCCTGCACCATTGTAGAAGAACGCGAGGGTCACTACCACAAGTTCCCCAGTAGCACATTTGTATGTACTGTATGCGGAGAAGCTATCGCATTCAGTGAAGTTTACGCTCACTGTGACGAATGCTAACAAAACCGAATACCACCCCATGACGGGTGATATTCTTTCCCGCATGATTAAGAAGAACCCCCTCCGGGGATTCGGAGGAATAAATGAACGATAAATTCAAAATCAAGATTTCTACATAAGAGAGGAAAATCACAATGAACAAGATTACCCGTATCCTTGCCATTGCCATGGCAATCGCAATGGTGTTCGGCATGACCGCCTGCGGCCATGAGCACGAATGGGCAGATGCTAACTGCGTAAGCCCCAAGAGCTGCACATCCTGTGAGGAGACCGAGGGCGAAGCCTTGGGCCACAACTGGGCTGATGCCACCTGCGCTTCCCCCAAGACCTGCACCGTCTGCGGCGAGACCGAAGGCGAAGCGCTGGAACACACTTGGGTAGACGCAAACTATCAGCAGCCCAAGACATGCTCTGTCTGCGCGGCTACCGAGGGTGAAGCTCTGCTTGCTTACTTCACGGAATATGGTCTGGACTCATATCTGCTGGATAAGTCTGGTGGCTATGACATTACTCGCCCCTGCAATTTAGATGACGCCGAGGTAACTGTTGGTAAGGTAACTGTGGAGGATTACAAGACCATCGTATCCGATGAGACACATGAAGCCATGGACGGTTATGAGTGGAAGGTTCTGACTTTCAAGCAGCACTTCTACGACGAGAACGTGAATAAATACGGTGTCCAGTTTGGCGGCTATATGTGGGGTGACAGATATATAGCAGAAACCAATGAAGAGGAAGATGACGAAGAGAAAAATGAAGACGGTGTCGTTGAAGAGCTGTTCACTACGGGTATATCCCAGTCCTTCGTGTGGAACGGTGCTGAATACAATGACGGATCGCTCCGTATTGAGGAATCTTTATCCGATTGGATGCAGGACGAAACTGGTGCATATTACATTGATTTATTTGTAACTGTCTCCGTCCGCGTGCCTGTTAATTACGACGGTTTCATCTTCGGCCTGACACCCACAGGCTGGACATGGCCCGAAGGCAGCTACCTGCACGAATTCATCACCGACGAAACCCTGATGTTCTGCTTCGACTAAGCTACATATATAAAGCCCCGCTTTGGAGCGAATAAATCCCTATGGGGTGTCGCCCTTGGCGGGGTTTATTTTTTTGCAAAATAGATAATCAGGCAAACAACACCCAATGTCAGGCAAACGATCACCAAGGGTATAAGGAAGTAAAAAAGGACAAGAATTATCTTCAAAAATACCTTCAAAGCCCTGTTGTGGATGTTTTCGATTTTACAGCGCAAGTCTAAATATTTGAACTTGAATGGTTCGTATATTAAGGTCAAAACAAATTCTGCAAGTTCTTCCATACTTTTCTCCTAAAGATGGCTGTTCCGTTTTGTTCTTATAATAATCTTAGCATAAATACCTTTAGGGGACAAGAGCATGTCGGGCGTTCGTAGGGCGCGAGCCCATGGCCGCCCGGCGCGCCGGCGGCATGCACCCGGTTTTGCACAAGCTCCGGCGAACCCGTACAAATTTCAACACGGTTGTAGGGGCGGACCTATGTGTCCGCCCGCGGGACGTCCGGGAGACCGTCCCCTACGATGGCCGTGGCAGTATTCACCACCCGTAGGGCGGGTGCTTGCTCCCGCCTTGGATAATGCAAAAATACTGTGACAATTTGTGACAGTATTTTTTTATATTTCAACTATCATTTTCGCCAATGCACTCAAATCGCTGCCCTCAAATTCAAAATGGCGGCAGCCTTTGGGTGCGGAGCTGGGAAGCAGGGAGGTATCAGCGGGGCTTTGCCCGGGAGGCGTTATATTGGTATGCATATACACCGTGGCGAGACCCGCTGCTTTGGCTCCCGCAATATCTGTCTCCCGGTCGTTGCCTATCATAAGGCACTTATGGGTCTCAAGCCCCTCTTTTTCAATAAGAGTACGGAAAAAGCGCACATCTGGCTTGCGGAATCCGTAGTCTGAGGAAATATATATTCCATCAAATTGTTCCCCAAGACCCAAAGCACGGAGCTCATACTCCGTAAATACCCTCTGTGCGTTACTGAGAAGCCAGAGGCGGCAGCCACTTGTTTTCAGCTTCTCCAGAGTTTCGATAACTCCGGGGTAAAGCCTTATATATTCCGTGGAGCAGATGCGGAAAAGCTGGGCGGCGTTAACTGCAAGAGCCTTGGGATTTTCCGTGACACCCTTTTGGATGAAAAGCTCCTCCATAATTGTTTCGATGGGTATATCCGGGAAACACTCATAGTCCTGGCCCGATTTGGCTTCCCGCTGACGGAGCAGCCGGGAAAAGTCCTGCCGCAGCTCAGTGGGGGTGTAGGAAGCTCCATAGTAGCCGAAGTATAGGGCTGTCTTTTCCCACACGGTATAGTTCTCTTCCGTGTGTATATCCACCAAGGTGCCGTAAAGGTCAAAGATAAGCTCGGTATAAAGCATATTTTCCGCCTCCTCATAGCCATTATATATCTCTGGGCTGATAAATGTAAAGCTTTCATATTTTGTGCAAAAATGACAAAATGCCACCTCATATACATTTAAATAAAGATTGACAGAGTGAAAAGGCTGGTGTAGTATAATCCATGATTTTACTATGTAATGTATAATTGCTGTTAGTATAGCCTTTTAAGGCCATATTTTTGGGAGGACAAATGGAAAAGCTCAGCTCCAGACAAAATAAGACCATTGCCCATCTGCGCAAGCTGGGTTCGGACAAGGCCTACCGCCACAGCTGCGGCGAGGCTGTTTGCGACGGGCTGAAGCTTCTCCGTGAGGCACATATGTGGGGCGTGGAGCTTCTCTCCGTTTTCTGGCTGGGAGAGAGTGAAATGGACCTGCCCGCCTCGGTGAAGCAGTATTCCCTGAGCCCGGAGCTTATGGACTATGCTTCCCCCCTTAAAAACAGTCCCGGCCCTCTTTTCACCTTCCGTATGCCCAATTGGGAGGAGAAAGAGCCCGGACGCTGCCTTGTGCTGGAGACCATACAGGACCCCGGCAATCTGGGCACCATAATCCGCACCGCCAACGCCCTGAGTATGGATACCGTCATACTCACCGGGGACTGCGCCGACATATATAATCCCAAAACCGTCCGTGCCGCCATGGGGGCGGTGTTCCGCCAGAGAGTTCTCTGCATGGCACGAGGGGAGATGAGGGAATATCTCTCCGCCCACGGAATGAGCCTTTACGGCGCTGCTCTCTCCGATGCTTCCCGTGACATACGTCAGGTGAGCCTTGACAAAGCCGCTGTTGCCATAGGCAGCGAGGGCAAGGGTCTTTCCCCTGAATTCCTCGGCCTTTGTGACGGCGAGATAATCATCCCCATGAACGAGCAGTGCGAATCCCTGAACGCAGGCGTGGCCGCTGCCATAGTCATGTGGGAGCTTTGCCGCTGAGGGGGATGAGCCATGAGCAGCATAGTCTACTGGATCTGGTTTGCGGAGAAATATCCCCATCCCTCCGCTATGAAAAGCCTGCTTGAGCGCTGCGGAGACCCAAAGGGCGTATATTTCACCGAGCGTGAGGAGCTGAAAGGCCTTGGCATAAGAGGGGAGCTTCTGGACAGGCTTTCCGACAAGAGCCTTGAGGAGGCCCGGCGCATACTCTCCCGCTGCGGCGAAAAGGAAATAAGGATAATAACCCTGCAGGACGCCGCTTACCCCGAGCGCCTTCGGAATATAGCGGACCCTCCCTGTGTACTATATGTGAGAGGCACTCTGCCGGATGTGGACTCCGAGCCTGTGATTGCCGTGGTAGGCACCAGAAGATGCTCTCCCTACGGAGCAAAGCTGGCCAGAGACATCTCCTTTGAGATAGCTGCCAAGGGCGGCATTGTCTGCACCGGCCTTGCAGAGGGTATCGACTCCCGGGCTGCCGAGGCAGCATTGATGGCGGGTGGCCGGGTTATTGGCGTTCTGGGCACTGCCATAGATGAGGTGTTCCCCAGATTCAATGGACCCCTTTTTGATGACGTGGCCTTTTCCGGGGCTATAGTCAGTGAGTATCCTCCCGGATTTCCGGGAAACAGGCTGGCCTTTCCCCGCAGAAACCGCATAATCGCCGGTCTTTCTCTTGGCGTTGTGGTGCCTGAGGCTCCCGTGCGCAGCGGAGCGCTCATCACAGCCCGTGTTGCCCTTGAAAGCGGCAGAGACGTTTTCGCCGTCCCTGCAAATGTGGACTCTCCTTCCGCACGGGGCAGCAACAATCTCCTGCGAGAGGGAGCTATTTTTGCTGAAAACGGCTGGGATGTTCTTCGGGAATATGCCGAGCGCTTTCCTGACAGAATATCCGAAAAGCCCGCACCTGTTACAGCCGAGGAAATGCATGAGCCCGAGGAAAACCTACCCGGCCACAGCATGGCAAAAGCGGAGCCTATAGAGGAGCAGGGCAAGGGCTTTTTCAAGTTCCGCATCCCCGTAAAACGGAAAAAGACCCAGCTTCTTCCGGAGCAGCTTTCCGGTCTTACGGAGAATCAGCTGAAGATAGTCTCCGTGATAAGCGCACCGTCCATGCACGTGGACGATATAATTGACCTTTCCGCTCTGCCGGCGGCAACAGTCCTCAGTGAGCTTACCATGCTCCAGATAAAGGGCTTTGTTACTCAGGAAGCCGGCAAGCGTTTTTCCCTTAATATCAAGTAATACAAAGTGAGGAACTGATAATGGCAAAAGCAAAGACGAATCTTGTGATCGTCGAATCTCCTGCCAAGGCAAGGACCATAGAAAAATATCTGGGCAGCGACTATAAAGTTGTTGCCTCCATGGGCCATCTCAGAGACCTGCCCAAAAGCACTCTTGGTGTGGATGTGGAAAGAGATTTTGAGCCCCAGTATAAAAGCGTGGACGGCCGCGAGGCAATAATAGGCGAGCTTAGAAAGAGCGCCAAAAGCGCCCAGACTGTATTTCTCGCAACCGACCCTGACCGCGAGGGCGAGGCCATCTCCTGGCATCTGAAGGAGCTTCTGGAGCTTCCCGACGAAAAGGCCCGCCGCGTCACCTTCAACGAGATAACCAAGAAGGTTGTTACCGAGAGCATCGCCTCTCCCAGAGACATTGACCAGAACCTTGTGGATGCCCAGCAGGCCAGAAGAATTCTGGACCGCCTTGTGGGCTACAAGCTCTCTCCGCTGCTCTGGCGCAAGCTCTCCAGACCCCGTCTCAGCGCAGGCCGCGTTCAGTCCGTGGCTACCCGCATGGTGGTGGACAGAGAGAACGAGATAAGAGATTTCAAGGCCGAGGAATACTGGCTTCTGGACGCTTATCTTGACCGCCGCGCACCCAACGACGGCTCCTTTGTGGCCCGCTATCACGGTAGCGCCGAGAAGAAGCTGGAACTTGGCTCCGAGGAAGAAGTGAACAAGGTCCGCGCCGATGTGAAGGACGGGGAATTCACCATAAATTCCGTGAAGCGGGGAGAAAAGCACCGTTCTCCCTCTCCTCCCTTCATAACCTCCACCCTGCAGCAGGAGGCCTCCCGCCGTCTGGGCATGACCCCCATACGCACTATGAGCGTGGCCCAGCAGCTTTATGAAGGCATTGATATTGAAGGCCATGGCACCGTTGGTCTTATAACCTATATGCGTACCGACTCTCTGCGCATCAGCGAGGAAGCTCTCAGCAGCGCCAAGAGCTATATTATCGAGCACTACGGCCCCCAGTATTATCCTCCCAAGACCCGTGTGTTCAAGACCAAGGCCGGGGCACAGGACGCCCACGAGGCCATCAGACCTTCCAATATTTATCTCTCCCCCGAGCTTATAAAGAAGGACCTTACCGGTGACCAGTACCGCCTCTACCGCCTTATCTGGGGTCGCTTCACCGCAAGCCAGATGGCAAACGCCGTTTATGACAATGTGGTCATCGACGCCGAGTGCGCCGGCCATGTTTTCAGAGCCAACCACTCCGAGATAAAGTTCCCCGGCTACACCGCCCTTTATGAGGAGAGCCGCGACGAGGAGAGCGACGATATCCGCCGCCCCCTGCCCAATCTCAGCGAGGGTGAGAAGGTGAGCGCCAGTAAGTTCACTCAGGAGCAGCGCTTCACCCAGCCCCCCTCCCGCTATACCGAGGCTACCCTTATCAGAGCTCTGGAGGAGAAGGGTATAGGCCGCCCCTCCACCTACGCTCCCACTATCGGCACTATCACAAGCCGCGAGTATGTGGTTAAAGAGGGCCGCTACCTCCGTCCCACACCTCTGGGCGAGGTGGTGAACAACCTTATGTGTGATTACTTCAAGGATATCGTTGACCTGAAGTTCACCGCCCGCATGGAGGATAGTCTGGACGAAATAGAGTCCGGCGACAAGAACTGGAAGGGCGTTCTCCGTGAGTTCTACGGCGGCTTTGACGATAGTCTGGACTCCGCCGAAAAGGCCCTTGAGGGCAAGCATATAAAAGTTCCTGACGAGCTCAGCGACGAGCTTTGCGACATCTGCGGCAAGCAGATGGTGGTGAAAAACGGCCGCTTTGCCCGCTTCCTGGCCTGCCCCGGCTTCCCCGAGTGCACCTTCACCAAGCCCATAGTTATCGAAATGCCCGGCAAGTGCCCCAAGTGCGGCAGCCGCATACTCAAGCGCACCAGCAAGAAGGGCTACACCTACTATGCCTGCGAAAAGGGCGCCGACTGCGGCTTCATGACCTGGAGCGTACCTGTGAAGGATTTTTGCCCCCAGTGCGGCAAGACCCTTTTCAAGCTCTCCGGCAAGGGCAAGAAAAAGCCCTTCTGCATAAACGAGGAATGCCCCGCCTTCCTCCCCGAGGACCAGAGAGGCTACAGAAAGAAGGCGGAGACTGCCGAGTCTCCCGCAGCCGAGGAAAAGACCCCGGCGAAAAAGAGCGCGCCTAAAAAGAGTGCTGCCGGAAAGACCTCTGCCAGAGGCCGCAAAAAAACAGAAGAAAACAAGGAGTGAGGATAAATGGAGCACAGTGTGACCGTTATAGGAGCGGGGCTTGCAGGCAGCGAATGTGCCTGGCAGCTGGCAAACAGGGGCATAAAGGTAACTCTCTGCGAGATGAAGCCCCATAAAAGGACGCCCGCCCATGTTTCCGATGATTTCGGAGAACTGGTCTGCTCCAATTCCTTCAGAAGCGATGAGCTTTCTAACGCCGTGGGTCTTCTCAAGGAGGAGCTCAGACGGCTTGATAGCCTTATCATGAAGTGCGCCGACGCAAACCGTGTTCCCGCCGGAGGCGCTCTGGCCGTTGACCGTGAGGGCTATGCCCGAATGGTAACTGAGCATATCAAAAACCATCCCAATATCACTCTTATTGAAGAGGAGATAACTGAAATACCACAGGGCGAGGTGGTCATAGCCTCCGGTCCTCTTACCAGCGACGCTCTGGCGGAGAAAATAGCAGGCCTTTGTCCTGACAGCGACCTCCATTTCTATGACGCCGCCGCTCCCATAGTCATGGCGGAGAGCATAGATATGGAAAGCGCCTTTTATGCCTCCCGCTACGACAAGGGCACTGCGGACTATATAAACTGCCCCATGGATAAGGAAGAGTATCTGGCCTTCTGGAAGGAGCTTTGCTCCGCCGAGGAAGCTCAGGTGCATGGCTTTGACGATGGAGGAGTATTCGAGGGCTGCATGCCCGTTGAGGTCATGGCCAGAAGGGGAGAGGACACCCTGCGCTTCGGCCCTCTGAAGCCCGTTGGTCTTATAGACCCCAGAAACGGCAAGGAAAACTACGCCGTTGTGCAGCTGCGCCGAGACAATGCGGAGGGCACAATTTTCAACATCGTGGGCTTCCAGACCCATCTGCGCTTCCCTGAGCAGAAGAGAGTGTTCTCCATGATACCCGCTTTGAAAAATGCGGAATTTGTCCGTTACGGCGTTATGCACCGCAATACCTATCTCAATTCACCCGGCCTCCTTGACCGCTATTACAGGCTGAAAAGCGAGCCCAGAATATCCTTCGCTGGCCAGATGACCGGCGTTGAGGGCTATGTGGAATCCTGCGCCAGCGGCCTGCTGGTGGGTATAGAGACTGCCCACCGTCTTCTCGGAAAAGAGGCTGTGGACTTCCCCCAGGAGACTGCCATCGGCGCTCTGGGTCTTTATGTCTCCGGCGGCAGCGTCAGCGGTAACTTCCAGCCCATGAACATAAACTTCGGCATAATCACTCCCCTTGGTTACAGAGTCAAGGGCAAGCGCAATAAAAACGCAGAGATAAGCAAGAGAAGTCTTGAGATAATCGACCAGATGAAAGAGGAAAAGCTATGAGGATAATCATTGACGCTATGGGCGGCGACAATGCCCCCAGCGAAATCGTCAAGGGTGCTGTAGACGCCCAGAAGGAATTCGGGGTTGACATAACTCTTGTTGGTGTGGAGGAAAAGCTACGTGAATGCCTTGCCGCCTGCGGCGGAGAGGGCAACGAACATATTGCTGTTATTAACGCCACCGAGGTGGTGGATATGCACGATGACCCTGCCATGGCTTGCCGCAGGAAGAAGGACAGCTCCATGACCGTGGGTCTGAATCTCCTCCGTGACGGTGAGGGCGATGCCTTCATTTCCGCCGGCAGCACCGGCGCTCTTCTTACCGGAGCCACTTTGATCGTCAAGCGTATACGCGGTATCCGCCGTGCCTGCTTCTGCCCTGTTATCCCCAATGGCGGCAGGGGAGTTGTGCTCATCGACTGCGGCGCTAATGTGGACTGCACCAGTGAGTATCTTCTGCAGTTTGCCTACATGGGCTCTTTCTACGCCTCTGCCATCAGCGGCGTTGATAACCCCAGAGTTGGCCTTCTCAATAATGGCAGCGAGGACACCAAGGGCACCGAGCTTTGCAAGGAGACCTATGCACTTCTCCGCGCAGCCCATGAGGAGGGCCGCATAAACTTCGTTGGCAACATCGAAGGCGGCGACGTGTTTGCCGATAAGTGCGACGTTATCGTTACTGACGGCTTCACCGGCAATATACTGATGAAGAGTATTGAGGGCACTGCCAAGTTCCTTATGAAGAAGATAAAGGGTGTTTTGACCAGCAGCCCCAAAAACTATGTTGCCGCCGCCCTCATCAAGAAGGATATGGGCGCCATCAAGAGCCTTCTGGATCCCAACGAGGTGGGCGGAACTCCCTTCCTCGGTATCACCAAGCCCGTTATCAAGGCCCATGGCAGCTCCAACGCAAGAGCCATCCGCTCTGCTGTGATGCAGGCGATCAATATTGTGGAGAACAATATCAGCGGAAAAATAGAGGAAAACATCGAGTTTATGAAGCTTCGCTCCGAGGAGAAAGCTTGACAAATATAAATTAAGAAAGGAACATCACCATGATTTTTGAGAAGATCAGAGCACTTATTGCCGATCAGTTCGGCATAGATGAGGATTCCATCACTATGGATACCAACATCCTTGAGGACCTGGAAGCAGACTCCCTTGACATCGTGGAGCTGTCCATGGCCATGGAGACCGAGTTCAATCTGGACGAGATGCAGGAAGAGGATCTGAAGGGTCTGCGCACTGTGGGCGACCTTGTGGACCTTGTGGCAAAGAACATCGGCTAAAGCTGAAAAGAAACATCATTTCTGAGGGGGAAAGACCGTGAAGGAGCTTCAGGAAAAACTTAATTACCGTTTTAAGGACCAGAGCCTTATAGTTACTGCCCTTACCCATTCGTCCTACGCCAATGAGCAGCGCTGCCAGAGCAATGAGCGTCTGGAGTTCATTGGTGACAGTGTTCTGGGAATGGTGGTGGCCATGCATCTTTACAGGGCTTTCCCCAAACTCCCCGAGGGCAAAATGACCCGGATGAGAGCAGAGCTTGTGTGCGAGCAGAGTCTCTGGGAGGTGGCGGACAAGCTGTGCTTCGGAGAAAATCTCCGTCTGGGCAAGGGCGAGGCCCTCACCGGCGGCAGAGAGCGCCACAGCATCCTTGCCGACTGCGTTGAGGCCGTTATCGCCGCACTGTACATAGACGGCGGCTTTGAAGTGGCCGAGGCCTTTGTGAACGAGCATATTCTCTCAAAGCTCAGCGCCGTGGGCAGCGTGCCCACAGGCGACTGCAAGACCAGACTCCAGGAGCTTATCCAGCGCACTCCCGGCCTTTCTCTCAGCTATGAGATGCTCAGCGAAAGCGGGCCTGACCATATGAAGGTATTCTGCTCCGCCGTTTATCTCAACGGAGAGATGATAGGTCAGGGCGAGGGCCGCACAAAGAAGGAGGCGGAGCAAAACGCCGCCGCCAAGGCTTTGGAAAAACTGAAGGACTAAGAAATGAGAAACAGTATTATACCTGTATTCATACCTCATCTGGGCTGCCCCCACGACTGCGTTTTCTGCAACCAGAAGCGCATTTCGGGCAGCCTTTTGCCTGCCTGCCGGTCGGATGTTGTCCGGGAGATAGAAGAGGGGCTGAAAAAATGCGAAAGGGCGGAGCTGGCCTTTTACGGCGGCTCCTTTACAGCCATACCCATGGAGGAGCAGCGTTCCTTGCTGGATGCTGCGGCTCCCTATCTTAAAGATGGGAGAATATCCTCCATCAGGCTTTCAACACGCCCGGACGCCATAAATGAAGAAATTCTGGCTATGCTTTGGGAAAAGGGTGTGCGCACCATTGAACTGGGCAGCCAGTCCATGATAGACTCCGTCCTCGCCGCCTCATGGAGGGGACACACGGCAGCGGACACGGAAAAGGCCGCCGGGATGATAAAGAAGGCGGGCTTTATGCTTATCCTTCAAATGATGACGGGCCTGCCCGGTTCAGACCCGGAAAAGGACCTTGAGTCCGCCCGGCGCATAGCTGCCCTGAAGCCCCACGGGGTGAGAATATACCCCACGGTGATAGTCCGGGATACGGCTCTTGCGGATATGTGGCGGGAGGGTATATATCCTGAGCACACTGTGGAGGATGCAACGGAGCTCTGCTCTGAAATACTGCCTCTTTTTGAGAGTGCCGGAATACCCGTTATCCGCCTTGGCCTCAATCCCAGCGATGAGCTCAGCGGGGGAGACGCCCTTGGGGGAGCCTACCATCCCGCTTTTGGGGAACTTGTGAAAAGCCGCATTTATCTCAAAAAGGCACGTTCACTTCTCCGGGGTATTAAGCCGGGGGCAGAGCTCATTTTGGGGGTGCACCCCTCCTGCATTTCCCAGATGGCGGGCCAGAAACGCTGCAATGCTGAGGCGCTTATATCCGAATTCCACCTTAAAAGCCTTAAAATCAGGGGAATGGATGTGAAAATCGGAGAAATTGTGGTGGAGTGCCTTGCGAAAAGCGGGAAATTGTAATATACTTTATTCTGTATTTTTGTGAGCAAATCAGCCCTCAGAAACTAAGGAGTGCAGAAATTGTATTTAAAAGCGATAGAGATACAGGGCTTCAAGTCTTTCGCAGATAAGACTGTAATAAGCTTTGAAAAAGATATAACGGCCATTGTGGGACCCAACGGCAGCGGTAAGAGCAACATCTCCGACGCTATGCTCTGGGTTATGGGTGAGCAGCGAAGCAAAACCCTCCGAGGCGGCAAGATGGAGGACGTTATCTTTGGCGGCACCGAAAAGCGCAGCCCCATGGGTTTTGCGCAGGTGAGCCTCATTCTGGATAACTCCGGCGGCACCTTTGATATAGACGCACCCGAGGTCACCATTGCCCGCCGCTACTACCGCAACGGCGAAAGTGAATACTATCTCAACCGTGAGTCCGTAAGATTGAAGGACATCACGGGTCTTCTCATGGATACGGGTCTGGGTCGTGACGGTTATTCCGTTATAGGACAGGGCCGTATTGCGGAGATAGTCTCTGCCAAAAGCAGCGACCGCCGCGAGATTTTCGAGGAGGCTGCGGGCATTTCCCGTTTCCGCCACCGCAAGGAGGAGGCTGAGCGCAAGCTTGCCCGTACCGATGAAAATCTTCTCCGTGTCAACGACAAGATAGACGAGCTGGAGCTCCAGGTAACCCCTCTTAAAAAGCAGGCCGAGACTGCAAAGCGCTTCCTTGTGCTGAGAGATGAGCGCAAAGAGCTTGAGATAAACGTGTGGATGGAGGAGCTGGATGCTCTCCACGCCCGCAGCGAAAGGGCGGAAAAGGACCTTGAGGAGGCCAGAGCCCTTTTGGCCGGGGCAAACCGGGAGCTTGAGGAGCTTTACGCCGTTAACGAAAACCTCAGCGGCAGAATGCGTGACTGCGACATGGAGGCTGAGCGCTCCCGTGAGCGCCTTTCCGCCTGCGAGAGCTCCGCTGCTGAGTGCGAAAGCGCCATTGCCGTTTTGAATGCCAACCTCAAGCACAATGAGGAGAGCATAGAGCGCCTCAAAACCGAGCTTGGCGAGCAGTCCCAGAGAGCCGAGAATATCGGCGCACAGGCCGCAGCCTACAGAGCCAGAGTTGAGGAGATTGACGCATCTCTGGTGGAAAAGCAGCTTTCCATCCGGGCCGACGAGAGAAGGGCCGAGGAACTGGCTGCGGAGAGCGACGAAAGCCAGCAGGGACTCAGCCGCCTCATAGCCTCCGAGAACGAGGCTAACGAGACTCTGGCCGCCCATAAAGCCACTCTGAGCCAGCTGTGTGACCGTGCAGCCGAGATAGAGGAGAGAGCCTCCTCCATCGCCGGGGACATAGCAGCCGCCGAGGAGCGCTACGAGGAAGTCTCCGCCCGCTACCATGAGGCAAAGCGTGAGGCCGAGAAGGCCGGGGAGCGCTATAAGGAAGTAAACAATATCATAAACGGTCACCGTATGCTTATGGGAGGCCGTGAAAATAAGGTTCGGGAGCTCACCGAGGAGCTTAACCGCATCAGACTTGAAAAGGGCGCTGCCGAGGACCGTATCAAGCTCCTCACGGAACTGGAGCGGGAGTTTGAGGGTTTGGGCAAGGCCGTAAAGAGCGTTATGCGGGCCAAGAGCCGGGGCACTCTCAGCGGTGTCCACGGTCCTGTGGCGGGACTTATCTCCGTTCAGGACAAATATGCCGTGGCTGTGGAGACTGCTCTGGGCGCCGCCATGCAGAATATCGTGGTGGATTCCCAGAGTGTGGGCAAGGCTGCCATTGAAATGCTCAAACGCAGCGACGGAGGCAGAGCCACCTTCCTGCCTCTTGACACCATAAAGCCCAACTACCTCAGCCGTGTCCCCGACCGCGAGGAGGGCTTCGTGGGTATTGCAGGGGAGCTTGTCTCCTGCGAGGATAAGTATAAGGGGCTCATTGCCAATCTTCTGGGCCGCACCGTGGTTGCGGAAACTCTCACCGATGCGGTTAATATTTCCCGGAAAAACGGCCAGAGTCTGAGAATAGTCACTCTGGACGGCCAGATGATAAATGCAGGCGGCAGCATGACCGGCGGCTCTTCTGCCAGAAATGTGGGTATACTCTCAAGAGCCAATGAGCTCAAGAGCCTGAAAACAAAGCTGGAAAAGCTTGTTGCTGCCGAGGAGAATAAGGCCGAGACCCTCTCCGCCGCCAGCCGAGAGCTTGAAAAAGCCAGATATGAGCTGCAGGTGGCTTCCGGAGAGCAGACCGGTGCTGCCGAGGAACTGCGCCGCAGCGAGAGCAATGCTGCTCAGCTGAAGATGATGCAGAGCGCCCTCGACGAGAATATAGAAAATCTTGAAGCTGAACGGTCCGGACTTTCCGGACGCAAGAAGGAAAATGCCCTCCGTCAGGACCAGGAGCGTCAGGCCATGGCCCGGGTGGAAAAGGAGCTTTCCTCTCTCCGTGAGCGCATAAAGGAAATGAGCGCCGGACAGGAGGGCTTCGAGGCAAAGCGTGAGGAGATAGCCGCCTCCATTGCGGCCACCCGTGCGGAAACCGCCTCCCTGCAGGCTGAGCGTGAGACTTCCATCCGCTCTGCCGAAAGCCTTGAGAAGCTCATGGCTGAAATATCCGGAGACAGCGAAAACCGCCGCAGCGGTATTGCCGGAATAATTGCCCGCAGCGAGGATATAAAGGCGGAGATAAGCCAGCGCAAGGAAAAACTGGAGCTTTTCCGCTCCGAGGCAAAGGGCCACAAAGACACCATTGCCGGGCTGCTCTCCCAGAAGATGGAGCTTGAAGGCAAACGAAACCGCAGCGAAAAGGCCGCTCAGGACAAAAACCGGGATATCAACGATATGCAGGGGCGCTGCGCCCACTTCGAGCAAAAGCGCATTTCCGCCGAGATGGAGGAAAAGCAGATTCTGGACAAGCTTTGGGACAGCTATGAGCTCAGCCGCTCCGCCGCCCAGCAGCAGCGCAAGAGCGTTGAGGATATGCCCGCCGCTTCAAAGCGCATAGGCGAGCTCAAGCGTGAGATGGGACGCCTTGGTAACGTGAATCTGGGCGCTATTGAGGAATATGAGCGTGTCAGTGAGCGCTACGAGTTCCTTGTCACCCAGAGAGACGATGTGGAGACCTCCAGACGTGAGCTGCAGAAGATAATCGCAGAGATTACCGGGGAGATGAAGGACATCTTCCTCCGGGAGTTTGCTGCCATAGACGAAAAATTCCGCACCGTATTCCTTGAGCTTTTCGGCGGCGGCAAGGCCGCTCTGGAGCTGGAGGACCCGGAAGATCCCCTGGGCTGCGGTATAGGCATAAAGGTCCAGCCTCCCGGAAAGGCAGTCACCAATATCAGCCTTCTCTCCGGCGGCGAAAAGAGCTTTGTTGCAATTGCCCTTTACTTCGCCATCATGAAGGTGCGCCCCACGCCCTTCTGTATCATGGACGAGATAGACGCCGCACTGGACGAGGCAAACGTTGCCCGCTATGCCGACTATATGCGTTCCATGACCGATAAGACCCAGTTCATCGTCATCACCCACCACCGTGCCACCATGGAGGAGGCAGACGTGCTCTACGGCGTTACCATGCAGGAAAAGGGTGTCACCACCGTTCTCAGCGTGGACCTTGAGGAAGCAGAGAAAACTATTGCCAGCTGAAAGGACAGATAGCTATGGGATTTCTTGAAAAAATAAAAAGCGGCCTTATGCGCACAAAGCAGAATATGGCCATTTCCATGAACAATATGTTCGCAGACTTCACCCGTGAGAATGAGGAGTTCTACGAGGAGCTTGAGGAAACCATGATAATGGCCGACGCCGGCGTGGATACCTCCGTAAAGGCTGTGGAAATGCTCCGTGAGCGTGTCCACGAGCGCGGCCTCAGAGGCGGCGAAGAGGTCAGAAAGGCTTTCAGCGAGATACTCTGCGACATTCTTAACGTAGGGGAGCGGGAACTCCGGCTTACCACCAAGCCCTCTGTTATCCTTATGGTTGGTGTAAACGGTGTTGGCAAGACCACCACCATCGGCAAGCTCTCCAGCCACTTCAAGGCCGAGGGCAAAAAGGTTCTTCTCTGCGCGGGCGACACATTCCGTGCCGCTGCTGCCGAGCAGCTCACCGTGTGGGCCCAGCGCTCCGGTGCCGACATTGTCCGCCATGAAGAGGGCAGCGATCCCGCCAGCGTGGTTTTTGACGGCATTGCCGCCGCCAAGGCCAGAGGCGCGGATATAATCATTATCGACACTGCAGGAAGACTGCATAATAAGCAGAATCTTATGAACGAGCTTTCAAAGATTCGCCGCATAATCGGCAGAGAGCTTCCCGAAGCGGACATTGAAACTCTGCTGGTGCTGGACGCCACCACCGGTCAGAACGGCCTTATTCAGGCCAAGAGCTTCAAGGAAAGCGCGGATATTAGCGGCATCGTCCTCACCAAGCTGGACGGCACCGCCAGAGGCGGCATAGTCTTCGCCATTGCCGACGAGCTGCAGCTGCCTGTGAAGTATATAGGCGTGGGCGAGCAGGCTGACGATCTCATGCCCTTTGAGCCTGACGTTTTCGCAGAAGAGATACTCAAGTGAGGTAATTGACATGAAAATGATCCTTGCTTCCAATAATAAAGGAAAGCTCCGTGAAATGCGCGAGCTTCTCTCCGGCCTTGGCATTGAGGTCATCTCCCAGCGGGAGGCGGGCTACGATATCGAGGTTGAAGAGACAGGCACTACCTTCGAGGAGAATTCTTACCTGAAGGCCAGCGCCATCACCGCCATAAGCGGCCTGCCCGCCGTGGCGGACGACAGCGGCCTTATGGTGGACCATCTTGGCGGCGAGCCGGGAGTTTACTCCGCCCGCTACACCGGAAACCACGAGGACAGCGATATCGACCGCTATATGTTCCTCCTTAAAAAAATGGAGGGCGTAAGCGACAGAAGAGCCAAGTTTGTATCTGCGGTCTGCTGCACCTTCCCCAATGGGGACATTATCCGCACCCGTGGAGAATGCCACGGCAATCTGCTCCATGCACCCGTGGGCGAGCATGGCTTCGGCTATGACCCCATTTTTGCTCCCGATGGCTGCCCCGGCAGCATGGCGGAGCTCAGCGACGAAGAAAAACACGCCATTTCCCACAGAGGAAAGGCTGTAAGAGAATTTATAGAGAAATTGAGGGATTATTATGCTGACAAGTAAACAGCGCGCTTACCTTCGCTCTCTGGCTATGAGCGAGGACACCATAATCATCATCGGCAAGGGAGGCATCACCGAAAACGTGGTCACCCAGGTCCGCGACGCTCTCAAGGCCCGTGAGCTTGTGAAGGGCAAGGTCCTTGAAAACAGCCTGCTTTCCGCCAGGGAGGCCTGCGAGGCTCTCGCTGAGGAATGCAAGGCCCAGCAGGTTCAGAGCATAGGCAGCAAGTTCGTTCTTTATAAGCGCAACGAGACCGATCCCAAGATCGAACTGCCCAAGAGCAAGAAGAAATGAGCATTGCCGTCTACGGGGGTAGCTTCAACCCTCCCCATATTGGCCACCGCCATGTGGCCGAGGCGGTTTTGAAGCATCTCAGACCCGATCGCTTTCTCATAATTCCCGCCGGAGAGCCCCCTCATAAAGCCATGGCCCCCGGCAGCCCTTCTGACGCAGAGCGCATGGAGATGTGCGCTCTGGCCTTCGGAGATCTGGGCGCTGAAATAAGCGATATGGAGATAAGGCGGGAGGGCAAGAGCTATACCGTTCTTACCGTTCGGGCTCTTATGGAGGAAAACCCCGGTGAGGAGATAATCCTCGTCACCGGTACGGATATGTTCCTCAGCCTTGATACCTGGCGCGAGGCGGAGTTTCTCCTGAAAAATGTCCATGTCTGCGTTGTGCGCAGAGATGAGGAAAGAGATGCCATACGCCAAAAGGCCCTTTCGTATGCAAAAAAGTATCATACCCGCACTACCATAATAGCACTCCGTCCTGTGGAGGCCGCATCCAGTACCATCCGTGAGAGACTTCCTCTCCGGGAGGGACAGGAAGAG
The DNA here is from genome assembly GCA_045532145.1 of Oscillospiraceae bacterium. Classification (GTDB taxonomy): domain Bacteria; phylum Bacillota; class Clostridia; order Oscillospirales; family Oscillospiraceae; genus SIG459. The sequence continues at coordinate 19,939 of JAZSFJ010000139.1, forward strand.
CTTCCCGAAAAGGTTTATGAGTATATCATAAGCCGCCGTCTCTATGACGCCAGACCCAACTGGGAGTGGCTGAGAAGAAGTGCCTATTCCATGCTCAAGCCTAAGCGTATACCCCATGTAAAGGGCTGCGAGGAGGAGGCTGTGCGCCTTGCACGGCTCTGGGGAGAGGACCCGGAAGAAGCCGCAGAGGCCGCAATACTCCACGATATTACCAAGAGGCTGAATCTTCGGGAACAGTTGATATTGTGCGAAAAGTATGGTATTATACCCGATGCCCTTGAGCAGAGCAGTGAAAAGCTGCTTCACGCAAAAACGGGAGCGGCCATCGCCCGGCAGCGCTTCGGCGTCAGTGAAAAGGTGTATGAGTCCATAAAATGGCACACCACCGGCAAGGCGGATATGTCGCCGCTGGAAAAGATCATATATATGGCCGACTATATAGAGCCTACCCGTGATTTCGAGGGGCTGGAGGAGCTACGTGAGCTGGCCTATAAAGATCTGGACGCCGCCATGGTCCTTGGTTTTGAAATGAGCCTTGATGATCTGGCCCGCTACGGCGTGCCTCCCCATTCCAACACCCTTGAGGCTCTGCGCTCTTTGGGGCGGGATTAAAGACAGAAAATAAGCCCTTTCCGGGCTTTTGGAAAGGACGAAAAAATATGAAGCTTTTCGGCGGCGGAAAAAGAAGACAAAGTGCCGTCAGAGCCCAGAGAGAGGACTACGGATACATTCCGGAGGTCTTCAATGCAGACAGAATGGAGACGGTGGTCATCCATTCCGCCCATTCAAGAAGAAGAAGGAGACCCCTGCGGGGCGTTCTTGCTGTGCTGGCGGTTATAGTTGTGCTGGCCGCCGCAGCTGTCATAGGCTACGGCATCTGGGAAAAGGCCCCGGATATAAACAGCGATGGCCCCGTGAGCCTCAGTCAGCCGGAAAGCGATGGACCGGATCAGGTGTCGGAGCTTCCCGTTATACAGTTGCCTGTCCCCACCACTGAGGTTTTGGAGCCGGAGGAGACAGAGGACGTTTCCCAGCAGGCCTATAACGAAATGCCCCAGAATATCCGGAATCAGGATTGCTACACCTTCCTTCTCGCCGCCTATGACCAGATAGGCGCCAGCACGGACACCATACTGGTTGGCCGCATGGATGTGGCTGAGGGAACTTTGAACGTGGTCAGCATTCCCAGAGATACCCTTGTGAATGTCAGCTGGGGTGTTAAAAAGATAAACACCGTTATGGTGTATGAGGAAAAGGACCCGGAGCGTTTTATAAACGAGCTCAACAGCATACTGGGCTTCACCGTGGACTGCTATGCCTTTGTGGACATCCGCGCGGTGGAGAAGCTGGTGGACGCCATCGGCGGTGTTTATTACACCGTGCCCAGGAATATGGATTATGACGATCCCACTCAGGACCTGCATATACATATCCCCACGGGCTACCAGTGGCTTAGCGGCAAGCAGGCTGTGCAGGTGCTTCGTTACCGTGTGGGCAACGACAACACCGGTTACCCCAACGGCGACCTTGGCCGCATAAACACTCAGCATGATTTTCTTATGAGTATCGCATCCCAGATGCTCACTCTGGGTAATATACCCAATATAGACAAGGCTATTGAGATATTCGAGGAATATGTGGTCACCAATCTTGAAACCAGCAATATTGCATTTTTCCTCAGAGAGTTTATGAAGATGGATCCTGAAAACATCCATTTTGCTACGCTCCCGGGAGAGGGTATAGGCATCCGTGGCGGCTCATATTACGAGATAGACCTTGTGCCCTGGGTGGAGATGATAAATGAATATCTAAACCCCTTCACCCTTGAGATAGGCTCTCATAATCTGGATGTTCTCAGCTGGGATGAGAATGACGGAACAGTTATGTCAACCACTGGAGAGATTATAGCTTTTGAGACCTTCTACGATTTTTCCACTTATACAGGTTAAAAATTTTTTGAAATAAGGATAGTGATTTATAATGATGACTCCCAAAGAGATAGCCGAGATCATAGTATCCACCCTTGATGGCAAGAAGGCAGAGGACATCAAGCTCCTGCGTACCACCGATGTCACCGTGCTGGCCGACTATTTTGTTATCTGCACCGCAAACTCCACCACCCAGATCAAGACCATGGCCGACGAGGTTGAGGCTGTTCTGGAGGCAAGAGGGGAGAATCCCCTTCACCGCGAGGGCTACCGCTCCGGCGGCTGGGTGCTTATAGACTTCGGCTGCGTTGTTGTGCATATCTTCATGGACGAGGCCAGACAGTTCTATAATCTTGAGCGCCTGTGGTCCAATGCCGAGGAGATAGATATTTCCTCCATGGTTACCCCCAACTGAGTAAGCTGTTTCCGTAAAAAACGGATATTCATAGAAAAGAAAGAAGACGTGACATGAAGTACGATTTTACTGCAATCGAGAAAAAATGGCAGAAATACTGGCTTGAGAACAAGAGCTACGCCGCTGTCACCGGCAGCAGCAAGCCCAAGTTCTACGGCCTTGTTGAGTTCCCCTATCCCTCCGCTGCCGGTCTCCACGTGGGACATCCCCGTCCCTACACCGCAATGGACATAGTGGCAAGAAAGCGCCGTATGGAGGGCTATAATGTTCTTTTCCCCATCGGTTATGACGCTTTCGGTCTGCCCACCGAGAACTACGCTATCAAAAACCATCTCCATCCCGCCGATGTTACCCGGGATAATATAGCCAACTTCACAAAGCAGCTCCAGATGCTGGGCTTCAGCTTCGACTGGGACCGCTGCGTGGACACCACCGACCCCGCTTACTTCAAGTGGACCCAGTGGATATTCCTCCAGCTTTTCAAGAAGGGCCTTGCCTATAAGAGCCAGATGCCCGTTAACTGGTGCACCAGCTGCAAGTGCGTCCTTGCCAACGAAGAGGTTGTCAACGGCGTTTGCGAGCGCTGCGGCGCTCCCGTCGTCCGTAAGGAGAAGAGCCAGTGGATGCTCAAGATTACTGAGTATGCCCAGCGCCTTATCGACGATCTGGACGAGCTGGACTTCATTGAGCGCGTCAAGACCCAGCAGCGCAACTGGATTGGCCGCTCCACCGGTGCTGAGCTGGATTTCAAAGCCACCAATGGCGATACTATCACCGTTTTCACCACCCGTCCCGACACTCTCTTCGGTGCAACCTACATGGTTATGAGCCCTGAGCACGCCCTGATTTCCAAGTGGGAGAAGGAGCTTGCCAACATCGATGCTGTCCGCGAGTATCAGGCCGCAGCAGCCCGCAAGAGCGATTTTGAGCGCACCGAGATGGCCAAGGACAAGACCGGCGTCAAGCTTCAGGGTGTTGCCGCCATCAACCCCGTAAACGGCAAGGAGATCCCCATCTTCATTTCCGACTATGTTCTGGCTACCTACGGTACCGGCGCTATCATGGCCGTTCCCGGCCACGATGACCGCGACTGGGCCTTTGCCAAGGAATTCGGCTGCGAGATAATCGAAGTTGTTGCCGGCGGCGATGTGGAGAAGGAAGCTTACACCGTTAAGGACGAAAGCGGCATAATGGTCAACTCCGGCTTCCTCAACGGTCTCACCGTAAAGGACGCCATCCCCACCATGATAAAGTGGCTGGAGGAAAAGGGCATAGGCCACGAGAAGGTAAACTTCAAGCTCCGTGACTGGGTATTCTCCCGCCAGCGTTACTGGGGCGAGCCCATTCCCCTTGTTTACTGCGAGCATTGCGGCGGCTGGGTTCCCCTGCCCGAAAGCGAGCTGCCCCTCACTCTGCCCCAGGTGGAGAGCTATGAGCCCACCGATGACGGCGAGAGCCCCCTGAGCAAGATGACCGATTGGGTCAATACCACCTGCCCCGTCTGCGGCGGTCCTGCAAAGCGCGAGACCGACACCATGCCCCAGTGGGCAGGCTCCAGCTGGTACTTCCTCCGTTATATGGACCCCCACAATGCCGACGCCCTTGTTGGCGAGGAGGCCATGAAGTATTGGCATCAGGTTGACTGGTATAATGGCGGCATGGAGCACACCACCCTGCACCTGCTCTACTCCCGCTTCTGGCACAAGGTCCTCTACGATATAGGCGTGGTTCCCACTGTGGAGCCCTATGCCAAGCGCACCAGCCACGGCATGATCCTTGGCATGAACCCCCGCTGCTTCGATAACCTCCCCGAGGAGGAGCAGGCCGCTCTTGTTGCCGAGCACGGCAGCGAAAAGGCCGCAAAGAAGTTCCTGGTTGAAAAGTACGGCGAGATGGCTTCTCACCCCATCGTTAAGATGAGTAAGAGTCTTGGCAACGTTGTCAACCCCGACGATGTCGTAAAGGCCTTCGGCGCTGACACTCTCCGTACCTATATCATGTTCCTTGGCGACTTTGAGAAGGCCGCTCCCTGGCAGGAAAGCGCCGTCAAGGGCTGCAAGCGCTTCCTTGACCGTATCTGGAACTTTGCTGAGACCAGACTCGAGGGCGGAGACGCTTACTCCAAGGCCAATGAGAAGGAAATTCACCGCACCATCAAGAAGGTCACTGAAGACATCGAGAACATGAAGTTCAACACTGCTATCGCTGCACTCATGGCTCTCGTTAACCAGTTTTCTGACAACGCCCCCACCCGCGGCGACATCAAGGCCATGCTTCTCATGCTCAGCCCCTTCGCTCCCCACATTGCCGAAGAGCTCTGGGAGATTCAGGGCTTCGGCGGTCAGTGCTGCCTCCATGCCTGGCCCAAGTATGATGAGAGCAAGCTGGTTGACAGCGAGAAGGAGATAGCCGTTCAGGTTGGCGGCAAGCTCAAGAGCACCATCATTGTTCCGGTGGATGCCGATAACGACGCCGTTCTTGCCATCGCTTATGCAAATGAAAAGATTGCAAAGCTCATGGAGGGCATGGAAGTTGTGAAGGCCATCGTTGTCCGCAAGGGCGACGAGATAAAACTTGTCAATCTCATTCTTAAGCCCAAAAAGTAAAAAGTTATTGTTGACAAGTTGGTTGAAAACCTTTATAATATATTCGTTAAGCCATGATTTTATGGCCCTTGAAACGCCGTAAGGCGTATTTGGAGGGAGGGAAATAAATGTCTGAAATCTACGTCAAGGAGAACGAATCTCTGGACAATGCGCTGAAGAGATTTAAGCGCAGCTGCGCCAAGGCCGGTGTTATGGCCGATCTCCGCAAGAAGGAGTTCTACCAGAGCCCCAGCGTCAAGCGCCGCAAGAAGAGCGAAGCCGCTCGCAAGAACAAGAACAAGCGTTATTATTAATGCTTCAAAAAAAGAGACCGACTTTGAGTCGGTCTTTTTTTTTATGGTTTACATTTTTAAAGCCTCCCTTGTGTCGGTGCGTTAAGAAAATGTGCCGGTGGCACATTTTTAGCATCCGACCGCAGCGGCTATGCCGCGAGGAGGGAACACGGTGGAGGTGCCCCGAAGGGGCGGAGGGATTGTGCGGTGTGCACCTATATATTGCATTGAGCCCGGCGAATACGTAATGCTTCCAAATCCCACCCGTAGGGCGCGACGACCCCGGCGCGCCGCAAACGGAACGGTCAAGACCGTTCCCTACATTTATTATTTTAGGTGCACCCCTGTAGGTCGGGGGATTGCCCCCGCCGCCATGTTCGTCTACGGCTGCATTGAAAACCGGAACACATTGGGTTGAACTTAAGACCGTAGGGCGCGACGACCTCGGCGCGCCGCAAACGGAGCGGTCAAGACCGTTCCCTACATTTCTAATTTTTAGGTGCACCCCTGTAGGGCGGGGGCTTGCTCCCGCCGTCATGTTCGTCTACGGCTGCATTGAAAACCGGAACACATTGGGTTGAACTTAAGACCGTAGGGCGCGACGACCCCGGCGCGCCGCAAACGGAGCGGTCAAGACCGTTCCCTACATTTCTAATTTTAGGTGCACCCCTGTAGGGCGGGGGCTTGCTCCCGCCGTCACCTTTCACTCAAACTCCCAGGGCAGCTCCACTCCAGCAAACTCATGACCCAAAGCGGGAATCAGCTTGGCCAGCATCTCCTCCGTGGAAAATGCGATGGATGAAGTGTTTTTGCATGGATGGCAGGCAAAAAGGGGCTCTGTCAAAAGCTCTTTATCAAAAACCAGTCTGACCTTCTTTTCCTTGTCATTCATAAGCCCAAGCAGGCTTGCAGAGCCGCTTTTTACCCCCAATAGAGCCTCCAGCTGTTCCCCGGAAGCAAAGCTCAGCCGGGAACAGCCCAGCTGCGCGGAGAGAAACTTGGTCTTGAAGGGTTTGCTGCCGGGCATTATCAGAAGATAAAAATCCGTCTGCTGACGGTTTGTGAGAAAAAGATTCTTGGCAATGGTGCAGCCCAGCACTCTGTCTGCCTCGTTTAAGTCATCCATGCTCATGGCCTCCTCGTGGTCAACACGGGTGAAGGTTATGCCAAGGGAGTCCAGAAGATCATAGCATTTTTCCTCAATGTCGCTGCGGCTGCCTTTCTCCGGGCGGCCCTGAAAGAGGAGGGATTCATGCATGGCTTTCGTCATCCTTTCCTGTTTTGTATGCCCAGATGACCAGCAAAAGGGTCATCACGGCGAAAATAGAGAGTATGTAGTATGCGGGAACATAGCTGCCCCAACGGTCGGCTATGATACCGGGGATGGGCCCCGTTACAAAGGTGCCTATCATGTAGCTCAGCTGGAATGCCCTCAGGGAAGAGGGATAATGGGCGGGGGTGCTCAGGTCGGAGGCCATGCTGGAGAAGCCCACGGTGGATATGGGCAGGCCCAAACCCATGCAGAGCATACTCAGCAGGGCAATGGGCATTATAAGCTTTCCTGCGAGACAGGCCAGCACCTCGCCCACAATGAGAATGGAGCAGAAGCATATTGCAGTCTTTCTGCCGCCCATGCGGTCTGTGAACTCGCCGTAGAGCACCTTTCCCGCTGTAAGGGCCAGACCGATAAAGGAAATTAGCCTTGATACCGTGAGAGGGTCGGCCCCCTCGGTGGAGTATAGCACGCTGAGATGGTTCCAGCCTGTGTTGCCCATGGTGCCTATGAGTGCACTTGCGGCGCAGACTATTATGAAGGACTTTCTCTCCCGGGGAGTGCGGGGAGCTTTCATATCGCTCTGCTTAAGCTCCGGAGGTCTCCTGTTCACGTTGGGGCCAATGAGAATAAAGGTGGCAATAGAGGCCAGCAGCAGAAAAGCACCCTCGGCCCAAAGGGCGTGACGCAGGGAGAAAGCGGAGATTATGGCTGTTGCTATAGGGGGACAGACTATGGTGGCTACACCTGTGCCGGCGCTGCAGATGCCCAGAGCCAGAGTCTGGTGAGAGGCGAATACCCTCTTGATGGCAATGGATACGCTCACCGTGCCACCCAAACCGTAGCAAAGACCAAGCATTGCTGCGGCAATGGAGCAGCTAATAAAATTGTCCGCCAGACCAAAGACGAAAAAGCTTAAAGATGCCAGCAGATTCATGATTATCATGCCACGTCGCAGTCCTGTTAGGGAAATGTACTTCTGTACAAAGATTATGCCCACAAGGGAGCTGAGGCTGCGGACGGTTATGACGGTGGAGGCCTGGGTGTTGCTGAGGCCGATTATGCTTATGAGATAGGGCTGGTATACGGAAAAAGAGCTGGTGGTGAGACCAACGGTGCAAAAGAGCAGCAGGGTGCAGCCTATGCATACCGGCCAGGGATTTTTTTTAGTTTCCATATATATCACCGGGTGTCGATTATTGAAATTTTTTGCGCAAGGCATTATAATGTTATCATTATAGCTTTATGGAGAAGCCTATGCAAGACAGCAGATTGAATAAAATATACCTTGGCTCCATCAGGGAAATTGACCCTGTCAAAACCTTTGAGTGCGGCCAGTGCTTTCGCTGGAATGCCGACGAGAGGGGAGACTACTGGGGTGTGGCCCATGGCCGGGCCGCAAAGGTGGTCACCGAGGGTGAAAAGGTTTACATAATTTGTCTGGAGGAGGACTACAACGGTATCTGGCGTGACTATCTGGACATGGACAGGGACTATGAGTCCATCCGTCTGGGCTTTGATGCCGGAGAGTATCTCTCTCGCTGCGCCGAATTTGGAGCGGGTATACGCATACTCCGTCAGGAACGCTGGGAGGCCCTTTGCTCATTTATTATCTCCCAGTGCAACAATATTCCACGTATAAAGGGCATAGTTGAAAAGCTCTGCCGCGGATGGGGAGAAGTGCTGGAATTTGAGGGCCGGGAGTTTTATTCTTTCCCATCTCCCGAGACCATTGCCGCTCTTGAGCCGGAGGAGCTTGCTCCTATACGCAGCGGCTACCGGGCAGAGTATATAGTTTCCACCGCCAGAGCCATAGTCTCCGGGGAGCTTGATCTGGAGGCTCTTGCTGCCGCCGATGCCGACAGTGCGCTGAAAGGACTTCTTGCTCTTAAAGGCGTAGGTGTGAAGGTGGCAAACTGCGCCTTGCTCTTCGGCCTTGGCCACATGGAGGCCTTTCCCGTGGACGTTTGGATGAAGCGGGCGCTGAAGGAGCATTTTGCCCCGGATTTCGACCCTAAAAGCCTTGGGGACTACGCGGGTCTTGCCCAGCAGTACATTTTCTATTACGCGAGAAGCGGAGAAGGAAAATAGCAGGTAATTATTTCTTTTTTCCTGTGTCAAAAAACTATTGACTTTCCCATTTTTCGTGCTAAAATAAATAAAATATTTTTATTTGGGGTGATAACATATGTCTTACGAATCTTATGCACATCGTTTCATCGGTGAGGGTCTGACCTATGACGACGTTCTCCTGGTTCCCGCAGAGAGCAATGTTCTTCCTTCTCAGATCGATCTCTCCACCAGACTTACCAAGAATCTCAAGCTCAACATTCCCATCATGAGCGCCGCTATGGACACTGTTACCGAGTCCAGAATGGCAATCGCCATGGCCCGTGAAGGCGGTATCGGCGTTATCCACAAGAACATGACCATCGAGGCTCAGGCCGAGCAGGTTGACCTTGTCAAGCGCAGCGAAAACGGCGTTATCTCCAATCCCTTCTCCCTGACCGCAGAGCGCACTCTGGCAGAAGCAGAGGCTCTTATGGCCAAGTTCCGCATCTCCGGCGTTCCTGTGGTTGATGAAAACGGCAAGCTCATCGGTATTATCACCAACCGTGATATGAAGTTTGAGACCGACTACAGCCGTCTCATCGGCGATGTTATGACCAAGCACAATCTGGTCACCGGTAAGGAAGGCACCACCCTTGAAGAGGCCAAGGCCATTCTGGGCGCCCATAAGATCGAAAAGCTCCCCATCGTAGACTCCAACTATCACCTCAAGGGCCTTATCACCATCAAGGACATCGAAAAGGCTCTCACTTATCCCAACGCAGCCAAGGACAGCCGCGGCCGTCTCCTCTGCGCCGCCGCTCTGGGTGTCACCAACGACCTTCTCGAGCGCGCCAAGGAGCTTGCCGATGCCGGCGCTGACGCCTTCGTCCTCGACTCTGCCCACGGCCACAGCGCAAACATCATGCGCAACGTTGGCATCGTGAAGAACGCATTCCCCGACATCCAGCTCATCGCAGGTAACGTTGCCACCGCTGAGGCCACCGAGGCTCTCATCAAGGCCGGCGCAGACTGCGTCAAGGTCGGTATCGGCCCCGGCTCTATCTGCACCACCCGTGTTGTTGCAGGTATCGGTGTTCCCCAGCTGAGCGCTGTTCTCGAGAGCGCAGAGCGTGCCGACAAGTATGGCGTTCCCATCATCGCCGACGGCGGCATCAAGTACTCCGGTGACGTTGTCAAGGCTCTTGCAGCCGGCGGCAGCGTTGTCATGCTGGGCTCTCTCCTTGCAGGCTGCGAGGAAAGCCCCGGCGAGAATGAGATGTTCCAGGGCCGTCAGTTCAAGGTCTACCGCGGCATGGGCAGCCTTGGCGCAATGGCAAAGGGCTCCAAGGGACGTTACTTCCAGCAGAACAACAAAAAGCTCGTTCCCGAAGGCGTGGAAGGCCGTGTGCCTTACCGCGGACCCGTGTCCGAGACCATCTATCAGATGATGGGCGGCCTGCGCTCCGGTATGGGCTACTGCGGCGCTCACAATATTGAAGAGCTTCGCACCGACAGCCAGTTTGTCCGTATCACCTCCGCCGGTCTCAAGGAGAGCCACCCCCACGATATCTATATCACCAAGGAAGCTCCCAACTACACCATGAACCCCTGAATATGAGTTTTGAGGCTCACTGTGCATAAACTTTGCAC
>JAZSFJ010000108.1:0-5217 GCA_045532145.1 Oscillospiraceae bacterium
GAACGACATGGCTACGATCCGACTTGTTTTACGTGTGTCAAAAAAAGCTAAAGAAATGCGGTCATTGCAAGGAGCGAAGCGACGTGGCAATCCGCATCTCCCTTTTTGCGGGCGGATGAGGGCATCCGCCCCTACGGCGCACCATTTCACACCGCCCTCGTAGGGGACGATGCCCACATCGTTCCGTATAATCAGGCGTACGGCTCTCGCCCGCTCTACGATCGCAATGACGGGTTCTTTGACACTCTGGAAGCTACCACCGGACCGTCCGGAGGCCGGTCCCTACAAAACTCGTATTATTAATCTGTGTGTATATCATTCTCATCTCAGTGGCTCTATCCACTGAGCAAAAAACTCTTCGTGCTCAAGGCGGAATGCGGCGGATGTGGGGAACAGCTCGTAATAAGCCTCAGAGTCCATCACAGCGGCTATGAGAGTATCAAGGCCGTACTTTCCAACCAGATAGTCCACGAATATCATGGACTCAAAATAGCTGAGTTCATTTCCCGGGTAACTGCCCTTGAGCGGATAAAGCTCAGCCATTGAGCGGGTGGCTCCGGGCGCAGAATTATAGTCGGGATTAAGGTAAGCTGCTGCCCCCAAAGCCTCATAAACCCTGTATACAGGCTCATTCAGGCTTCCCGCTTCCGCCATGCAACAGCCATTAAGAAGCTCAAATATCCTGTCGCTTTCTTCAATGAAGGAAATATCCTCATCAACAAGTTCCAAACCAAAATTACCCTCCGCTGCATCCACAAACGACGAAGCTATCCTGTCCTCCTCCAAGGGAACAAAGGGTGCAGAAAGATAAGTTGCCAGTCCCTCACTCAGCCAGCGCAGTTCCTCTTTCTGTGGTTCCGTGCAGGGCACAACAAGATGGCTTAGCTCATGAAGGGCATCCCCGGAAGAGGTGACTATGCACTCTCCTCGGGCAGTTCCCGCCAGAGAGCCGGTGGGATAATCGCTGTCTCTGAAATGCACTATGCCTATATCACCTGTTCTCATAAGATATTCATAGTGTGCCGGAGCCTCATGGTAAATATAGCCGTAGAGACTGAGTATCTGCCGGGAAAAGCTCAGGAGAAAGTCGTAGACCCGGTTTGCGTCTGAAAGCCAGTCCACTCTTTTGAGATAAAGCTGCATCATGTCGCCCCAGAGCACAAGGGGATGGTCGTTGCCCTCAAAGCTGGGCATAGTGTTCAGATACATGGCCTCCGGCTCATCCAGCCAGCCAGGGTCGTAATCAAGACCAAGGCTTTCCAGCCAAAGGCCGCGCATTTCTCCCCCCATATCATCGCAAAGGGCCTTGAAGCCGTGCTCATCGATAATAAACTCCGCAAGGGAGCGGGCGCAGCCCTCAGCCATAGCTATTGTGGCCTCATCGGCAAATTCATCGTTGAAGAAGCAGTGATGGAGGGAGAGGATGGAATCGCTTCCGTTTTTATAGATGTATTCCTGAAGCTCCCCCGGAGAGAATCCGGCCGCCGCAGCATCACCTTGAGCAATGAGGGCAAGTCCCACCCGCTTCCAATGCTCCCAAACGCCGTAGGCAGCTCCTGCCAGATAGGTGCCGTAGTCTCCTTTCCCCATATCTCCGCTGTTGAAATAAAGGGTGTTGTCAATAAGCATAGGGCCATCATCCAATGTAAGATTAACTATATACATTGTCACATTGGAGGCCATGTTGGGCTTTAGAGCCTTGAGGGTATAATAAAAACTCGCTATCTCCTCTGCCATAGCGGGTGAAGCTGTCTCGTCGAAAACTGTGTTCGCAAAGTATATTTTTATGCCGTCAAGCTCAACACCTTTTGTTTTGAAGGATGCCATATATTCCTCACTGCGCTTATGCTCTCCGTCAGCGAAATCAGCGGCAGTAATGGAAAGGGCCGGTGCTGCCTGGGGCTGCGAAATTTTCTCTGTGTCCCGCCCGCAGGCACATAGTCCGGTCAGCAGGGCAGCACTGAGAATAAATGAAACTATCCTTTTGATCATGGCGTCGCCTCCTTTTTATTTTATTATAAAGGTTCCACCCGGTGTAAGGTCAAGAAATTTTTTCCACAATTCAGCTTCATTACAGCTTTTACTTCTCTCCCCATTGACAGCACTTCACCTATTTTTATATAATAAAATGTGACAATATCGTAATTAAAATTTTGTTATTGCTGAATTACCCTTTATTTATAGGAGTAAATCGCCGTATGCAGATACAGAAGATCACCGACCTGAATATTGACAAAAACGGTCTTGAATATGTGGAGCACTTTGACCCCGCCTTTCCCCTCACTGTTTTTCACGATGAGGTGGACAAGTATGCCAACGGCTGCATACGCTGGCACTGGCACCCTCAGCTGGAATTTGTGCTGGCACTGAGCGAAGTTGAGATACATACCTCCGACGAGCGGCTTCATCTTGCCCCCGGGGACGGCGCCTTTATAAACGCAGGACAGCTACATATGTTCTGCTCAGTCCGGGAGGATGCGCCCGCCTGCGCTTATACCATGATTTTCTCCCCTGAGCTTATTGCCCCACCGGAAAGCCGCGTGTATGATAAAAGCCTGCTCCCGGTTATCGGAAATGCAAAGCTGCCATTCATACACCTCCGGTGCCAGGACCCGGCCCATGCACCCATGCTGGAAAAGCTGAGAGAATGCATCGACTGCTACAAGGAGGAGGGTCCCTGGGTGGAGCTTGCTCTGAAAATCCGCCTCAGCGAGCTTTGGCTTGAGCTTCTTCAGGGAATGGACAGCTTTCCCATGCATATGTGCTCCCGCCAAAACCGCCAGAGCCAGTTCCGCCTGAAACAGATGCTCAGTTATATCCGCCTTAATTATGTCAACCATATTACCCTTGAGGATATAGCCAATGCCGCCCTTGTTAGCAAGAGCGAGTGCCTGCGCTGCTTCCGCAGCCGCTTCCACATGACCCCCATACAGTATCTTATCCAGTGCCGTCTGGAGCTTGCCTGTCACCTGCTGCGGAGCACGGATATGAACGTGCGGGAAATTTCCGCCAGATGCGGCTTTGAGGACGCAGGCTATTTTGGCCGGGTTTTTCGCAAGCGCCACGGTATGACACCGCTGAGCTATAGAACAAGCTTCGAAGAAATCCCGAAAGCATAGTTTATTGACGCACTGCCCATGCTTTGATAAAATCAAAGCACAGAAAAATCAAAGGTGGTTTTACCTATGTCTAATGCCTATACGCCCCTCTTCCCCGCCCTCTGCTCATATCTGAAGGTGGGCAAACGCACTCTCAGAAACCGAATGGTCTCCGCTCCCATGGGCTTTCCCGACCTGACTGAGGACGGCTGCCTCACAGAGGGCGCCATCGCCTTTTACGAGGAGAGAGCCAAGGGCGGCGCTGCCATCGTAACCATAAGCGAGGCCTGCGTGGACTACGCCCACGGCAAGAGCCACGGCAGACTTATTAACCTCACAAATCCCGGAGTTCTGGCAGGCCTCACCAATGCCGCCCGCGCCATAAAGCGCCACGGCGCGCTGGCCAGCATTGAGCTCAACCATGCGGGCATGCTCTCCGATTTCGATGTGGTGGCCTCCGAGCGTCATGGAGATAAAAACTACCACTATGGCCCTGTGGACGGCATTGTGAATAACACTGAGGTCCGGGGCATGACAAAGGAAATGATAGCCGAGACCGTAAAAAAATGGGCTGACGGAGCTGCTCTCTGCAAAAAAGCTGGCTTTGACATGGTGATGATACACGCAGGACACGGCTGGCTTATCCATCAGTTCCTCTCACCTCTCACCAATACCCGCACAGACGAGTACGGCGGATGCTTTGAAAACCGCGCCCGGCTGGCTATAGAGATAATAGACGCCGTGAGGGAAAAGGTGGGCCCCGGCTTCCCCATCGAGGTCCGCTTCTCCGCCATGGAAAAGGCCGAGGGCGGCGTTACCCTTGAAAGCGCCATTGCCTTTGCAAAGCTCATTGAGGACAAAGTGGATATTCTCCATGTCTCCGCAGGGGGTGAGCCCGACTTCGGCGTGACCCATCCCAGTATGTTCCGCTCCCACGGCTGCAATGTCCACTACGCCGCCGAGATAAAAAAGCATGTTAAAATTCCCGTGGCCACCGTTGGTTATCTGGGCGAGCCGGAGAAGATGGAGGAAATTATCTCTTCCGGTCAGGCAGACATAGTCTGCATGGCCCGCGCCCTGCTGGCTGACCCCTTTCTGCCCAAAAAGGTGGAGCAGAATCGCCCGGAGGAAATTCTCCGCTGCATACGCTGCTTTGTCTGCCACGCGGAGCGTATGCTCACCCAGACAAGAGTCTGCGCCCTGAACCCGGTGATTGGCCGGGAGTACGAAGCCCGCTTCATACCCGCCGCAGCAGAGAGCAAGCGCGTTCTGGTGGCAGGCGGCGGCCCCGGAGGTATGCAATGCGCTCTTACCGCTGCAAAACGTGGTCACTCCGTCACCCTCTGCGAGGCAAGCGGTGCTCTTGGCGGCAACTTCAAGTGCGAATACAATGTGCCCTTTAAGGCCGCATTCCCCCAATATACCCAGACCATGAGCCGTCTTTTGGAAAAGGCGGGAGTGGAGATAAGACTGAACACCCCCGTTACTCCGGAGTTTGTCCGCTCCTTTGCCCCCGATGCTCTCATGGTGGCTGTGGGAAGCGAATCCGCTGTGCCTCCTATTCCCGGCATCGAGAGCGGCAAGGTAATACCCGCCACCGCTCTGGACACAAGGGAAAACGAGATTGGCCATCGTGTAGCCGTTCTTGGCGGCGGCATGGTGGGCTGCGAAAGCGGCCTGCACCTTGCCATGAAAGGCCATGAGGTCACCATTGTGGAGATGGGAAGCACTCTTGCTCCCGATGCCAATCCCCGCCACCGCCCCCTGCTTATGGCGGAGCTGGATAAGTATGTGAAGGTGCGCACCGAGCTCACCGCCGTCGCCGTCATGAGTGATGGCTTGCTGTGCAAAGACGGAAATGAAATTAACAGGCTTATCGAGTGTGACACCATTCTCCTCGCCGCAGGACTTCGTCCCCGCAGCGAGGTTGTGGATGCTCTTCGTGGGACCGCCCCCATTGTGGAGGTCATAGGCGACTGCGTAGAGCCCTCCACCGTCCGCGGCGCCACCTTCCGTGGCTATCACGCGGCATTGGATTTATAATCATAACCACCGGCCGTGCCGGTGGTTTGCACAGCCCCCTTAGGGCATGTTGCCGGCAGAGCCTATAGGCTCGCCG
>JAZSFJ010000063.1:0-16885 GCA_045532145.1 Oscillospiraceae bacterium
CCAAGGAGTTGGTTTTCCTAATTGTCTTCCTAAGACCGCTTGGCCTCCGACTTAGGCTCCCTTGTGTCGGGGCGATAAGAAAACATGCCGGTGGCATGTTTTTAGCCGCCGACCACAGCGGCTATGCCGCGAGGAGGGAAGTTCGTTGTTTCTGACTAACCTTTAAAGGCTCCCTTGTGTAAAGGGAGCTCTCATTTTTTCCCGAGGGAAAAATAACTGAGGGATTGATATTTTCGTTAGAGCCCGCTGGCTACCCACATTTCCCGGCGAACGCGCACATGCTTAGCGTCGAATCTCGTAGGGCGGGGGGCTTGCCGTATGCCGTTTGCGGGACGTCGAGGACGCCGTCCCCTACGAGGGCTGTGTGAAATGGGGGTGCGGATTGCCACGTTTGTGGGCGGACACATCGGTCCGCCCCTACTGCGCTCCCCACAATGACTCCGATTCAATTGTAACTTCTTTGACACACTGTGAGAGCCTGTGCGAATTTTCGCACAGGCTCTCTCATTTTTGGCAGGGCGGGATGCTGCAATATTCCATATCTCAGTAGCCCAGATGCTCCAGCAATGCGGCGCAGCCCTCGCTCACATCCTGCCACGTGGCCTCGAAGTCCCCGGTGTACCAGGGGTCGGCCACATCTCCGGGCCGGGAGCTGAAGTCCATAAGGCGGCTCATCTTTCCCTCGCCGTCTCCGCCGCAGATGCGCTCCATCCGGCGGAGGTTGGAGCCGTCCATGCAGACGAGATAGTCCCAGTAGGCGTAGTCTGCCTTGGTCATCTGTCGGGCGGCGTGGCCTGCGCAGGAGATGCCATGCTCCGCCAGCTTTCTTCTTGCAGGGGGATACACGCTGTTGCCCAGTTCCTCAGCGCTGACTGCGGCGGAAGCTATCTCAAAATCCCCGGCGCAGCCCGCCTTTTTTACCATATCCTTCATCACAAACTCAGCCATAGGTGAGCGGCATATATTGCCGTGGCATACGAACAGTATTTTAATCATGCCTTACCTCCGTGTTTTATTCTGGCATAATTATATCACATTTCTGCCACTGTTTCCAGCCCGCAGGAGCAGACAGGCCGCAAAATTTATGCCAATTCCCAATATCTTGCAGCGAAATCTCTTGATTTGTGACTTAACATAATATATAATAGTGTGGTCTTGGTATAATAGCTAAATTGTACCATTATGCCGTAATTATTAAAACTTTATTAAGCCAGCCTCACCCCAAATCCAAAAAATTTGGATTTGCGTGGGGTTATTGGTGTTTACAAGAGGACTTGGAAAGATATTGCCCTTCCCCCGCGGCCTCTTTCCCATCCGCGGCAGCCATCGCGGCAACATAACGAAAAACGAGGTAAGCTACTATGAAACAAAAAAACTCCTCTTCCATGCACAAGGTGCTGACCGTAGTCGGAACCGTACTGTGCCTCATTTTGCTGCCCATCCTTATTATTAACTGCATCCTGATAGTGAAGAGCTTCACCTCCGAGGACGTGCCTACTGTTGGCGGCATCTTCCCCCTCATCGTCCTCACCGACTCCATGTATCCCGAGATAAGCAGCGGCGACCTCATCATCTGCAACTCGGTGGAGGCCGAGGATGTTGACGAGGGCGATGTTATTTCCTTCTTCGACCCCATGGGCAGCGGGAGCGCCATTGTAACTCACCGCGTTATAGAAGTGGTGGAGGAAGGCGGAGAGCTCTCTTTCCGCACCAAGGGTGACAACAACAATGCCGAGGACCAGGTGCTGGTGCCTGAGGACAATCTTGTTGGCGTTTACCGCAGCCGCATACCCGGAATGGGCAAGGTTGCCATGTTCATGCAGACCACACCGGGCCTTATCGTCTGCGTTGTCTGCCCTATAATCCTGCTGGTGGGCTATGATATGCTCCGCCGCAAGAAGCAGGACAAGGCCAAGCAGCAGGATACCGATGCTCTCCTTGCGGAGCTTGAGGCGCTGAGAAAAATGCAGGCCGAAAAAGAGCAGGCCGAGGCCACAGCGAAGGAAGAATAAGTGCCGGCGGGCGACCGCAGGTCGCCCCTACTGAAATGCTGCAACAATACCGCCCCGTAGGGGCCGGACACCGGCCGGCCCGCGCACCGGGTCCGACATACGGGCGCTTCGTGAAGCGCCCCTACGGTGTAAAATTAACCGAAACGCTGCAATAATACCGCCCCGTAGGGCGGGGGCTTGCTCCCGCCGTTTCCGCCACTGCAGCCAAACACCAAAATTGTTATCCCCTCCTTGGAAGCCACGCCGGGGAGTGAAGATAAAAATGCCGCGGCATTCTCCGCGAATGGGCAGAGTATGCCCGGTAAAATCATCATTCCCCGGTGGGGGAAAGAAAGTATTCAGGAAAGGAGAACAAATTATGAAAAAGAACAAAATGATGCGTCTTGCAGCCGTTATTCTGGTCCTGACCCTTCTCAGCACCAGCGTAATCAGCGGCACCTTCGCAAAGTATGTCACCGAAGGCAGCGCAAACGACAGCGCTCGCGTTGCAAAGTTCGGCGTTACTGCAACTGTCACTGGCGATGCTTTTAAGACCGAGTATGCAAAAGAAGATGCTAATTATTCCGTCACTGCAAACTCTGTAGTTTCCAGCACCTCTGACAAGCTGGTTGCACCCGGAACCGAAGGTACATTCGGTGGTGTTACACTTAGTGGTACGCCCGAGGTTGCTGTTCGTGTTTCCTATGAAGGTTCCAACGTTGATCTCACTGGCTGGACTCTTGCCAGCGGCTATTATTGCCCTATCCTTTTCAACATCAACGGAACCGAAATTAACGGACTTGCCTACGACTCCGAAACCGCTTTGGAAACCGCCCTTCTTAATGCGGTCACCAAGGGTGCAGGCGACTATGCACCTAACACCGATCTGAGTACCATTGATGCATTGAATGGCACCTATACATGGGCATGGGCCTTTGAGGGCGCTGCCGGTTCCGCTCAGACCGACGCTAAGGACACTGAGCTGGGCAACATGGCTGCTCGCGGTAGTGCCAGCACTATCACCTTCGACGTCACCTGCACCGTTACCCAGATCGACTGATACATAACCCCTGCGAACCCGATCTATTGGATTGGAAGCGCCCGGCCTTCGTGGCTGGGCTGGGCGCTTCCGTCTTTTCCCTTTTCGAAGTCCTGAGCCATCAGGTCCTGGAAAAAGGAAAAGACCCTTCGGGAGAAAAAAACAACACCGGGAGGAACGCTGTGAACAGCTATTCAAGCCTCAGAAAACAGAATAGAAGCAGCATTCCCGCGCTTATCGCCCTGGTGCTGTGCATACTCCTCACAAGCACTCTGCTTTTTTCCAGACTTCTGGGCTACTCCCAGCAGGACAAGAGCCACTATATACCCCTTACCTCCTCTCTGGGCACCACAAGGGTGACCGAGGGCTATCTGGACAGCAGGGGCGGCTTCACCCCCATTTCCGCTTACCGCGAGGGCAGCTCCTCCGGCTATGCCCCCGCCGCGCTGGCGGCCAATCCCGGCTTCCGGGTGTATGACGACCGCAGCGTATGGAAGGGCGAGACGGATATTGAGATATTCCGCCTCAGCTATGAAAACGGCGAGGCCAGGGTCACCGTGCAAAGCTCCGACGGGGACAAGCTTCTGGCCCCCGGCACGGAGAACAGCTACCGCTTCAGCCTTGAAAACAACGGCAATGTGGACCTTGCCTACAGGCTGGACGTGGAGGCATATTTCTCCCACGGCGAGTATGTTATCCCCGTGGAGGCCAGCCTTTATGACTATCAAAACAACTACCTCACAGGCTCTCCGGAGGCAAAGGCTCCCGTGCTGGAGCTCAACGGTGTCAGCCGCGAGGGCACGGTGAAGGCGGGCAATGTTATCCCCTTCACTTTGGAGTGGGAGTGGCCCTTCGAGGGCAACGACAGCTACGACACCATGCTTGGCGATCTGGCTGTGGAGGAGGACATCAGCCTCACCATCGTTATTAACACCATGGCCACCTACACTCCCGAGCCCACACCCGACGACGACGGCGTACCCAAGACCGGCGATGACGGCGGCATCATGCTGATGTTTGCCATCATGGGTCTTTCTCTGCTGGCGCTGCTGTTGCTCATCTTCCTGCCCAAGGGCAAAAGGGAGGATGTCCATGTCTAAAAAGATAAAAGCCGCCGCGCGCACCGGGCTGCTGGTGCTGGTGAGCCTTGTTCTGGGCGTGAACATCTACCTCTGGAACGCCAAGAGTCTGGGCGGCAACGCCCTGCCCATGCCCTTCGGTTATGGGGCGGCGGTGGTGCTGTCCGGCAGCATGGAACCCGTCATAATGACAAACGACCTTATCCTCGTAAAGGCTCAGGAGAGCTACGAGGAGGGAGACATAGTGGTGTACCAAAGCGGCTCCGTGCTGGTTGTCCACCGCATAGTGGAGACTGACGGGGAGACCGTGGTCACCAAGGGGGATGCCAACAACGCCCCCGACCAGCCCATCCGCGCAGAGACCATAAAGGGCGAAGTGGTGGGGCATGTATCCGGCATCGGCACTGCGGTGCGAATTATCAAGACCCCGGTGGTAAGCGTGGCACTATTGGTGTGCGCGGTGCTGCTGGTGGAACTGCCATATCTGAACAAGAAAAAAAAGGACAGCGAAGAGCTGGAAAAAATCAAGGCCGAGATCCGCAGGCTGAAAGAGGAACAGGAAAACTGAAGGGAGGCGAGGGCTAATGAGCGGAAGGAAAAAGAAAAACGTCAATATCCCCATGCGCGCCGCCCTCATTCTGCTATGCCTTACCCTCATATCCATACGCCTCACCGGCGGTCTCTATGCCCGCTATACTGCCATGGCCGGAGGAGATGACTCCGCAAGAGTGGCAAAATTTGATGTGCAGGTCTCTCTCAGCGACGGAATCCAGCTCAGCAACGCTCAAAAAAGCGGAGAATATACCATTACGGTAACCAACAACTCCGAGGTCGCCATCGAATACACCCTTGTGCTCAGCTTCACTGAGGCCGTCCCCTCCGGCCTGAGCGCAGAGCTGGATGGAAACATCGGCCTGGTTGAGGGCAGTTCCATTAAGTTTCCCGCCAAAAGCTCTCTGGCACCCGGCGTGAGCTCCAATAGCCACACACTGACACTCTCCGTGGCTGATGGGCAGTGGAGCGATATAAGCAAAGAAATGTCCGGCATTAAAGGTGAAAAGAACATGAGCTTCACAGTGGACGTCACTGCTGCACAGCTTGACTGAGAGGGGTGGAAGCTATGAAGAAGAAAAAACTCCTCCGCCTGCTGCTGATGCTGCTTATCCTCGCCATGGCGTCTTTATCCCTCATCGGCTCCTCCGTGGGCAAATATATCCGTACCGTAAGCGTAAGTGGGAATGTCTCATTTTCCGCAGAGCTGGCCAAGGAACTCATCTTGCGGGAGAGCGAAGCTCTGCGCAACCCGGATGGCAGCTATGTGCTGAGTGCAGGAACTTATGTCAGCGGCAACGAATATGTTCTGCTCCCCGGACTGAATGTTCCCAAGGACCCCCATGTTATCATCAGCGGCAAGACGGATATTCCCGCCTATCTCTTTATCGAGGTGGTGGACAGCACCCCAAACGAGGCTATTGGCTACAACATCCGTGACTGCTGGCTGGCGCTTGGCATTACGGGCAAACACGGCGGCGCGGTATATGTGTATGCCGAAGGCGGCACTGCAAAAGCCATAGCCGATGCCTCCGTCGCAAGCACCACAAGCCCTGCTTACATCCTGCTGAATGATGAAATGGTGGTGGGACAGGAGCTTAAGCACAGCGACTCCACCTCAGATACTCTTACATTCTACGCCTGTCTGGGCGAAACCGCCATGGGCAGTACAGCCCAGGATGTATACAAAGCTATTCCCTGACAAATTTCAAGCCAAAGGAGGGTTGACATTGAAAACACGTCTTTACAAAAGAATAATGTCCGCCCTTGTGGCACTTGTTACACTTGTGAGCTGCTGCCTCATGGTGGGCTTCACAGACGGCGGCTTTTTCATCAGTTTTGACGGCGCCGCGGTCACAGAGCTCGGCCTGGCCAAAAACGAGAAAATCACTGTTTCCGCCGAAAATCTTCCTGAGGGCGCTCAGTACCAGTGGCAGATATGCCTGCCCGGCAGCGAGATCTGGGTGGACATCCACGCCCAGACCGACCGCAGCCTCAGTCTGAGCTACGCCCTTCTCGGCAGTCTTCTGGATGCGGACGGAGCAGCCCGCGTCCGTTGCGCCGCGGTATCTGATGAAGAAACAGAATATACCGAGGCTGTTTTGGTGACCTCCCTTGAGGCGGAAGCCGAAGCAGAGCCGGTCAAGGTGGAAAACGCAAGTGCACCGGATCCGCTCCCCGCCCCAGTGACAGAGACGGAAGTTGATACGGAGGCTGTGGCTTATGAGGAGCTCCCCTCCGAGATGGCGACTTTCCAGCTTTCCCGGAGCGGCGAGTCTATGCTGACTTCCACTGACACAAATAACGAGGATATGATCATTCACACTGTCACCATCGAGTATGTGTATGGGGCAGACTCCAAATTCGCCGGTCAGCGCGCGGCCCCACCTTATATTGCAGAGGTTGTGGACGGCGACACTCTGGAGGAAGGAAACGTCATCAGCCCCGACTGCGTGGGTTATGAACCCAACATAGCCTCCATGGACCTGTCCGAATTGGGCCCGATTACCGGCAACCTTTCCTATACCGTCACCTATTCCCCCGCGGAAGTCTCCTACACCGTGCGCCACTATCAGCAGAATGTGGACGACGATGAATACACCTGGGTGGACACCACCATGGCCTCCGGTAAGACGGAAGATCTGACCAGCGACAGCGCAGCCAAGGATTATACCGGCTTCACCGCACTCGCCCACTACCATGAAGAGATTGCTGCCGACAGCAGCACCATGGTGGACATTTACTACGACCGCAACTACTATCTCATGTCCTTTGAGCTGGACGGCGGCTATGGCGCAGAGCCCATTTACGCCCGTTACGGCGCGGACATTTCCGTGGCAACGCCCTATAAACCCGGCTACACCTTCGCAGGCTGGAACAGCACCATTCCCGCCACCATGCCCGCCGAGAACCGGACCTACACCGCTGGCTGGACTGCAAATTCCGGCATAGAATATACCGTTGCATACTGGCTGGAAGACCCCAACGCCCCCGGCAGCTATAACTTCTGGGCTTCCGTACAGCGCAACGACGGCATAGCCGGAAACCCGGTGCAGGGCGAGACCTACAAGGATTACACCGTCTATTTGGATGCCGCCACAGTCAGCGCTATGGACATCTACGAGAAGCGTTATTCTCAGTACAGCCACGCTGACGAGAATATTGTCATCGAAGGCGACGGCTCCACTGTTATCAATGTCTATTACAGCAGAAATGAATATACTCTGAAGTTCTATTATGCCATGTCCAGCGGCAGCGGAACCGATGCGAAGTATTATGTTATCGGCGGCTCCACATATCGCTTCGGCGCAAGCGCCACTATCAGCGACAACGGAAACGAAATCGCCCTTTTGGACCACTATATGAAAGATTACTCTTCCGAGAGAGGACAGGTCGATGAGTTGCCTACGCTGAACGCAAGCGGAAGCGCACGCGGCTATACCACCGGCAGCGATTCCTCCACTGTAAGCGGAACTCAGTACCAGTATCACTATATTTCCTTCACCGCGAAGTACGGTGCAGACATCTCAGCCCTTTGGCCCTGCGCTGTATTTAATTCCGTAACCAGACTGAATACTGATAGCGATAAAAACAACACCTCCTGGGCCGGAACCGAGGCTTTCGTCAGCGCTTGGAACGGCGAGCATCATGTATACTATTCTCAGTTGAATTCCGGCAACCAGACCATTAAGGGCAATTATAATGAGCTTGATTATCAGCTTCTTTTTGATGTTGACAAAAATTACACGGATTCTTCAACAGTTGCTTACCTTTGCTTCTGGGAAAACGGTGCTGACATAGGTTGGAGCATCCCAGAACTTTACCGCTACAACATTTATGTACCGGTTCTTGACGGACAGGACATCTCTGCCCTGAGCACCAAAGAATACAAGGGCACGACATACTATCTCCTCGCCACTTATGACACGGTGGACAACTCCTCCGTTGGTGAGCAGACAGCCCCCGCAATTAACGGCTATTCGTATACTGACGAATATACCTCTGAAACTCTGCACAAATCCAACGGCGGCCAAATCATCTACAATCCAGTGGATAACCCCATTCTCTACGATGCAGACGGCAATCTCATCTATAAAGAAGCACATACAGTCAACTTCTTCTACGAGCGGGAAAGCCACACGCTGAAGTTCGTAAACGGCACACAGGAGTATGCCCAGACCGTGTATTTCGGCGAGGAGATTTCCGGCAAGGCTCCCACAAATCTGGAGTACTACGACGATTCTCTGAAAGACCTTTACGAGTTTGACGGCTGGTACACCACCTCCAACGCCATCTCCGGCACAAAGTTTGAGCTCAGCGGCACCACTATGCCCGACAGCGCCCTTACTCTCTACGCCAACTGGACTCTTATCACCCACGATGTTAAAATTTATCCCACGGAAGCCGATGCCAAAAACGGCAGCAACCAAATCGGCACTACCGTGGCCGTAACCCACGACCAACCGGTCCCCGAGGGGTCCCATCCCGATGAATCGAAGCTGTCCAACGGCGATGCAAGCTTCATCGGCTGGTTCTACAAGGATGCAGGCGGCGATGAGCGGGCCTTTGACTTTGCCACCATGACCATCACCCAGGATATGACGGTCTACGCCAAGTGGCGCAGCAATGTGATGAAAGCGGTGGAGATCCACTATGTTGTGGAAGACAGCAGCGGCAACCACACCCAAATCGCAGACACCGAGTCCCTTATGCTCCGCGTGGGACAGGCCCGCACCTTCGATGCCAAAACCGGCAATTCTCTGTATGAGGCCTACCGTACCGGCTGCTTCCCCACAACAGCTTCCCACTCCATTACACCTACAGAGGACGATTTGGATAGCGAAGAGCCCATCAGCTATACCTTTGTATACAAGAAGTACGGCAAAGTTCCCTATCAGGTAGAGTTCTATGTGCAGGAAGCTGATGGAACACTAAGGCCCGCGTTCAAGACCGAAAACGGCAAGGCTGTGTTCATGGAAACCTACGATTCCACCGCCACCGCCTATGTTGAGCAGCACTGGAACAACGACAAGGCTGTTGTTACCGAGCTGTACATCCCCGACGACTTGTCTGATCCCACATGGTCGCTTCCCGACAACTATGTCCCCAGCGCCCTGAAGATTCAGAAAATCATTGTCCCAAGCACCACAGACCCCGAGACAAATATCGAAGCAAACACGATCCGGTTTGTCTATACCTACACAGACCCGGTGGTTGACCCCGATAACCCCGGCACCCCCGTCTATAAGGCCAGATATTTGGTGCAGCATTTCATCCAGAGCTCCACGGACACTTCCATCTATAATCTGTATACTTACTCGGACGAGGAGGGTCTCTCCGGAGAAACCGCCTCCGCAAGCCCCATTTCCATCCCCGGCTATACATACAGCTATGAAGTGACCGATGCAAACAAGCAGACAGGAACAAACCTGAGCAAAGGAACGGACGGCGCAGCGGATGTTATGTCCGGCATCATTGATGCGGACGACTCTCTGGAGCTGAACTTCTATTACACCGTCAACTCCTATCCCTATCAGGTAATGTATCTGGAAGAGACCACCAACCGCATTCTGAAAGAGACCAGGACCACGGACAGCAACGGAAATCCCCTCTCCGGTCTTTACGGCTCCAAGGTGACGGAGAACTATGAGCCCATCGACGGCTACGATGTGGATGCCACAAGCAAGAGCATCTATATCCAGATGGAAGCCGACAGCAAAGCCAGCATCAACACCATCAAGTTCTACTATAAGCTCAAGAGCGCAGAATTGCTTTTGACAAAGACTGTTGAGCTGGATGCCACCCAAGCCGCGCAGGAAGGCATTTCTAAAATTCCCCCATGGGTATTCCAGCAGGACTTTGTATTTACCATCCATCAGCCGGACGGTTATCCAAAGTCAGTCTATCACTATACCTTCAAAGATGCTGATGGCAACACCACCGAAAAGAGTGTCAGCGCAGGAACTCAGGACATCGTAGTCAGCCTGAAGCACGGCGAGAGCATCCAGCTCCACGACCTTCCCATGGGCAGCTACGAAGTAACCGAGACCTACGTTCCCGGCTTCCGCACTTCTGTGAACAGCTATATCGCACAGACCCATCCTGTGACCTTGGATAAGGACGGCGAAGTGGAAACACTTGCTTTCCTGAACAGCTTCCCCTTCTATACCGGCGATCTTGTGATCATGAAGAACGTGACCAAGCAGGATGAAAGTGACCCCGATGCCACCGAGGCCTACAAGGTCAGCGTTGTGCTGAACCCCGATAATTCTACCCGCGAAGTTGACCGCGTGATAACATGGAAAAATGCCGGCGCAACGGAGGAATCGACATTCACGGTTCCCGCGCTCAGCGAGACCAGCACGGCAACGGAGTTCACTTTTGAAGTGCAGGTTCCCGTGGGCGGTGAAGTGAAGATGGAAGGTGTGCCTGTTGGCAGCTTCATAGTCACGGAAGAAGTGAAGGGTTCTGTTGGGTATATCTATGACTACTACACCGTCAAATACAACAAGGCCGTGCATGAAAACGATGAAGTTACCGGTACAAATCACGTAGTAAGCGGCAGTATTCACGGCGGACATCCCACGGCAGTCACCTTCAACAACACCTACAAAAAAGGCAGCTTAAATGTCAGCAAGACCGTTACTCAGGAATACGAAAACGACAACTGGCAGAGCGCTACCTTTACATTCACCATCACCGGCACAACGGAGCTGCCTGACGGTGAATACAGGGTTGACGGCGCAATAGTCAATGTTTCCGGCGGCGTTGTCAGTGTAAAAAACAGCGACGGAAATGACCCCACTATAAGCATTAATAAAAGCGAAGGTACGACCAGTTGGTCCGGAAATCTGAGCTTTTCAAATCTCCCTGCCGGTTACTATACTGTGACGGAGACTTCGTCCACGGGCGGACTGGAGCAGTACATAACCATCCCTGAGTCCGGCAAGTATGAGAATCTGCTTGTCAACAACACAGCAGTGCCCACCGAGGCTAAGTTTACCAACACCTATAAGCGCACTACCGGCAATTTGCAGGTGGGCAAGGAAATCGTGATAGTGACCGAGGGAACCCTTATCGATACAAATCAGGAGTTCACCTTTGAAGTTACTCTGAAGGACACGGCGCTGACAGGCAGCTTCCTCTGCGCTGTAAAGACAAAGGACACCCACACCACCGTTGAGGGAAGCATAACTTCCATCAATGCGGACAGCGAGGGCAAGCTGAGCTTCAATCTGAAGCACAACCAGTATATTCTCATTAAGGACCTGCCTGTGGGCGAGTATCTGGTAAAGGAGCTGGCCGTTGAGGGCTATGACAGCTCTTTTGGCAACATCAGCGACGGCAATCAGTACAGCGTGGACCCCGCCACCATAAAAACAGGCGAGACCACCGTCCTGAACTGCCAGAACGCTTACCCGGTTTATTATTCCAATCTTATTGTCAGCAAGACGGTTGTGACCCCCGCGGGCTATCCCGCAGGAGATACCGCACCCGAGGATGACGTATTCTTCTTCACTGTCAGCTTTAGCAACTACAGCAGCAAGGTTGACCTCTCCAAGGGCATCAGCGCCAAGTTCTACGACAGCGCGGACGATACCACGGCGAGAGAAGTGGCCCTGAGCGTTACGGACAACAGCCTGAGCTTTACCCTGAAAAACGGGGAGTGGGTAGACCTCAATCTGCCCGCCTGCACCTACACCATCAGCGAGACCGGAATGACCAGCACCGTCAACAGCGGCAGTCTGGAGGACCACTACACTGTGGGCTTCACGGTAAACGGTACCGAGGGCGCAGCAGGCACAGCCTACGGACTGGCCACGGGCGAGATGGAAAAGCTAGTATTCACCAACACCTATAAGCGCCATTATGGCGAGCTGATCATTGAGCAGAAGGATATGCGCGCAACAGACAGCGGAGTGTATCAGGTGCTTAGAGAAGATAACACCGTGCTTGCCAACGTTATGCTCACAGGCACAGAGTCCGTAATCATCCGCCGCGTTCCCGTAGGAGTATACACTGTGCGTGAGATTACCGGCAACTGGACTTGGGCCTACGAAGACCCGACCGTGAGCCCGGACGGAGCCCAGGTCGACCTTAGAGTCAACGCATCTGCAAAGGTCACCTTCACCCACAGCAGCTCAGACCCCGATTGGCTCCACGGAGAGAACCATAAAGAAGTAGAAGTAAAAACCAACTGACGAAAGGAGGTGGACTGATGGCCCACGGAAGACATTTAGCAAAAAAACCGAAGAGAAGACTTTGGCCCGCATGGCTGCTTATAGCTGTTGTAGTGCTTGCAGCCTCTTTCGGTGGAGTTGCGGCATATCTGTCCACCTCTGCCGGACCTGTGGATAACAGCTTCAGTGTTGATACGGAGAAAAACCCCGATATAAGTGATGCTTATAAAGTCAGCAACACCAACACCGGCTACTCTGTCTATGTTCGCGCGGTCTTGGTAGTCAACTGGAAAGACAGCGACGGGAACGTACTGTCTGAGTATCCTAAAGCCGGAGAGGACTATGCCATTGTTATGAATACAGCCCAGTGGACTGAGCATGGCGGCTTCTGGTACTACAATTCAGATGTCGCTCCCGGTGCTTACACCGAGCCGCTAATCACCAGCCTGACGGCGATAAGCGAACAAAGCGGCTATACTCTTACCGCCGAGATCGCCGCTCAGACCATACAAGCTCTTGGCAGCACGGATGTGGATGGCGCTCCCTACACCGATGGCATACCTGCTGTCGAGGACACCTGGGGTGTCAGCATTCCCATCAGCAACGGAGGCTGAGCATGAGAGGCCCTGTAAGAATAATTTTAATAGTGTTTTTTGCCTGCGTCTTCCTCCTTTCCGGGTGGAAGGCGCTGGACTACATTAGGGAGTACCGTGCCGGTCAGAATAGCTACGGCGAGCTGGAGCAGTATATGAACTTGCCCGATCCCACACCCAGCCCGGAGCCCGAAAAGCTTCCCGAGAATACGGAAGCGCCCCAGGAGACGGCCCCCCAGTACCCGGTGGACGATACCCTGTGGCCGGAGGTGGATTTTGAGGCGCTCAGCCTCAGCTGCCCGGACATTGTGGGCTGGCTTTACATTGAGGGCACAAAGATCAACTATCCCGTAGTCCAGGGTGAGGATAACGACTATTATCTCCACCGGCTGGCAGACGGCAGCTATAACGATGCCGGTTCCCTCTTTGTGGATGCCTATATCGCCTCTGATATGTCCGAGGCGAACACCGTCATTTACGGCCACTGGCGGCGGGACGGCTCCATGTTCTATGACCTCCATAACTACAAGGAGCAGGAATTTTTCGATGAACACCCCGAGGGACTTTTTTTAACTCCCGAAAGCAGGTATAAGCTCAGATTTTTCTCCGGCTATGTGGCGGAAGTCACGGAAAGCGCCTGGGAAACCGAGTTTGAAAATACGGAATTTGAAGCCTGGCTTGAAGAAACTGCCTCAAAATCCTGCTTCGATGCGGGCTTTGAGCCCGCTGCAGAGGACAAAGTGGTGACCCTCTCCACCTGCAGCTATGAATTTTATAACGCCCGCTTCATAATGCACGCAGTCGCTGTGGATTATGGTCCGGGAGAGCAGTGAATCATAATTCCCTTGCGTGCACTGCCCCATATGCGATTATCTATGCACTTATGCACTAAATCCCCCTCTGACGAGGGGGGGATTTAGACTTATCGAAAAACCGGACAAAGCCACGCTTACTGTGAGTCGGGTTTTTCTAAAAAAACAACACCCACACCTGTTCAAACGAAGTCGGTGTGGGTGTTTTTTTACCCTATATAAATGGATTTATGCAAAGGGATCCTCAATGACAGGGGGGAGGCTCTCTGCAGGAGTGCTCTCCTCAGGAGGAGCGGTGGTCTCGCCGCCGGAGTTTTCGCTGCCGGTGTCGCCGGAGCCGCTGTCTGTGGAGCCGGTGTTGTCTTCACCGGTCTCCCCACCCTCAAAAGGGTCGTCGGTCACCTCGGTTTCATCAGGGGGGCAGAAGCCGGGGGTGTGGTACTTGGCCACATAGTTGTTCTTATAGGTGCAGCTGTGGCAGTAGAAGCTCTCCCAGCTGCCGGCTATCTGGCCGGTGGTGGAATCTATCCAGCTGCCGCTCTCGTTGGCGGAGATCATGTTCACGTTGGCCCGGGTGATTTCCTGCTCATAGGGGCTGATGTAATCGTTTATCAGCTCAAGCCACTTGTCGATATTGATGGAGACATAGCTGACTCCGTTTATGAGACTGGCTGCAGACACGGGAGTCTCACGGAAGTTGATGTCCTCGCGGCTGCACTTCAGGAACTGGCGGGCGAAGAAGGCCATGTTGGCTGCGCTGAGGGTGGTCTCCACGTTGGAAACGCAGATGTCAAGAATGTTTTTCAGGTTGGGGATGTTGCCAAGGTCCAGCAGCTGTCCGGCAATGGCCATCAGCAGAGCCTGCTGAGTCTCAATGCGCTGCACGTCGCCTCTGGGATAGCCGGAGGTGAGAACGCCGTTCACATAGCCGCCGGTGCGGAAGCGGAACACGCCCATGGCCTCATAGCCGCTGAGGTGCTGGTAGCCGGGCTCAAGATGCACATGGAAGTCCTGAGAGGGGTCGTCGTAGTGCATGGAAATGGGAACGTCGAAGTCCACGCCGCCGATGGCATCAATGACCTCAACCACCATGTTGATGTTAACCACCGCGTAGAAGTCCACCTCGAAGCCCAGCATATCCTTGATGTGATAGCGCAGGCCGTCGATGCCGGACTTGCCGGAGTTCATGTAGCCGGGGTAAACGGTGTTTATCTTCTTGGGGGTGGTGCCCCAGTTGATGTTGATGAGGGTGTCGCGGGGTATGTTCACCATGTCAATGGTGTGGTTCTTGGTGTCAAACTTGCCCACGATAATGGTGTCCGTGCTGTTGCTGGCATGGTCGCGGCCCACAAGGAGGAAGGTGTAGATATCGTCGCTTCTGGCGGTATCAAGAGCCTGCACCTCTATCTCGGGCTCCGGAGTAGGAGTGGGAGTGGGGGTAGGTGTGGGCTCGGCATCCTGAGGCTCCTCACTGGGAGTGGGAGTAGGAGTGGGAGTGGGGGTAGGTGTGGGGCTGGGTGTGACAGAAGCGGTGGGGAGCTCGGGGGGCTCTTCCCACATACTGTAGCCTATTACAACGCCCACGGCCACCACAAGAATGACCGCCAGAGTTATGAGGGCTTTGCGGCCTCTTCTTTTGCCCTGCTTTTCCACAGGGGCGGCCTTATTCTCCTCATGGCTGCGCTTTGCGTGGCTTGCGCTGTGGCGGGGGGCTTCGTGCTTATGATTATGATTGTTACCAATGAGCTTCATGCTTTGTGCTCCTCTATATCAGGCGCAGGGGGAACTCCCCAATGCGCATAGTAAGCTATTTTATCGTATTTATCTACTATATACTATTTTAGAGTAAATGTGTATCCTTTTTGAAAATTTTCCGGAGATTTTTTGATTTTTTGGCTGGGAAGTATTGGGGGGTGGCGGCGCGCCGGGTCGTCGCGCCCTACGAATGAAGAACGAAACATTTTCAGCTGTAATTGTCGCATCCGTAGGGCGGGCGCATTGTGTGCGCTTGCGTGCAAAATTTATACGTAGCGGCGGACCGCCGTGTCCGCCCGTCGTTCCCCCGCACCGGTGCGTATTCGCCGGGTCACGGACATTGAAAAGAGCACCGATTTCTCGGTGCTCTTTTTAACTTTTCATTAAGCTGACTTACAGCTGCTTCTGGGCGTTGATCTTAACGCCGGGGCCCATGGTGGAAGCGGTAACACAGGAGCGGATGTACTGACCCTTTGCTGCTGCGGGCTTGGCCTTGATGATAGCGCCAAGGAGAGCAACGTAGTTCTCGTACAGCTTCTCTGCGCCGAAGCTGACCTTGCCGATGGGGCAGTGGATGATGTTGGTCTTGTCCAGACGGTACTCGACCTTACCGGCCTTGGCGTCGTGGATAGCCTGCTTGATGTTGGGGGTGACGGTGCCAGCCTTGGGAGAGGGCATCAGACCCTTGGGGCCCAGGACCTTACCAAGACGACCGACGGTACCCATCATGTCGGGGCTGGCGATAACGGTATCGAACTCGAACCAGTTTTCCTTCTGGATTCTTTCTACCAGATCCATGCCGCCTGCGTAGTCTGCGCCGGCTTCCATGGCTTCCTCAACGCGCTCGGGCTTGCAGAAGACCAGAACACGGACGGACTTACCGGTGCCGTTGGGCAGAACGATAGCGCCGCGAACCTGCTGGTCTGCGTGACGGCCATCGACACCGAGCTTAACATGCAGCTCGACGGTCTCGTCGAACTTTGCCTTGCTTGCGCTGATAACGAGATTCAGAGCATCCATGGGATCATAGAGTGCCTGTTTATCAATGAGCTTTGCGCTCTCTTTATTATTCTTTCCTCTAAACAATTTGTTTTCCTCCTAATATTGTGGTTGAGTCGGATGGATAAATCCTCCCACGTTAGGCGGCAGCTGTCTGCCGCATGAGGAGCGATGTTACTCGCCCGCTTAGTCGCCGACGATGACGCCCATGGAGCGGCAGGTACCGGCTATCATGCTCATTGCGGATTCGATGTCGGTGCAGTTGAGGTCGGGCATCTTCTGCTCGGCGATCTTGCGTACATCTTCCTTGCTGATAGTGGCAACCTTGTCCTTCTGGGGAACACCGGAACTGCTCTCTATGCCGCAAGCCTTCTTGATGAGCAGAG
>JAZSFJ010000086.1:0-19865 GCA_045532145.1 Oscillospiraceae bacterium
GGCCGCGCCACTTTTTTGACACCCTGTACAGGCGGACATATTGGTGTCCGCCTGTTTTGTATTTATCTCTTGCCCCTGAGGCGCATGCCTATGCCCATTACGGCGCCGCAGACACCGCCCACAATGTGGGTTATCTGGGAGATGTCGTCGCTGGTCTTGATGCCGTCGTATATCTCGCCGCCTATGTAAATGATGAACACCAGAATCAGGGTTATGGGAATTCCGCCCCTCATGCCGCCCAGAGAGGACATGATTATCATCATAAACACTATACCGCTGGCTCCCATCAGGGCAGTGTTGGGAAAGCACAGGCACTGGATGACACCGGAGACCAGAGCGGTGACAATGATAGCCCACCACATATTTCCGCTGCCGTAACGCTCCTCGAGACTGGGGCCGATGACCAGCATCAGCACCAGATTGCCTGTGAGGTGGGAGAAGTCGGCATGACCCAGCACATGGGTGAACAGCCGCACATAGCCCAGTATCTCCTTCATGTCCCAGCGGTACACGCAAAAGAGCTTCAAGGTGGAGTTTCCATCGGTGATAAGGTCCAGGAACAGTACAAAAAGGCACATTAGGGTGAAGGTCAGAGTAGTAGGTGCATTATACTGCAAAAGACCGGTTTTCTGTTTTTTTCTCTTAGTTGCCAAAGCAAGCTACCTCTCTAAGTTGTATATCAGCGCATATCAGCCTAAACCGGCGCTGCGGCGGGCGGCAACAGCCACCGCGTCCATAACGCCGCCACGAAAGGCATTCATTTCAAGGGTGCGTATGCCCTCAATAGTGGCTCCGCAGGGGGAACATACGGCATCCTTCAAGGCGCCGGGATGCTCTCCGCTTTCTATAACAAGTCTTGCCGCTCCCGCCACAGCCTGAGCAGCCCAGAGCATAGCATCGGAGCGCTTAAGTCCCGCTCTCACGCCGCCGTCGGCCAAAGCCTCGATGAACATATAAGTAAAAGCCGGAGTGCAGCCGCCAACGGTCATGCCCGCCTCGGCGTGCTCCTCGTCGCTGCGCCCAACCATGCCGCAGCCTCTGAGAATTTCTTCAAGAGCGGAAATGTGGCTTTCCTCTGCGCTCTCATGGGGAGCTATGAGCACAAGACCCTCTCCAATGGAGCAGGGGGTGTTGGGCAGTATCCGAATGACAGGATTGCCCTTGGGCAGAACCTCCGCCATGGCAGGGCCGGGAACTCCCGCAGCCATGGAGACTATGGTTTCTCCGCCCTCCAGAGCAGGCTCTATCTCCCGGATCACGTCCAGTATCTGCCAGGGCTTCACGCCAAGGAAGATAAACTGAGCCCCACGGGCAGCGGAGATATTATCGGCGCACACATTGCAGCCGCATTTTTTGGCCAATTCCTCAGCCTTTTCAATGCTGCGGTTTGCAATATAAACGGTCTGCGGCTCCTGAGTGGAGCAGACGGCGCGGACAATAGCCCCGCCCATATTTCCCGTTCCGATGAAAGCTACCTTTTTCATGCCGGTCTCCCCTTGGACATATGCCCAGATTTTTGTAATATCGGTACATTTTACCACTTCTTGCAGCGTCTTGCAAGGGGCAGGAATCCGCGGCTGCAGCAAGCCTAGGCGCGCCGGTGTCGTCGCGCCCTACGTATTGAGCTGCAATCCAGCGAGAGCAGGCCTTAGGCTGGGCGCAAAATCTGCCCCTCTCAGTCAGCTGCGCTGACAGCCCCCCCCCAAGAGGGGGAGTCCTATAGAGTAGTTGGATTTAAAACAAAAAAGGACTTCCTTTCGGAAGTCCTTTTCATGGAGCGGCTGACGAGGCTCGAACTCGCTACCTCCACCTTGGCAAGGTGGCGCTCTACCGGATGAGCTACAGCCGCATATTTCATAGCGCCTGATTATTATAGCACATCCGCAAAATTTGTCAACAGTTTTTTATTTTTATTTTTTAGCCAACGGGTTTTTCCGCCTTGGGCACATCAGTACCGCCGTCGCCGTCACCTTCACCGCCGCCAGGCTCAGGGCTTCCGCTGGGAACAGGGCTGAGACTGGGAGCCGGACTCCAGCTTACCGCCGGGCTCTCTCCGGGCACGGGGCTGATGCTGGGAGCAGGGCTCCAGCTCACCGCAGGGCTCTCGGTAGGTTCAGGACTTTCGCCGGGTTCCGGACTCTCATCAGGTTTCGGGCTCTGACTGGGGCTGGGGCTCACACTTGGGCTCGTGCTCGGACTGGGGCTGGGGCTCACGCTTGGCGAGGGGCTTACTTCCGGGCTGGGGCTCACGCTGGGCGAAGGGCTGATGCTTGGCGAAGGACTGATACTGGGCGAGGGGCTGATACTGGGCGAGGGGCTGATCGTGGGGCTCACGCTGGGTCTGGGACTTACGCTGGGCTCAGCGTTGGGAAGGCCGAAGATGACCTCCGGTCCCAGAGGGCCGTTGCAGACAGGATAGTCTCCTCTGTCCCAGTTGCAGAAGTTGCGCATCTCCCTGTCGCCCAGGAGAATGGAGGAGGCTGCATCGTAATAATATCGGCTCGCATCCGTGTGGTAATACTCGCCGTAAATATTGATTATATTCCAGCCGTGGACACTGCCGTCATACCTGTCCTCTCCCAGAACCACCTGGCAGGGGATATCCAGACTGTCGCAGAGGGCCTTGTAGCCCATGGCCATGGCAAGGGAGTTATCGCTGCCGTCTATAAGACAGCCGTAGGCCGTTTCGGGCCAGTCACTGAGCTGTTCGGAGTTATGGCACATCTCCGCCAAAGAATCGGCGCAGCGCACGGCATAGCCCAGAGGATCGTCCCGTCCCAGAGACAGTGCAAGTTCCGAAACTCTGGACCGAAGGGTGGATTCCATCTCCCTGAGACGCTGGGGATCGGCGGAATACTCAAACTCCACCGTGTATATGCGCTCCGCACCGGAATTGGGATAGGCACGGATGCTCAGCTCCGGCAGCTCCACCATAAGGAAGGGATCGTCATAGTAGCAGCTATGTATATACTCCCGGATGGATTCCTCGGAGACCTGTTCGGAATATATCCTCAGAGCTATCCCGGAAGCATAGTTTTCCATAGCCTCGTATATCTTCGCCTCCAGTTCCTCTACGGTAGCCACACTGATGACGGAGCTCATTTCCTGGGAGCTCAGCTTGTATTCTATTTTGATGTCCGCAGTATAGTAGCTTACAATGCGGCTGGCGTCATAGCTGATGCTCTCAACAGCGTAGGCTCCCAAAGGTGTGGAGGTCCTCACCTCATGGCATACCGAGGCCAGATCCTCCAGCAGAGAACCGTTGTAGCTTCCGAAGCGAAAGCGGCCACCGGTCTCCCCTGCCTGCACGAGCTCCACCACGGCGCTTTTCAGGGCGGCATAATTTTTAAGCTCCCTCTCGCCGCTGCTGTTTGGGGCGCTCTCAGCCTCGAAGGGCTCTGATACATAGTACTCCGAGCTGAACAGGGAGCCGCAGCCCCCAGCGAGACACACAAGGCACAGCGCTATAATGACTGTCAGTATCTTTTTAGTCTTCATAATTCTCAGTTCTCGTCGGCAATATGGGTGAATCCCTTGCCGAAGACCTCGCGGGAATCGGAAACTATCATGAAGGCGTTGCCGTCTATCTCCCGCACCAGCTTTTTAAGCTCAACTATCTGATTGCGCTTTATGACGCAGAGGATGATGTTCTTCTGCTGGCCGGACCAGGCACCCTCGCCGTGGATATATGTAACGCCACGGCGGAGCTTTGCGGTTATGGCCTCCTTCACGGCCACGCTCTCATCGGTGATAACATAGCAGACCTTACTGTTCACAGCACCGTAGAGGATGATATCCACCACCTGAGAGGTGATGAACATACATATTGCGGAATACATGGCGCTGTCCAGCTTGCCGAAGAGCAGGGCAAAGATCAGGAAGATAGCCACATCCATGGCCAGAATAAAGGTGGAGAAGTTTATGTGCTGATACTTCCGGCGGAGGAACTTGGCTATTATGTCCGTGCCGCCTACGGTGGCGGTGGTGGAATAGATAAGGCCGAGGCCTACGCCTTTTATAGCTCCGCCAAAGGTGGCAGCCAGCAGAGGGTCTGTGGTGGCCACAAAGGGTATGCCCTCCATAAGGTCCATGAGAGTGGAGCTGAGAAGCATAGCCACAAGGCTGGAAATAAGGAACTTAAGTCCCAGATGCCGCCAGGAGAAGATGAAGAGGGGTATATTGAAAACTATAGTCATAACACCAACGGGAAGCTCCGTCAGGTAGTTTATGATGGTGGCGATACCGACAACGCCGCCCAAAACAACGTCGTTGGGATAGATGAAGAAGCGGAAGCTGGCGGAATAGATAATCGCACCCACCACTATCTTCAGATAGATCATTACATATTCCTTCAGCCTTGTGCGTTCCATAGGAAACCTCCGTTCAGGAAATATTTTCTCTTATTCTCCCAAAAGGGACATCTGCTCTTCTCCCCTGTCCTCGTCCTTGAGCAGGGCGCCCAGAGCAGGGACGCTGCGGACACGGTAGCGGGATACATTCTTGATGGTGGTGTTTTCAAGCTTAGCTGCGTAGTCGAAGCTCCACTTGGCCTTGATGTTCATTATACCAACGCCCTGGGTGGAGCGGCTGGTCTTGGGCTGAATGAGCGCGGTGTTGAAAACAAGGGCTCTGCCCTCGGTGGTGAAGCAGGCCACCTCACATTCGTCCTTAAGAAGCATGACCGTGCGCAGGGGGCTCTTGTCGGAGTAAGCTCCGGTAAGGCGCTTGCGGTTTGTCTTGGTGGCGTAGCTTTCCAGAGTGACACGGGCGCACTTGCCATTTTCAAAGAAGAGCAGCAGCTGCCCAGAGTAATCACCGGGGTCTATCATCTCCAGAACGTTCTCACCCTCGTCCATGCCCAGCTTGGTGGGCAGGTAAACACCCAGAACGCTGGCCTTAGTGTCCTCAAAATCGCTGGCGCGGCACTTATACACCTGCTGGCGGTCGGTGAAGATGAGAAGCTCGCTGCGGTTCGTGGCCTCAAAGGAGGTGCGCAGACCGTCATTTTCCTTATACTTCTGCTCGCTGCTCATGCGCAGAGACTGGGGAGTGATTTTCTTGAAATAGCCCTCACGGGAGAGGAAGAGAGTGCAGGGATAGTCCTCCACCTGTTCTTCTTCGCTGAACTCCTCCACCTCGTCGGAGTAGACGATACCGGTTTTTCGGGGCTGGGTATACTTCTTGGCAACGGCCTTAAGCTCGCTGACGATGATATTCTTAACTCTGCGGCGGCTACTCAGAATGTCCTCAAGGTCGGCTATCTGCTTTTCAAGCTCGCTGACCTCCTCAACGCGTTTGAGTATATACTCCCGGTTTATGTTTCGGAGCTTTATCTCCGCCACATACTCCGCCTGCACTTCGTCAATGCCGAAGCCTATCATCAGATTGGGGACAACGTCCGCCTCAAGCTCCGTATTGCGGATAATGGCGATGGCCTTGTCTATATCCAGAAGTATCTTTTCAAGACCCTTCAGCAGATGGAGCTTTTCCTGCTTTTTCTTAAGCTCGTGGTAAACTCCCCGCTTCACGCAGTCGGTGCGCCATGCCACCCACTCCTCCAGTATCTCACCGACGCCCATAACTCTGGGGTTGCCGCCGATGAGGATATTGAAGTTGCAGGAAAACTGGTCCTGCAGTGTGGTGAGCTTGAAAAGCTTCTGCATGAGCTTTTCGGGGTCCGTGCCACGTTTCAGGTCTATGGTGAGCTTCAGACCGCTCAGGTCGGTCTCATCGCGCATATCGCTTATCTCGCGGACCTTGCCCGCTTTGAGAAGCTCTGCCACCTTGTCCATTATCTGCTCGGCAGTGGTGGAATAGGGTATCTCATATACCTCTATCATGTTCTCCTTCTGGAGATAGCGCCAGCGGGAGCGCACCTTGAAGCTGCCGCGGCCTGTGCGGTAGATATTCTCCATCTCGGAGCGCTTATAGATTATCTCGCCGCCGGTGGGGAAATCGGGAGCGGGCATGGTGCTGAGAAGGTCATGCTCCGGGTCGGCTATATAGGCCGCAGCAGTCTCGCAGACCTCCCCCAGATTGAAGCCGCATATCTGGCTTGCCATGCCAACGGCTATGCCCATATTGGAGGATACAAGAACATTGGGGAAAGAAGTGGGCAGCAGGGTGGGCTCTTTCATAGTGCCGTCGTAGTTGTCCACAAAGTCCACGGTGTCCTTGTCTATGTCCCTGAATATCTCGGAGCATATGGCGGAGAGCTTGGCCTCGGTGTATCGGGAGGCGGCGTAGGCCATGTCGCGGGAATAGACCTTACCGAAGTTACCCTTGGAGTCCACGAAGGGAGAAAGGAGGGCCTCGTAGCCGCGGCTAAGGCGGACCATGGTCTCATAGATGGCAGCGTCGCCGTGGGGGTTAAGGCGCATGGTCTGGCCCACGATGTTGGCGCTCTTGGTGCGGCCACCGGTGAGAAGGCCCATCTTATACATGGTGTAGAGCAGCTTGCGGTGGCTGGGCTTGAAGCCGTCTATCTCGGGAATGGCGCGGGAAATTATTACGCTCATGGCGTAAGGCATATAGTTGAGCTCCAGAGTCTGGGTGATGGGCTGTTCCAGCACCTCTGCCCGCAGTCCCATAACATTGGGATTTTCAGGAGCTTTTTTTACGGTTTCGGCTTTTTTCTTTGCCATAAATTGACCTCTTTGCTTTGTTTTTGTCTGCTCGGATCTTTCTCACATCTCCATAAAACGAAGTGTAGGGAACGGTCTTGACCGTTCCCGAGAAGGAAGCCCGGAGCAGGCGGAACGGTCAAGACCGTTCCCTACGGGTGGCAAGCCATTCAAGTTGTAGGGGCGAGCATCGCTCGTCCGCTTGCCGTGTACGAATTCGCCGTGGGCTCCAAAAAACGCAGTTCCTACCGCTCGGGCGACCAATGGTCGCCCCTACGGTGTTGATTTTAGATTCCGAGAATTCGCCCAAGGTTCTCAGGCAACGCTCAAATCGCTTATTTCTTTTTCTTGCCCTTGATACCGGTAGTCAAGTCGCGGTGGCAGTGGGGGCAGGAAGTGACGGTGAGGCACTTGGAGATTATCTGCTTGCCGCAGTAGGGGCATTTGAGGCAGAGAGCCACAAGGGCCACGCCGACAACGATAAGGACAACGGCAGCCACAGTGCAGTAGACGGTGGGGGTGGGGTAATTCTCGTTGAGGAGAAGAGCCAGAATGCAAAGACCCATGGCGGAGAAAAGGCAGCCCTTTACGGTGTTTCTGGCGCGGTCAAAGCTTTTTGTGAAATTCATTTTGCTGAGATCTTTCATGTTCATTCCTCCGGAATAGAAATCTTTAATCAGGATATATCGGCGAGGTCCAGGAACTTATAACCGTTTTCGGCTATGTGGCTCTTGCGGCCGGCAAGGTCGTCGCCAAGGAGCAGGTCGAACATATGGGCCGTGGCCTCGGCCTCCTCGGGCATGACCTTGATAAGGCGGCGGGTCTCCGGATTCATGGTGGTGAGCCACATCATGTCCGGGTCGTTTTCACCAAGACCCTTGCTGCGGTTGATGGTGCACTTTGCGCCATTAAGCTCTTCCAGTATTTTTGCCTTCTCCGTCTCGGAATAGGCAAACCAGGTCTTGCCCTTGGCGTTTATCTCGTAAAGGGGAGATTCGGCTATATACACATAGCCCTCTCTAATGAGGGTAGGGGCAAGGCGGTATATCATGGTGAGGATGAGGGTGCGTATCTGGTAACCGTCCACGTCCGCGTCGGTGCAGATGATAACCTTGTTCCAGCGAAGATTATCAAGGGAGAAGGAAGAAAGCTCCTTGCTCTTTTTGCTCTCCACCTCAACGCCGCAGCCCAGCACCTTGAGAAGGTCCGTGATGATTTCGCTTTTGAATATGCGCACATAGTCGGCCTTCAGGCAGTTGAGTATCTTGCCTCGGACAGGCATGATGCCCTGGAACTCAGCGTCACGGCTGAGCTTACAGGCACCCAGTGGGGAGTCACCCTCCACGATGTATATCTCACGCTTGTCCACGTCCTTGCTTCGGCAGTCCACAAACTTCTGGACGCGGTTAGAGATATCCATGCTGCCGGTGAGCTTTTTCTTTATATTCAGCCTTGCCTTTTCGGCGGTTTCGCGGCTGCGTTTATTTATGAGCACCTGCTCGGCTATGCGGTCGGCCTCGGCCTTGTTCTCAATGAAGTAAATTTCCAGCTTCTCCTTGAAGAAGTCGGTCATAGCCTCCTGTATGAACTTGTTGGTGATGCTCTTCTTGGTCTGGTTTTCGTAGCTTGTCTGGGTGGAGAAGCAGTTTGTCACCAGCACACGGCAGTCTGCCACATCCTGAAAGGAGATCTTGCTCTCATTTTTCTGATACTTGTTTATCTTCTTGAGATAGGCGTCTATTGCATACACAAAGGCGGTCTTTGCAGCCTTTTCAGGTGCGCCGCCGTGTTCAAGCCAGCTGGAGTTGTGGTAATACTCAATGCGGTTGACTGTGTTACTAAAGCAGAAGGCGGCGGAAAGCTTCACCTTGTATTCGGGCTTGTCCTCTCGGTCGCGGCCACGGCGCTCGGTCTCGATGAAGTAAGGTGCGGTGAGGGACTTTTCCCCGGCTATCTCGCTGACATAGTCGCTTATTCCGTTTTCGTAGCAGAAGTCCGTGGTCTCAAACCTGTTGCCCCGCTGAATTCGCAGGCGGAAAGTGACCCCGGCGTTTACAACAGCCTGACGGAGGAGCACATCCCGGAAATATTCCTCGGGAATATTGATGTCCGTAAAGACCTCGATATCAGGCTTCCAGCGGAAGCGTGAACCGGTCTTTTTCCGCTCGGAGGGCTCTTTTATAAGCTCGTGGCCCTTTTTGCCCACAACCTTACCCTTTTTGAAGTGGAGCTCGTAGCGCCATCCATCGCGATGTATCTCCGCGTCGAAATACTCGGAGGAATACTGGGTGGCGCAGGAGCCAAGACCGTTGAGACCAAGGGAGTATTCGTAGTTCTCGCCCTCGTTGTTGCGGTACTTGCCGCCGGCATAGAGCTCGCAGAAAACAAGCTCCCAGTTCCAGCGCTTCTCGCTCTCGTTCCAGTCCACAGGGCAGCCTCGGCCAAAGTCCTCAACCTCTATGCTGTTGTCCTCGTAGCGGGTGAGAGTAATAAGCCTGCCGTAGCCCTCTCTGGCCTCGTCGATGGCATTTGATAATATTTCAAATACGGCGTGCTGGCAGCCGTCCAGACCGTCGGAGCCGAAAATAACTCCCGGGCGCTTGCGAACTCTGTCCGCCCCCTTGAGCTGGGAAATGCTGTCGTTGCCGTAAGATGCAGCTGTCTGTTTTGCCATTGGATGTAACTCCTAAATTCACAATATCTAGCGGTTCATTATACACACTGAACCAATTTTATAGTATATAGCATTTTTCTGCAAAAATCAAGGTGTTTGAAATAAGGCTTCCCCTGGGGGAAGCTGTCAGCGCCGTAGGGCGGGCGCTTGCTCCCGCCGTTACTGATGAGGGTCTTAGTGCTATGGGCTTGGCTCTTGCAGAAGCCATGGGCGAGTCGCGCAGTAATAAGCTGCAGGGTTTTCAGCAGTACAATACAAAAGCAGTCGCCAAAAGACCCTCATCCGGCCCTTCGGGCCACCTTCCCCCAGGGGAAGGCAATAAATGTACTATTCCTTACAAGGCTTCCCCTGGGGTTCGCAGGGGCTATGTGCGACCCCGGGGGAAGTTGGTGGCCTTTGGAGCACCTTTAAAGCCTCCCTTGTGTAAAGGGAGGTGGCCTGAAAGGCCGGAGGGATTGTGCGGTGACGAATTTTGTGTTGGCTTAGCCTGAGCAATGTAATCCGAACCCGCTCCACGGGGCGTATTTTTGCGCCTGACTTCATTTAATTCTTTGATGGGCGTCAGCCCATCTGCATAATTCAATATTGCCTGACACAAAAATCCACTCCCGTGGAGTCGTAGATTTCTGAGGTCATATGCTAGTGCAGTGCAAGATGTCGGCTTGCATACGGGCTTTCGCCCTTCAAAAGACGACAACGCGGCAATGCCGACGCATATGCCCTCAGAAACGGGTTCGGATGATATTGCTCAGGCTAAGCTGCGGCGAATTGGGACAATCCCTCAGTCGCCTTGCGGCGACAGCTCCCTTTACACAAGGGAGCCTTTAAGAGGTATCTTATTTTTAAAATTCCAAACGGGGGCTGCCATTTCTGACAGCCCCCGCGCGCCGGTAACTTACAATATTCAACTCTTCCACATATCTTCCGTCCAAACGCCGGCACTTGACTCAAGGTCCCGAATATGGAATGTATCAGGAATAATACTTCCTCTATCCCGAACGCTTCAGGCGGTACTTTTAATATTCTTCGCACAGCTGATGCAAATTCCATTTCCGCGTCGCCATCATCGCTCGCCTTTTGTGAGTCCAATGCTATTATGACTCCGGAAGCATAAAATAATATAGGAAATTTCTGCGAAAGGAGGTTATTTTTTTGCTTTGCCGTGCAAAATCTCTTTGACTACTTGACGGCGGAGGTATAATGTAATATGTCGAGGATGAAGGAAAGACGTATCCTTATGGAAAAGCTTGGGGCAGCCCAGCGCGAGCTTGAGACCCTGCAAAACGGACTCAGGGAGGCATATATCTGCTTCAACTCCTGCTCAGACCCGGAGATACTGGAGGCCTGCATCCACGAAATAAGCGCGCTGCGCTCCCGCTGCAGCGCTGCCTGGCGAAATATTAAAGCAATGGACGGTGACAAAATAAAATGGCGATCCCGATAGTTATTTTTGCCCTTGCAGTGGGCTTTTCTCTCATTGGACTGCTGCTGAAAATTCTCAAAGGCCCCATGAAGCTGGCCTTCAAGCTGCTTATCCACGCTCTTTTCGGCTTTGTGTTCCTGTTTATTTTCAATTTCTTTGGCGCATGGGTGGACCTGAGCATCCCCCTGACATGGATAAACGCAATCGTCACGGGCGTCTTCGGCGTGCCCGGCGTTGTGCTGCTGCTTATTTTGCAGATAATCTGAGTACATAAAGCACTCTGTAGGGAACGGTGTTGACCGTTCCCTACAGATTTATTATGATGCATCATGCGTAGGGCGGGGGCTTGCTCCCGCCCTTGCCTTGGTTTACTGCAAAAAAGGCGGGAGCAAGCCCCCGCCCTACGCTATGTCTTTTTATTTGTCCCTGTACAACATTTTTCTGCACAGGGCAAACACCATAAAACCTATTGCTCCACCCAGCATATTCAGTATAAAATCATCAATATCTGCGCTGCCAAGACCCGCGGCATACTGAGTAAGCTCCACCGCAATTATAAGCACGGCGCAGGCGGCAAGACAGCTCCACCAGCGTTCCAGAGCCTTCCACAGCCGGGGAAGAAAAATTCCAAGGGGAATAAACAGCACCACATTGCCTGCGAGATTTGCAAAGGAGCTTATGAAAAGGACCTCTGCTCCCTCCACGCCAAAGGACTGCAGCATGACGGTCCAGAATTCCCCTATGGTTTTGAAGGGCACAAGGTTTATTTCGCTTATAACTCCGCTGCTGCGTCCAAAAAGCAGGTAGCCCATCACGGAGCAGTATGCAAGAAACAGGAGCCAAAGGGCTCCTTTCATACTTTTTTTCATATTGCAGGCCTCCTTTACGCTTCCATATTAAGGAGAGCTTGCATCATTTCTGTGTCAGTGCTAAACTATATGTTCAGAAGAATTTCCAAAGAAAGGAGATGACCCCTAAGCCGTGATGTTCTCAAACCGGGATTTGAGAAAGCTTCTCATTCCCCTCATCATAGAGCAGATGCTCACCAGCCTCATAGGCACCGTGGACACCATGATGGTATCCAATCTGGGCTCTGCCCCGGTTAGCGGCGTGGCGCTGGTGGACTCCATCAACAAACTGGTCATCTTCCTTTTCACAGCCCTTGCCACCGGAGGCACCATAGTCTGCTCCCAGTACATAGGCCGCCGGGACCGCAATAACGCCGACTGCGCAGGGCGTCAGGTGATACTAAGCGC
Source organism: Oscillospiraceae bacterium (assembly GCA_045532145.1). Taxonomy (GTDB): domain Bacteria; phylum Bacillota; class Clostridia; order Oscillospirales; family Oscillospiraceae; genus SIG459. The sequence continues at coordinate 11,977 of JAZSFJ010000086.1, forward strand.
CCTTGTCCTCTCCCTTGTGATGGCCCTTATTGCCTCCATATTCCGGGATGGGCTTCTCCGGCTCATATTCGGAAGCGTTGAGACAGCCGTCATGGAGGCCGCCTCCGCGTATTTCAGGGTGACCATATTCTCCTATCCCTTCATAGCCCTCTTCAGCGCCGCCTCTGCTCTATACAGGGCAAGCGGCAACGCCCGACTGCCTATGAAGGTGAGCCTTGTGGCCAATCTCATCAACATCGTGGGCAACGCCACGCTGATGTTCGTCTTTGACATGGGCGTTGTGGGCGCAGGCCTTGCCACATTGCTCTCAAACGCCTTTGCAGCCGTGACCATGCTCATATTTCTGCGCCGCCCCGGCCAGAGCCTCAGCATCGGCCCCTATACCGCCATACGCCCCAATTTCCACATGATATGGCTGGTGCTCTGCATCGGCATACCCTCGGGCATTGAAAACGCCATGTTCCAGTTCGGCAAGCTGGCTGTGCAGTCCACGGTCTCCACTCTCGGCACCACCGCCATGGCAGCAAACGCCGTGGTTGCGGCCATAGAGCTGATGACCAGCATGCCCTCCCAGGCGGGGGCAACGGGACTTATGACCGTCGTGGGACAGTGCATGGGTGCCGGTAAGCCCGACCAAGCAAAATACTACATAAAAAAGCTGACCATATGGTCTTTTTGCATACTCTTCGTCCTCAACTGGCTGGCCATGGCTTTGACGCCTCTTGCCACCCGGCTGGCTGGCATGGATGCCGAGACGGCGAAAATGACCGTGGACACCATGCTTTTTATAAGCATTCTCAAGCCCGTGTTCTGGATGTGCGCCTTCGTCCCCGCCAGCGGCATGAGAGCCGCGGGCGACGTGAAGTTCGGCATGATAGTTTCCACCTGCACCATGTGGGTGCTCCGTGTGGGTCTGAGTACCCTCCTCTGCCGCCATTTCGGCGTGGGCCTTGTGGGCATATGGTGGGGCTTCTTCGCCGACTGGACGGGCAGAAGCATCATCTTCCTCCTCCGCTACCGCAGCGGAAAATGGGCAAGGCAAAAGGTAATAGACAGATAAAAAAGACACCCATCCTAAAGATGGAGGTCTTTTTTTACGAGAGCATACATAATACAAATTTATACCTCCCTCTGATGAGGGAGGTGCCCCGTAGGGGCGGAGGGAGAGAAATTTGGCAGCAGCTTCAATTAATACATTGATAAACAAACGCACCTCGGTAGTCTCTCCCTCAGTCGCTGTGCGACAGCTCCCTCATCAGAGGGAGCTATATTGAGTTTTTACCCATCACCTGGCGCTGGGGCCGGGGTCGGCGTCGCCGAAAATATAATCGTCAATATCCCCTCTGAAATTCATAAAAACACCTCCGTGAAAAATAAGCATATACCTATAGTCTATGCTGCTCTTTCACGGAGTATGAATAAAATTTATTCACTTTCCAATTTTACTACCACAAGCTCCGGGTTATTGAGAAACCTGGGCACCGGCACGCTGTTGCCAAGGCCCCGGGAGACTATCATTGTGTAGCGCCCGCTTTCCACCGCTCCGTCCACATCGTCAGGAAAGATGTCAAAATTCGTTCCCACAAGGCCCCCAATAAAGGGGAGGCGGACTATGCCGCCGTGGGCGTGGCCGCAGAAGATAAGGTCCACATCCAGCTCCGGGTAGGTATCCCGCCAGTAGTTTCTGTGGCCCAAAAGTATGCGGAAGCTCTCACCCTTCTCGCTCTCAAGAGCCTCAACAAGCTCCGGGGGCTTTATCATGCCCGCCGGCCCGTTGGGGTCCTCCACACCCAAAAGGGCAACGCTCTCACCGCCCCGCTCCAGCATAACATACTCATTTTTCAGATAGCGCACATCCTGCCGGGCGAATATCTCCTCAAGCTCCGGGAGCCAGCCGGCCCACCACTCGTGGTTGCCGCTTACATAGTAAACGGGGGCAATTTCCCGAAGCTGGCCCAGAAGGGATTCCATTTCGGAAAGGTCCTCCATATTCTCGTCAGCCATGTCTCCGCTTATAACTATGATGTCCGGCTCCTGAGCGGCAGTCTTTTTCACAAGTCCTGCACTGTCCTTTCCGAAAATTCGGCCATGGATGTCGCTGAGCTGGACTATGGTGAAGCCCTCGAAGCTTTCCGGGAGAGCCGGGGAGCTTACCGTATATTCGCTTGTTACAATGCGGCAGCTTGAGTCCAGAAGCAAGAGAGCCACCGCCAATACAATTACAAGATCTATGATTATTCGTTTGCGGTGTTTTTTCATGGCCGCTCCCTTCGGATTTTTCAGATATTATAGCACAGAGTCTCAGCGAATTAAGTCTATTGCTATCAAAGCATATATTCCCATCAAAAATGCTTCAAATTCACAGTAATTTAAAATGTATTTGTCTTGAAAACTTGAAACCAATCGTATATAATGGTCGGTGCTTGCGGCTTATGCCGCCGATAAGCATATAAGATAAATCGAAAAGGATGATACCCCGAAATGAGTTCTAAAGAAAAGAAGATGGCCGCTGCCGCCGAGGAAGCCAAGAAGAACAAGAAGTTTTATACCAAGTGCATAATCTTCATTGTCTGCCTCGCCATCGTTGTTGTTGCAGCAGCCCTTGTCAACTCCGACCTTAGCACCACCAAGACCACCGCCATCGAAATCGGCGGCACCAAATACTCCCCCGCTGAGTTCAGCTACTTCTACAGAAGCTCCGTCAGCGAGACCTACGCCGAGCTCTATAACTACTACGGCGAAATGGCCGCCTATATGCTCAACACCTCCACTCCCCTCACCGAGCAGGTTGCCATGTACGGCGACGGTGAGCAGACCTGGGCCGACTATTTCTACAACGAGGCCATTATTGCTCTCACCAATCTGACCGTTCTCTATGACACCGCCATCGAAAAGGGCTACGCCCTCACCGAGGAGAACAAGGAGTCCATCGAGGCCGACGTTGCTTACTACACCGAGGTTGCAGCCTCCAACGGCTACGAGGATCTGGAGCACTTCCTCTCCACCAACTTCGGCAAGGGCTTTGACGAGAAGCTGCTCCGCGAAATCGCCGAGAAGCAGTACATCGCCACCGCTTACTCCGCCGACGTGAACGATTCCTTCACCTTCACCGCCGACGAGAAGGAAGCTTACTACATCGAGAATGCTGACACCTTTGACTTCGTCACCTATCACTCCTACTTCGTTGGCACTTCCAACGCCGCCTTCAGTGAGATGAGCGACGAGGAGAAGGCCACCGCCGCCCACGAAGCCGCAGCACAGATCATCGATGCCGCCTCCGGTGCACAGTTCACCAAGAACGTCCAGAACTTCGTGGCCGAAGAGAGCAAGGCCGCCTATGAGACCGAGGACACCACTATGACCATCGCTCAGGGCGCAAACGTCTCCGACATCTACAAGGATTGGCTCTTTGACGCTGAGCGTGCCGAGGGCGACACCACCGTTATCGACGTAGAGGGCGGCAGCTACGCTCTCCTCTTCGTTTCCAGAAACGACAACCACTATCAGCTGGTTGACGCCCGCCACATCCTCGTCATGGCTGAGGCCGACGAGAACGGCGAATACACCGAGGAAGCCCTCGCCGAGGCCAAGGCTGAGGCCGAGCGCATCCACGAGCTGTGGCAGGAAGACCCCACCGCAGAGAACTTCGCAGCTCTGGCTGAGGAGCACTCCGAGGACGGCGGCTCCAACACCAATGGCGGTCTCTATAAAGAGGTCTACCAGAACTACATGGTTGAGGAGTTCAACGACTTCCTCTTCAATCAGGGCAGCGTTCCCGGCGACTCCGCCGTGGTCTACGGCAACAACGGCGGCTACGCAGGCTACCATGTTGTCTACCTTGATTCCGTTGGCGATATGTTCAGCGACAGACTGGCTGACAGCGCTATGCGCGCCGATGCTTACAACGCCGAGATCGGCGCTATCGCAGAGAACTACGAGATAGCCACCGGCTCCGGTATGAAGTTTGTCAACCTGGCATAAACTATGACTAATAAAGGGGCAGTCCTTGGGACTGCCCCTTTTTTGAAAAAAATCCGCATCGTAGGGGCAGTCAATAAAACCATAGCTATTTTCTGCCGGACCGTCCGGGAGGCCGGTCCCTACAAAGATGTTTTAATTCACTTGGGAAGGACGCAAATACTATGTCTGAAAGATTTCTCCGGGAGGAAATGATGCTGGGCTCCGAGGCCATGGAGCGGCTCAAAAATGCCCATGTGGCCGTGTTCGGCATTGGCGGCGTGGGCTCATGGTGCGCCGAGGCTCTGGCAAGGGCCGGCGTGGGAGCACTCACCCTCATTGATCAGGACACCGTGGGAGAGAGCAATATTAACCGCCAGATTCTGGCTCTGGACTCCACCGTCGGCATGGAAAAGGCTGAAGCCATGGCCCGCCGGGTGAGGGATATAAACCCCGAATGCAGGGTCACTGCCCTCTGCGGACGCTATGAGGCGGCGGACAGGGAGCGTTTTTTCATCGAGAAGTATGACTACATCGTGGACGCCATTGACCTTGTGGCCTGCAAGGTGGACCTGATAATCTCCGCCATGGAAAGGGGCATTCCCATTGTCTCCGCCCTGGGCACCGGCAACAAGCTGGATGCCAGTCTGCTGCGCCTTTGCGACATTTCAAAGACCGAAGGCTGCCCTCTTGCAAGAGTTGTCCGTAAGGAGCTTAGGAAAAGAGGCGTGAACCATCTTCCCGTGGTCTTCTCCCCCGAGGAGGGAGTCAGCCCCGAACAGCGTGAAGCTCCCCCTCCCGGCCGCCGCAGTGTCCCCGGCTCCCTTGTCTGGGTTCCTGCCAGCGCGGGATTGCTTCTGGCCCAGCACGTCGTGCTCCAAATTGCGGGAATTGAATATTGAAATAAAAATAGCGTGGAAAGATTCTTTGTGTTAAATCTATTACATCCTTGTGTCCGTAGGGCGGGGGCTTGCTCCCGCCGCTACACAGAAGTGTCAATCAACCTTGCACCAAAGTATTGCTACAGGTCCCTCCGGGGGCCTACTTTTGTTATGCGACAAAAGTAGGGAAAAACGCACCAGAGGGTTGCGACCCTCTGGACTCCGGGGTTTATGATGTTCCGCTGACGCTCTGTGACAGACCGCCTTACGGCGGGAAGTAGTCGCCGGCTGCGGCTTACGCTATTGCCGGCTCGGCGCGGATGATTTTACTCCCGTAAACTTTACTCTGTTCTCTCAAGGGAACGCTGTTGTATACACAGCTCCTCTGTGCCCGTTTTTCGGCACTACAAAAAATAGCGTGGGGCTAGAAGCCCCACGCTATTTTTATGGTAACATATTCCGTCGTCAAATGCAATACCCTGCTTTTTGTGCACTATTTTGCACAATTTTACTTTTCATTTATGCCCTTTTGATATATAATATACACACGGAGGGGTGTCCCTTCTCCGAGAATTCAGCAAAAGGAGTGACTTATATGAAGTATAACTTTATCGAACGCAAGCTGCAGGTCGACGGCGAGGTTATCGCCTACGCCGAAAAGAAGGTTGGCAAGCTGGACAAATTCTTCAAACGTGAAAGCGAAGCCTCCGTCACCTTCTCCACCGAGCGTGGCCGCTGCAGAGTCGAAGTCACGCTGAACAACAACGGTATGTATTTCCGCGCAAGCGAGCTGACCCAGGATATGCACGCCTCCATCGACTCCGCGGTGGCTGCCATCGAACGTCAGATCCGCAAGAACAAGACCCGTCTTGAGAAGAAGCTCCGCGAAGGTGCTCTGGAGAGAGACATCAAGCCCGAGTACATTCCCGAAGAGGAATACGACGATGCCGACGATTTCCGCATCGCCCGCACCAAGCGTTTCTCCCTCAAGCCCATGACTCCCGAGGAAGCAATTCTGCAGATGAAGCTTCTGGAGCATGAATTCTTCGCCTTCCTCAATCAGGAGGACGAGGACAGCTTCTCCGTTGTTTATAAGCGTAAGCAGGGCGGCTACGGTCTCATCTCCGCTGCCGACATCGACGATTGATACTTCAGATTTATATATCAACACCCGGCTCATTTGAGCCGGGTGTTCAGCATTTATGCCCGCGGCAGGGCAACAGTGAATTTTGCGGGCCGTCGGGGACGCGGGCCCTACGGAGTTCGGTGGATACTTTGTAGGGGACGATGCCCACATCGTCCCGCTTGATTCGGCGCGCCGAGCGGCCACGGGCTCGCGCCCTACGGATGGTGCGGTATCATCAATGTAGGGAACGGTTTTGACCGTTCCGTTTTGCGGCGGGAGCAACCGGGTTCCCTCCTCGCGGCATAGCCGCTGCGGTGGTCGGCTAAAAACATGCCACCGGCATGTTTTCTTAACGCCCCGACGCCCTACGACGCTCCGCCCATAGGAAAACCCCGCCCGAAACCGGGCGGGGTCGCTTATCATTCCGCGTAATTCTTAAAGGCTATATTCACGTCCACAGGGCCGTCGATGCCCTCTATGGAGGCGGTGCCGTACTGCCACATATCAAAGTCGTAAATATAGTCAGGGGCCTCCACGGCATACTGAGCAAGCCAGGTATCGTAATTTTGCAGGCGCTCAAGGTCCAGACGAAGGTAGGCAAGGCTCTTATTATAATACATCATGGTATCATAGCCCGCCTCTTTTACCCGGTCCATAAAGGCTATGGCACAGTCGGTGACGGTCTTGCCGCTGTAGTTTGCGGTGCGTGAACCATAGTAATAAAGGGGCTCCCAGTCAAAGACCACGGGCCAGCTCACATCATAGGGCTCGATAGCGGCGAGAACATATTCTGCCTCCTCGACGGCCTCCTCAGCGCTGATGGCCTGGGAGAAGAAGTAGATGCCAACATCGATGCCGGCCTCTGCAGCGCCCTTAATATTGGCCTCAAAGTTGGGGTCCATTTTCAGAGCTCCGGCGGTATAGCCGCGGTAACCCACGCGGATGATGGCGAAGTCCACACCGTCGGCGGCCACCTTCTGCCAGTCTATCTCGCCCTGATACTCGCTGACATCAATACCGTAGCGGACGCCCATATCCGGGTCGTCATAGTATATTCTGTCTCCCTCTGTGCGGAACTTTTCCTCATCATAGGGATTCATGGGCAGGTCGAAGTTTATAGGGGCACGGTCTCCTGCCACAAGGACGAAGTTTTCCGCCACATAGTCCATGCTGAGGCAGAGCTCCTTGCATATCTCGCTGCGCTTGATATTGTCGCCGCCCTTGAAAAGGCGCTGGCCGTTTTCTATGCTGCCCTCGATTATGCCCTTTTCATACAGGGCCATGATGATGGGGTCTGAAGTGTCAGCAAAGGGATTTTCCTCAAGCTTGACGCCCTCTATCTCCAGATAGGCAGCCAGAAGCTTTGCCATGTCCATGCGGCTGATATTTGCGTTGAGGCTCTTCACATAGCCCTTTCGCACAAAGCCCCGATTCTCGGCAAATTCAAGATAATCCGCCGCCCAATGCCTGCCCTTCTCCGGCTCCTTGGCAGGGAAGCCGGCGCAGATGGTCATCATCTTCAGAGCCTGTCCCCAGGTGACATGAGCGGAGGGACGGAAAGTTCCGTCGGGATAACCGCAGATGGTGCCGTAGTCCACAAGGCGGAGAATATGGTCACTGTACCACACATCGCTCTTCACATCCGGGAAGGGCATCTCACGCTCCTCGTCGGGCTCCGGTGTGGGTTCGGGACTGGGCTCGGGAGTAGGTTCGGGAGTAGGCTCAGGAGTAGGCTCCGGAGTGGGCTCAGGAGTGGGCTCGGGAGTGGGCTCGGGAGTGGGCTCAGGAGTGGGTTCGGGAGTAGGCTCAGGAGTGGGCTCAGGAGTGGGCTCAGGAGTGGGCTCAGGAGTGGGCTCAGGAGTAGGCTCAGGAGTGGGCTCAGGAGTAGGCTCAGGAGTGGGCTCAGGAGTAGGCTCAGGAGTGGG
>JAZSFJ010000096.1:0-30459 GCA_045532145.1 Oscillospiraceae bacterium
GAACGGGGAACGAACACGCGGATGCCCTTGATGGTAACAACTACGCCGCCCTTGTTGCCCTCGGAGACAAGGCCTTCGACAACGGTGCCTCCCTCGGCAGCAGCTTCCAGATCGGACCAGTTCTTGACAGCGTCCAGACGACGCTTGGAGAGCATAACGGTACCCTCGACATCGTCTACGCGGACAACGCAGGCCTCAACCTCGTCGCCGATGCTGATAACGTCAGCGGCCTTGGTGCCGGTGCCGTCTTCGAAGTCCTCCACGGGTATGTAGCCGGAGTGCTTGATGCCCAGGTCTACAGTAACCTCAGTCTGGGTGATAGCAACAACTATACCCTTGACGGTATCTCCATTATATATAGGTTTGATGGATTCTTCCAGGAGCTCGTCGAAGCTCTTTTCAGTCTCCACAGCAGTGGTCATTTCTTTGATTTCCTCGCACATTTTTTGTTTTACCTCCTTTATTATCCGGTCGGGCACTGAGGCTCCGGCCGTGACACCTATGGTGTCAAAAGCTACGAGAGGAAGCATGTCCAGCTCGTCGGCGTTTTCGACGAATACCACTGTAGGACAATTCTCCTCGCAAATTCTGACAAGGTGGCGGCTGTTGGCGCTGTGCATCCCACCAACAACTACCATGGCATCGCAGGTAGAAGCCAATGCAAATGCCTCCGCCTGCCGAGTTTGCGTAGCAACACATATTGTATCAAATACTTTCGCGTTTGTACATAACTTTTTTATTAAATTTTCGCAAAAATCCAAAACTTTTTTTGTTTGAGTCGTCTGAAAAACCACAGTAAGAGGCATTTTCTGTCTCTCCGGCTCTTCATAAAGCCATTTTTCCAGACTTTCCCCATCGGCAAAGACCAGAGAATGAGCACAAAAACCCGCAATACCTCTCACTTCCGGGTGCTTCTCGTCACCCATAATGAGAAGAGTGCGCCCCTCTCTTTCCGCTTCCTCGGCTATGCGATGAACCTTTGCCACCTTGCCGCAGGTGCCGTCAATTATCCGGCAGCCCTTATCCTCCAAAGCGGCATACTCAGCTCTGCTGACGCCGTGAGCACGGATAAGCACGCGCTCTCCATCAGGTATTTCCTCTATACTCCCCACAGTGAGCATCCCGGCCTTTTCAAGCCGGGATACTTCGTCGCGGTTATGGATGAGCTCTCCGTAGCAGATAATGCTTCCGTAGTCTTCAAGAGCCTTCAGAGCCAGCTTCACGCTGCGGTCAACTCCGCCGCAAAAACCTGCGCTCTCAGCAATAACTATCTTCTTCATTTTCACGCCCGGGCCTCTACAAGAGCGCAGACTCGCTCCACGGTCTCATCGAAGCTGAGATCGGTGCTGTCCAGAAATACGGCGTCCTCAGCGGGCTTGAGAGGTGCGGCAGCCCGGGAGGAATCCTGAGCGTCCCGGTATTCTATATCCCGCAGCACTTCCTCAAAGGGGGTGTCCATACCCTTTTCCCGCAGCTCAGCATAGCGGCGGGTGGCTCTGGCCTGGGCGGAGGCGGTGAGGAATATTTTAAGGTCAGCATCAGGCAGCACAACAGTGCCGATATCTCTTCCGTCCATGATGACGGAAAAGCTTTTGGCCATGTTTCTCTGCATATCCATAAGGAAGGCGCGAACCTCGGGCAGAGCGGACACATCGGAGGCATAGATGGAGGAACGGGGGGTGCGTATCTCGGAGGAGACATCCTTACCGTCCAGCAGCATCCTCTGAACGCCGGATTCATCATAGCGCATCTCGATTTTTATTCCGGGCAAAAGGGCTATTATCCCCTCTCTGTCCCTGGAGTCCAGCCCCGCATACTGGGCCGCAAGGCCTACAGTGCGGTAAATAGCTCCGGTATCCACATATATGAATTTATATCTGGCCGCGACGGCACGGGCCACGGTGCTTTTTCCCGCACCGGAGGGGCCGTCTATGGCGATGGAAACATTCTTCATGGAATTCTCCTTTACATACTCTGTCCGGCCACGTATCCCGTGGACCAGGCTATCTGCAAGTTAAAGCCGCCGGTATAGGCGTCAAGATCCAGCACCTCTCCGGCAAAGTAAAGTCCTGGCACCAGCTTGCTCTGCATGGTGCGGGGGTCTACTTCCTTAACGGAGACGCCGCCTGCGGTGACTATGGCCTCAGATATGGGACGGGTGCCGGAAATGCTGACGGGAAAGGCCTTGAAAAGCCGAAGCAGAGATTTTCTCTGCTCTCTGGTTATGGAGTTCACTCTGGTTTCCGGATCAATGCCGCTAAGCTTTATGAGCACCGGTATCATTGTCCGCCCCGCAAGCTCGCCCAGAGAATTGGCAAACTCCCTGTTCTGGAACTTTTCAAAGTCTCTCAGTATACGGGCATCCAGCTTCTTTTCGTCCAAAGCAGGCTTCAGATCTATGGCAAGGCGGTATTTTTCGCTGCCAAAATCCCTCATATGCGCGCTGGCGGAAAGGACCAGAGGTCCGGTGACACCAAAGTGTGTGAACATCATTTCACCAAGCTCGGAATAAATCAGCTTGTCCTTGGAGTCGTACACATTGAGGGTGACATTTTTCAGGGAGAAGCCCTGCATCTCGGCGCAGTATCTATCGTCGCTCTCAAGGGGCACAAGACTGGGGCGAAGCTCAGTAACGCTGTGGCCCAGTTTTTTGGCCATCTCATAGCCGTCTCCCGTGGAGCCGGTGAGAGGATAGCTCAGTCCTCCGGTGCATATGGCGGCAGCCTCGCATTCAATTATGCCCTGGTCTGTCCGCACAGCGGAGACGCATCCGTTCTCGGTGAGTATCTCCTGAGCCCGGGCCGAAACTATCTTCACCCCGGCTCTGTGCATCCGTCTTTCCAGCGCCTTTGCCACATCATGGGCATTATCGCTGACAGGAAAGACCCGATTCCCACGTTCGGTCTTCATGGGCACACCCAAAGACTCAAACATGGCGATAGTGTCCGCAGTGGAAAAACGGTTGAGGGCACTATAGAGGAATTTCGCATTTCCGGGAACATTGAGCATAAAGGGCTTTATGTCGCAATTGTTGGTAACATTGCACCTTCCCTTGCCCGTTATCCTCAGCTTTCTGCCGCAGAACTTCTGCCACTCAAGGAGAATAACCTTTCTTCCCCGCTCCGCCGCCTCGCAGGCGGCTATCATACCGGCGGGACCTCCGCCGATGACAACTACATCACAACTCAGAATGTTCATAAACTTCATAGTCTGCCCAGATGGTCTCAAGGCGGTTAAAGATGTTGGATACATTATCCTTGCTCTTGCTGCCCACAGATACTATGAGGGCATTTATCAGGCTGAGAGGCGCAACAAGAGAGTCCAGGAAAGACACCATGTCACTCTTGGCAAAAAGAAGTATATCGGAGACGCTGACGAAAGGAGAAGTCATGCCGTCCGTGATACCAATAACCTTGGCGCCAGTGCTTTTGGCAAACTTCATGGCCTTAACGGTGCGGCTGGAGTAGCGGGGATAGCTGATGCCTATAAAAACATCCCCCTCCTTAATGCGGATTATCTGCTCATAAACCTCGCTGACAGTAGTGTCCTGAATTATGTGGACATTCTCAAGAAGGAGATTCAGATAAAAGCCCATGAAGTTGGCAAGGCAGGTGGAAGAGCGCATACCTACGATATAAATATGGTTGGCGCTGAGGATGCTGTCCACAGCGGCGGCAAAGGACTCCTTGTCGCACTCATCCAGAGTGGACTGGAGCTTTTCCATATCGGAGCAGAGGACGCTTTCAAGCACCTTTTCCTCGTTCATAAGCTCCCTTGCCACCTCTATGCGCTGAACGCTGGTAAGGCGGGAGCGTATCATCTCCTGAATGGCCTTGCGCATTTCCGGGTAGCCCTCGTAGCCCAGCTCGGAGGCAAAACGGACAACGGTGGACTCGCTGACACCAACGGTGTTGCCCAGCTTGCCCGCCGTCATGAATGCGGCCTTGTCATAGTTTTCAAGAATATACTTTGCAATGAGCTTCTGACCCTTGGAGAAACGATTCTCACCCTTGGCCAATACAGCAAGGATATCTCTTTCCATGCGACTACCCTCTTATCTCAAAAAAGAAATACTATACCGATTTACTTCGGTATAGTATATAATACAATCGCTTTTGCAATTTTGCAAGAATTTTTGCATTAAAATTGCATTAAAAATAGAAAAAATTTATTAATTTCAGGAATCAAGCACCAAAAATGACATTTCTAAGCTCATTCATTTCATTTTCAGTTAGTTTTCTCCACTTGCCGGGAAGCAGCTCGCCCAGACACAGAGGCCCCTCGCTGACTCTCCTCAGTCTATGGACACGCAGGGAAGCTTTTTCACACATTTTTCTGACCTGACGGTTTCTGCCCTCGTGGATAGTGACGGAAAGAAGGGTCCTGTCCCCTTCCCTGCCCAGTATCTCCACCCGGGCGGGGCGGATAACATAGCCGTCTATATCAAGGGCAGAGCGGAGTATGGGAAGAGCTGCTTTAGCATCTCCGCTGACAAGGGTCTCATAGGTCTTTTCTATCTCATAGCGTGGGTGCATCATGGCATTGGCAAATTCCCCGTCATCGGTGAGAATAAGAAGGCCCTCGCTGTCAAGGTCCAGTCTGCCAACCGGGTAAACCCGCTTTCCGCAGTCCGCCACAAGCTCAGCCACCGTCCGTCTGCCCCTCTCGTCGCTGAGGGTGGTAACAAAGCCCCGGGGCTTATTGAGCATGAGATATGTACGCTCTCCCACTCCCGGGAGGGCCTTGCCATCCACAAGAATAGTGTCGCTCTCCGGGTCGGCGCTCTCCCCAAGGGATGCAGCAAATCCGTTTACCAGAACTCTGCCCTCGCTTATAAGCTTTTCCGCGGCACGGCGGGAGCAGATGCCCGAGGCAGATATTATTTTTTGAAGACGCTCTTTCATGGCTCTCCCTCTCAGTTGGTGTCGTTTCTCAATTTCAGCCATGGGCTTTTCGCCATGGCTGAGTCAAGAGGAACGGTCTCGGAAAATAAAATATCAAAGCAGCCAAGGCTGCCTCCCGCCCCCACTATCTCAGCCCAACCGGCCTTTTCTCCGCATATTACCGGAGCAAAGGCAAAACGTGGCAGATGGAGTCGAAGGAAGGCACCCTCAGCTACGGGAACACATGCGCCGGGCAGGCAGCCTTCAAGCCTGGCAGTCAGGCGCTCACCGGAAATAATATCAAGGCTCAGCTTCTCATCCGGAACAGTCAGGAACTCATACTCCTCAAAGCACTTGTCATACAGAGCCTTGTGGTCCTCCCAGTCCCGGGGGTCGGATATGGTGACACAGATAAGGCGCATCCCCTCCCGCTCCACACAGGAGACGAGAATGCGACCGGCCTTTTCCGTGTAGCCCGTCTTGCCGCCGATGCAGCCCGGACAGGATGTGAGCAGCTTATTGTGGTTAGTATAGCTCAGGTCCTTGACGCTGTGGCTCACTGTGGAGAAAATCTCACAGAAAATCTCATTTTCCATAGCGGCAGCGGTAATCAGGGCAAGGTCCCGGGCGGAGGAATGCTGGCCATCGGCGTCCAGTCCGTGGGAGTTCACAAAGTGGGTGTTTTCAAGGCCGAGAGCCTCGCACTCTGCGTTCATAAGCCCGGCAAAAGCCTCCATGCTCCCGGCTGTATGCTCCGCCAGAGCGGCGGCTGCATCATTGCCGGAGGCAAGCATGAGACCATAGAGCAGGTCCTCCACAGTGTAGCTCTCTCCGGGACGAAGGTGCATACTGCTGCCTTCCACTGCTGCGTGGGCAGACGTGACCTTGACGCACTCGTCAAGGGAGCAGTTATCCAGGACCACCTTGGCCGTCATAATTTTGGTTGTGCTGGCAACCAGCATAGGCTCGTCGGCAGCTTTTTCATAGAGGACGCTTCCGCTCCGGGGCTCATAGACTATGGCCGCCTTTGCGGATATATCCCCGGCATAAACCGCGCTTGCCGGAAAGCCCCACATAATAAGGGCAACAAGAATATAAAATATGGGTTTTTTCATAATAAGCACCACCCTTTCAGGCAGTGCTTATTATTTCTAGTTCAATTATTTTTATTCCTGGGTCGCTGTGTCCTTCTTGGTGACGTACTTAGCAATCAGTGCGTCAACCATGTCGATAAATTCGGGAGCCTTCTCAATAGCTCTGTCAATGGTGGTGGAGGCAGGAGGAGTGACGTTTATCATACGCACGCTGCCGTCCTTGACAACAAGGAAGCCGATGGGGTCGATCTTGATTCCGGCGCCGTTGCCGCCGCCGAAGCCGTTTTTCTCCTTCACAGCGAAGTCACTTCCGCCGGAGGCAAAGCCATAGCTGACCTTGGAAACAGGAATGATGGTCACGCCGTCGGGAGTGGTGATGGGGCTGCCAACCACGGTGTCCACATCCACCATCTCGCGCATTTTAGTCATTGTTACGTCCATAAGGGAGCCGATATTGCTGTTTTCCATGTTCAATTTCCTTTCTCAGCAGAAGAATTTTCTGTTATTTTCTCATTGGCAGCCGCGGCCTCTTTGGCCTGCTGCTTCATCCTGCGCCTATAGCTCAAAAACCACTTAATAAATGCAAAGACGGCGCAGAGCACAAGGAGAAGTATTTCCCCAATGCGCACTGTCAATACTATCCTGGCCTCTATTTTCAGCTTGTCCGCCTCAAAATCAATGGCGGAGGCATAGTCCTCCTCCTTTATCCTGAAGGCCTTGTGAAGCAGGGGCCGCAGAGCGCCTATGGCTGCGTTGATATAGCCATAGTTCATAACGGCGCTGTAGGGGTCGGGGCCCGCGGTGACAAGGTGGAGCATCAGCTTTTCCACTTTTATGCTGCGGCGGAAGCGGCCAAGAGCCTTGAGAGCGATGCGAAGAAGGGTCATAACATCGTCAAAACCAAGCTTCAGCTTTGCTTTTGGCTTTTTCTTTGTTCCGTCGTCCGTGGTAGGCAGCTTTTTCTTTGCCTTTTTCGGCTTTTTGTTCTTTTTAGCCTTCTCTTCCCCATCCTTTTCCGTTCCGGGGACAAGTCCCTTTTTTATCGGCCCTATCTTGGCTTTCAGGGTGAATGCGCCGTCAATATAGGCGGCGTCCGCCCCCACGGGGAGGAGAAGAATAATAAGCAGTATAAAAATTATTATCCCAAGGGCAATCAATTTACCACCCCTTCAGAAAAAATGGGAGTATGGGAAACCGGAATTACTGCTGGTCGAAGCTCATCTGTCCGTCCAGCTCGCCGGAGCGGAGAGCGTCTATCTTGTTTTGCAGCTCTATAATACCGTCGTCACTGCCGATGTCAGGCAGAGCGGGCAGTTCCTCCACAGAGCTTATACCCATAGTACGGAGAAAAACCTCGCCGGTTTTGTAAATGGTGGGTCTTCCGGGCACATCCAGCTTTCCGCAGGGCTCTATAAGTCCTCTTTCCGTGAGCACACCCACAGTGTAGCTGCTGTCAACACCACGGACCTGATCGATATAGGCACGGGTAACGGGCTGGTAATAAGCAACTATTGCCAGCACCTCCAGGGCAGACTGGGAAAGTCTCGGAGATTTTCTGGTCTCAAGGGCCATGGTAATGACCTGAGAGAACTCGGGCGCAGAGCAGAGCTGCAGGGATGTGTCGAGACGCAGAAGGCGAATGCCCCTGTAGCTGCGTTCATATTCAGCGGCCATTTCCTCGGAGGCCTTTATTATCTCATTCTCACCGACGCCCAGCACCTGAGCTATGCGGGAAATGGGCACGCTTTCTCCGGAGGCGAAGAGTATGGCCTCTATTGCGGAGACTATTTCATTGATTTCCATATTTCAAGATTCCTATTCACTTATCATTTTAAGAATATCGTCGGTATCGCCGCCCATGAACTCAACAATGATGTCCTCGTCACTGCGGCTCATACGAACATGCCCCAGAGAGCAGAGCTCAAGAATGGATACGAAGGTGGCCACCACCTCGCTTCGGCTGTGGCTCTCGGCGTAGAGACTGGCGAGACTTGCATTGCCCATGGAGCGTAGGCGCTCGATTATCTCTCGGCTTTTATCCCGCACGTTATAGACTATGCGCTTGGGAAGTATTCTCCGGCGGATGGGGTTTTCTCCCTCGGCGTCGGCAGCGGTCTTGCCCCTGCCAAGCACATTGTTCATAGCTCTGAGAAGCTCCCATGGCTCATGGCTGTAGCGGTATTCCTTCAGCCCGCTGATAGGCTCGGGCTCCTTAACGTGGATCAATGCGCCCTTTTCCGAGGCCTTCAAGAGCTCGGGGCACATCTCCTTCACGGAGTTATATACATCCTTTGCCCGCAGCTGCTCAAGGGAAGCCATCAGCAGTTCAAGCTCGCTGACCTCCTCCTCATCGCCGGTGAGGAGCATTTTGGTCTTGATATAGAGAAGATGGGAGGCCATCTGCACAAATTCGCTGGCCACCTCAAGGTCCATAGCCTTCATCTCCTCAAGATAGGCCAGATACTGCTCAAGAATAAGGGATATCTGGATATCCCGGATCTCTATTCTGTTTTTGGAGAGAAGCATCAGAATAAGGTTCAGAGGGCCTTCAAAATCGGCCATCTCTTCCTTTGTCTGAATTATGCCTTCAAGATGATATGTGGGTTCCATTTATACTGTCCGTTCAAAAGATTTTAAGAAAAAGCTCTCCGCCCATTTCAGCCAGGAAAAAGAGCTTGTCATAGAGCCAGAGCGTTGCTGTTGAGAGAGGATTTCCAAGAATGTCCGTAGCCATAAGGACTATGAGCAGAATCATACCGTAACGCTCATAGCGCATGAGCTTAAAATACTGCCGGGGCTTCAGGAAAGAGAAAAGCACCTTGCTTCCGTCAAGGGGAGATATGGGCAGGATGTTGAAAATTGCAAGAGCAAGGCTCAGGTAAGAGGTGGTGCCTATGGTGTCCAGCAATATCAGCGCCCATTCGGTGCCGTTTTCAACCAGAGGGAAATACACAAGGCCGTAGATGATGAGAAGCAGGCAGCCGAGGACAAGGTTGCACATGGGCCCCGCAAGAGCACATATCGCCATGCCGCGCTTGGGGTTTTTGAAGCGGCGCATATCCACAGGCACGGGCTTTGCCCAGCCAAAGTGGAAAACTATCATCATTATAAGGCCAAAAATGTCTATATGCTTTATGGGGTTGAGGGTGAGCCTCCCGGCGTCTTTAGCCGTGGTGTCCCCCAGCTTAAGAGCCACAAATCCGTGGCTCAATTCATGGAGAGTAATGCAGACAAGGGCGGGAATAACGGAGATAAGCATATCTCTCAGTATGGTCCAGTCCAGTCCGTTCCAAAAGGTCAGAAATGTGCTCAAATTTACACCTCCACTTTGACACCTTATTATAGCAAAGGAGGGTAGAAAATGCAATAGCGGTGAATACGGCGAAAAAAACTGAGGGATTGTACCAATCCCTCAGTCGCTTCGCTACAACTCCCTTTACACAAGGGAACCTTTAAATCCCACCCCTCAACTAAGCGGTGGACGTATTTTTATAATTACTCAGAAACTTTTATCTCCTTTATCCACTTCCAGCTGAAATAGCGGACCATGCACACTATACCCTTGAGGGGATATTCCACTCGTAAAATGGCATAGACCCACACAGGGTTCCACCCCAGCACAAGGCCCGCGACCGCCCCAAGGGGCAGAGAGAGAAACCAGATAAGGCTGCTGTCGGCATACAGGACGAAGCGGCTGTCTCCGCCACCCCGAAGTATGCCCTTGGAGGACACATAGGCGTTGGTCTGCAGTGGCATAAAAATGCAGTTTACAAGCAGCATACCGCTGCAAAGAGCGAGGGTGTCACCGGAAACATCATAGAAATTCAGGTAGGGCTTTTCCAACGCCAGCAAAATGGGTATGAGCACAAGGCCGAAGACTATGCTCAGGAGCATATAGCTGTTGCTCTCCCGCTTGGCCTTGGCAATATCTCCGGAGCCGATGGTGTTGCCTATTGCGATAGCGGATGCCCCGGCCATGGCCATATTAACAGCGGTGGTCACCTGCACAAGGCTGTTGACTATGGCGCAGGATGCGGAAAACTCCTCGCTCATGTGGCCAACTATAACATAGGTAAGAGTTACGCTCAGGCCCAGAAGGGTGTCGCTTATCAGTACGGGCATGGAGAATTTCACATACTTCTGCCATAGAGCCCCGGCGGGCAGCAGGAAATGGCGCAGACGGAAGCCGAAGCGCTCATCCCGGAACACAAAATAACCGAAGACAAAGGCGAACTCAAAGGCACGGGCTATGAGAGTTCCCACGGCTGCGCCCACTATCTCCATTCTCGGCGCTCCGAATTTTCCGAAAATGAAGACCCAGTTGAAAAAGAGATTCAGCACAAAGGCTATGGCAGAGCCAATGAGGGGTATATTCACCCGTCCTACGCTGCGAAGCAGATAGGTGGCTGTAGAGGAAAGGCCGGCCATAAGAAACGTCAGGCCGATTATGCGCATATAGCCTGTGCCCACCTCAACCACGGCAGCCTCATTTGTAAATATCCGCATTATTACATGAGGGAAGGCCACAGAGAGCAATGTAAATACCCCGCAGAAAACAATGGAAACACGCAGGGCTATTGCCGCCACGGTGCGCATGGGCTCAAGCTCTCTCCTGCCCCAGAACTGGGAGGACATGACTATGGCCCCGGAGCCCAATCCCATGCAGATAAACTGAAAGAGGGAGTAAAACTGGTTCCCGAAAGCCGCAGCGGCTATCTGAGTCTCACCGAAGCCGCCTACCATCAGGTTATCCAGAAAGTTTATGCCGATGGTGATAAGCTGCTGGAGCACAACCGGCAGCATAAGCACCAAGGTTTTTTTGAAAAAGGGTTTTGTCAGTTCAAAATGCTTCATGGTTTACCACGCTTTTTGTAGTTATTGAATGTATGATACTACAGTAAAAAGAGCATTTCAACAGGAGCATCAAAGGAAAAAAGGTGCGTCACAGTTTGTGACTCACCTTTTTAACTGTTATTTGCAATATTCCATTATCTTGCCCAGGAGCTCGTCTCTGCCGTTGCCCTTTTCTGCGGAGAAGGGAATCACAGGGACATTTTCCTCAAGCTCAAGGGTTTCACGGATGCGCTGGATATTTGGCTCTATCTCGCTCTTTTTAAGCTTATCAATCTTATTTGCCACGATGACCAGATTGCAGCCGGTGGATTTGAACCAGCCTGCCATGGTGCAGTCGTCGGCGGTGGGCTTATGGCGGGAGTCCACTATCATGACACCCAGAGTGATAAGCTCAGGCTCTTCAAAGAAACGTTCCATGAGAGCTCCCCAGCGGTCACGCTCGTCCTTGCTGACCTTGGCGTAGCCGTAGCCGGGCAGGTCAACGAAGTAGGCGGTCTTATCGATGAGGAAATAGTTCACATGGATGGTCTTGCCGGGCTGAGCACCCACGCGGGCAAAATTTTTGCGGTTTAAGAGCTTATTGATAACGGAGGACTTGCCCACGTTACTCTTGCCGGAAAAGACTATGGTGGGTCTGCCGTCCCGAATGAAGCCGGAAGCGGAGGCGGCGGACTTTATAAATTCCACATTATGCAAGTTCATACACTTTCACCTACTGTCTGATACTGCGGCGCTGGCTCTCCCCTGCCTCGGGGATGGGCATGGCGGGACTTTCGTTTTCCTCCGAAGACACAGTCTTTGCCTCAGAGCGAACAAGGGCGGTATCCAGAATCTTGTCCACATGGTCGGTAGTTATAAAGTTCAGCGCGGCACGGACGGACTGATCGATCTCCTGCAGATCCTTTTCGTTATCGGCGGGGATTATCACAGTATGGATACCGGTGCGCAGGGCGGCCATGGTCTTTTCCTTCAGTCCGCCTATGGCCATCACACGGCCACGGAGGCTTATCTCGCCGGTCATGGCTATGTCGCGGCGGACGGGAGCTCCGGTGAGGGCAGAAATGAGGGCTATGGTGATGGTTATACCGGCGGAGGGGCCATCCTTGGGGACTGCGCCCTCGGGGAAGTGGATATGGATATCCTTGTTCTTATAAAAATCGGGATCAATGCCCAGAACAGAAGCTCTGCTGCGGATATAGCTGACGGCGGCCCTGGCACTCTCCTGCATCACCTGACCGATGTTACCGGTGAGCTCCAGTTTGCCGGTGCCATCCAGAACAGCGGCTTCAACGTCCAGCACCTCGCCGCCCACTGCGGTCCATGCAAGGCCGCGGACGAGACCAACCTCGTCTCTGGAATAGACCTTATCGGCCTTATATCTGGGTGCGCCAAGATAATCTTCAAGCATACCGGACTTGAGATTCAGGCTCTTGCGCTTACCCTCAGCAATAAACCGGGCTGCCTTGCGGCATACGGCAGCAATC
Organism: Oscillospiraceae bacterium; assembly: GCA_045532145.1. Taxonomy (GTDB): domain Bacteria; phylum Bacillota; class Clostridia; order Oscillospirales; family Oscillospiraceae; genus SIG459. Next base: position 12,316 of record JAZSFJ010000096.1, read on the forward strand.
TGGCGTTCCAAAACACGAACGCCGGACTCACGGGTGTAGTCCGCGATTATCTCGCGGATAGCGTCGTCGCTGAGTTTGAGGCTGCGGCCGTTGAGACCATGCTTTTTCCTCTGCTTGGGGAGAAGATGGTCACGGGCAATGGAGAGCTTCTCTTCGTCGGTATAGCTGCTAAGCTCGATTACCTCCATGCGGTCCAGAAGTGCTCTGGGAATGGTGGAGGTGGTATTGGCGGTGGTGATGAAGAATACCTCGCCAAGGTCAACGGGTATCTCAAGGAAGTTATCTCTGAAAGAGCCGTTCTGCTCTCCGTCCAGAGCCTCAAGAAGTGCAGCGGAGGGGTCTCCCTTGTAGTCGCTGCCCAGCTTGTCTATTTCGTCGAGAACCATGACAGGATTCATGCTCTTTGCCTGCTGCAGACCGGAGATTATACGTCCGGGCATGGATCCAACATAGGTCTTTCTGTGTCCTCTTATCTCGGCCTCGTCATGGACGCCGCCAAGGGATATACGGGCCAGCTTGCGGTTGGTGGCTCTGGCAATGGACATGGCAATACTGGTCTTGCCCACGCCGGGAGGGCCAACAAGGCAGAGTACACTGCCCTTGAGATTGGGAGCCAGCTGGCGAACAGCCAGATACTCAATGATACGGTCTTTCACCTTCTCAAGGCCGAAGTGGTCCTCGTCAAGGCATTTCTTTGCCTTTTCAATGTCGGTGGTGTCCTCGGTGCGGCTGTTCCAGGGCATTTCGAGGCAGACGTCCAGATAAGTGCGAAGCACTGCGCCCTCGCTGCTGCCGAAGGGCTGCTTGGCGAGACGGCTCAGCTCCTTCAGGAGCTTTTCTTCGGTCTCCCTGGGAAGATGGAGGGCGAGAATTTTCTCTCTGTACTCCCCTATCTCATCGCCGGAATCATCGTAGCTTTCGCCGCCCAGCTCACGCTGGATAACCTTCATCTGCTCACGGAGATAATAATCCCGCTGAGCACGGTTCATCTCCTCCTTGGTGACTTCCTCAATGCTCTTTTCAAGGCTGATGACATTTATCTCACGATTGAGAATTTTAATCAGCTTATCAAGACGGCGGAGAGGACTCAGCTCCTCAAGTATCTGCTGTTTATCCATATGCTTGAGGAAAACGTTCTGGGCCACATAATCGGCCACATAGCCGGGCTCAGTGTTATCCGCAATGTTGAGGAAGGTTTCGGGAGCCACAGTTCCGGTGAGCTCGCAGTATTCGTCAAAGAGGTTTATGCAGCTTCTGACGGTGGCTTCCACCTTGGGGGTATAGGCGGGGCTCTCCCCCTCCTTCACCCGCATAACGCTGGCATAATAGCAGGGCTTGCTCTCCTCTATCTTGATAACCCGGGCGCGGTGTTTTCCTTCCACCATCACCTTGACGATATTGCTTCCGGGAATCTTCAGCACCTGATGAATGGTGCAGACAGTGCCCACCTCGAAAAGGTCGTCGGCATGGGGCAGAGCGGTGGCTATGTCCTTCTGTGTAAGCAGGAAAATCTCCTGCTCAGAGCCTATGGCCGCGTTGAGAGCAGCAACGGACATGGGGCGCTCCACGTCAAAGTTAACTATCATGCCGGGGAAAACTGTAATACCGCGCAGAGGCAGCAGAGGCAGCTTGCTTACCAAATTTTTATAATCCAATGAAAATTCCTCCTTCAATGAGGGATATGTAAAAAAGGCGAAGCGTTTCTCCGCTCCGCCTTGAACGCTTATGCGGTTTTTCTGATTATTTCGGGATCAGAACCCTTTCTTACGCAGTCGGCAGTTATACGCACCTGGGCGATACTTTCATCAGAGGGAACCTCAAACATGACCTTGGTCATGATGCCCTCCATAACGCTTCTCAGGCCTCGTGCGCCTATCTCCTTCTCGATGGCCTTGTCGGCAATGGCTCCCAGAGCCTCCTCGTCGAAGATAAGCTCCACATCATCCATAGCCATCAGGGCCTTATACTGGCGGGTGAGAGCGTTTCTGGGCTCTGTGAGTATGCGGATGAGGTCCTCCCGGCTGAGAGAGTTCAGGGGAGTTACCACAGGCAGACGGCCTATGAGTTCAGGGATAATGCCAAAACGGAGGAGGTCCTGCTGCTGGATATGCTGCAGGGTTTCGCCCACGTTTCTCTCCTTGCTGCTCTTTATATCCGCGCCGAAGCCCATGCTCTTCTTATCAAGGCGCTGCTCGATTATCTTCTCGATACCGTCAAAGGCGCCGCCGCAGATGAACATAATGTTGCTGGTATCCACGGAGATAAACTCCTGCTGGGGATGCTTTCTGCCACCCTGGGGAGGCACATTGGCAACGGTGCCCTCAAGAATCTTCAAAAGAGCCTGCTGCACACCCTCGCCGGATACATCACGGGTGATGGAGGTGTTCTCGCTCTTGCGGGAGATTTTATCCATCTCATCGATGTAGATGATGCCGTGCTGGGCCCGTTCCACATCAAAGTCGGCAGCCTGGAGCAGACGGAGCAGAATATTCTCAACATCCTCGCCCACGTAGCCCGCCTCTGTGAGAGTGGTGGCATCGGCTATGGCAAAGGGCACATCCAGCATCTTTGCCATAGTCTGGGCAAAGAGAGTCTTGCCGCTGCCGGTGGGGCCAACAAGGAGAATATTGCTCTTCTGGAGCTCAACATCACTGTCCTCGCAGCCGTGAAGTATGCGCTTATAGTGGTTATAGACCGCCACACTCAGGGCGATCTTGGCCTTATCCTGGCCGATTATATAGTCGTCGAGGGCGGCTTTTATCTCAGTGGGCTTGGGCAGCTCGCCCAGCTCCGGAACGTCGGACTGGCAGCCGCTTTCATAGCCGCTTTCCCCGAAATCGTAGTTTTCGTCAATAATGCCCATGCAAAGGCGAACGCACTCATCGCATATATAGCTGCCGTTTCCGGCAATCATGCGTTCCACCTGTTCCTGCGGCCTGCCGCAGAAGGAGCATCTTATGATGTCATTTTTGGCCATTTGAGCTCTCCTAAAAGGGGAAAATTGACTTTGGGGAAATTTGCCCCAAAAATACGTATTGGGGGGTATTGAAAAATACCCCCTAATACTTAGCGAAGTTTATCTTTTGGAAATGACCTTGTCTATAAGGCCGTATTCAAGAGCCTGCTGTGCGGTCATGAAATTATCACGCTCGCAGTCGGCAGTTACCTGCTCCACGCTCTTGCCGCAGTTTTCAGCCATTATGCGGTTCATGCGCTCCTTGATGGTCTCCAGTCTCTTGAGATGGATGGCCATATCGGTTACCTGTCCCTGAGTGCCGGCGGAGGGCTGGTGGATCATGATCTCCGCATTGGGCAGAGCTATGCGCTTGCCCTTGGCTCCTGCAGAGAGCAGGAAGGCACCCATGGATGCAGCCATGCCCACACAGATGGTGGAAACATCACACTTGATGTACTGCATGGTGTCGTAAATAGCCATGCCGTCAGTGACGGAGCCGCCGGGGCTGTTTATATAGAACTGTATGTCCTTGTCGGGGTCCTGAGCCTCAAGGAAGAGGAGCTGGGCCACGATGAGGCTTGCGGTGGTGGAGTTGACTTCCTCGGAGAGCATGATTATGCGGTCGTCGAGAAGTCTGGAAAAAATGTCATAAGAGCGCTCCCCGCGGGAGGTCTGCTCAACAACATAGGGAATAAAGCTCATGATTATTAACTCTCCTTTATTGAAATGGTGTTTTCAGCCTATCCAAGAGAGCATATCCTTTTCTTTTCTCTGTTATTCAGCGTCTTCGGCCTTAACGTCGGTAGCGACAGCGGCTTCGGCAACAATGTCGGCAGCCTTTCTCATCTTAAGGTCGCGGGCGATGATCTCGGTGGAGACAGCCTTCTTCAGCTCTTCAACATCCATGCTGTAAGCTTCGGCAGCGGTGGTGTACTCATTCTCGATGTCCTCGTCGGAAATGACAATGCCCTCAGCCTCGGCGCAAGCCTCGAGGAAGATCTGGGTGCGGACATCGTTGGAAGCGGAGGGACGGATCATGGAGCGGAAGGTCATCTCATCCATGCCCATCATGCCAAGATACTGGCCAAACTCCATGCCCTGCATTGCGCAGTTGCGTGCGTAGTCCTCGCATACGTTGTTGACCTGCTCGTCGATCATAACGTCGGGAACTTCAACTTCCATGTTGTCAACAGCCTTCTGGAGAGCAGCGGACTTGAAATCCTTCTCGGCGTTCTCGCTCTTGCGGGCCTCGATTTCAGCCTTCAGAGAAGCCTTGTACTCTTCGAGAGTGTCGAACTCGGAAACATCCTTGGCGAACTCATCGTCCAGCTCGGGGAGAACGGTCTCCTTGACCTCGTTGACCTTCACGTGGAAGACAACGGCTGCGCCTGCAAGCTCGGGGGTATAGTTCTCGGGGAAGGTGATGTCGATATCCTTCTCCTCGCCGGCCTTCATGCCAACAACCTGCTCCTCGAAGCCGGGAACAAAGCTGCCGGAGCCCAGAGTGAGGTCAAAGCCCTCGCCCTTGCCGCCGTCAAAAGCAACGCCGTCCTTGAAGCCTTCAAAGTCGATGTTGGCGGTGTCGCCGTTAGCAGCCTCGCGCTCAACGGTAGCGATGCGTGCGCCCTTCTTCTGCTCCTTGGCGAGCTCAGCGGCGATTTCTTCCTCGGAAACCTCTACGGTCTCCTTGTAAACCTCGAGACCCTTGTACTCACCCAGCTTTACCTCGGGGTAGAGAGCGATCTCGAAATCGATGGTGGCGTTCTTCTCGCCGTCAACGTTGAAGTTAACAATAGCGGGAGCGCCAACGGTGCGGGTCTCGTTTTCCTTCATGCCCATCTCAAAAGCTTCGGGAGCGAGCTCTTCGATAGCGTCCTCATAGAACACGTCAGTGCCGTACATGCCTTCGATAACCATGCGGGGAGCCTTGCCCTTGCGGAAGCCGGGGACATAGATGCTCTTCTTGGCCTTCAGATAAGCGCCGTTGACAGCCTTCTCAAATGCTGCAGCTTCGATCTCGACCTGGAAACCGAGCTTGCCGTTTTCTTTCTTTTCAAGGTTTTTAACAACCATGGGGTTCTTCCTCCTATACATTTATCAGAAAAGTTTTTTAATTTCTATGTCAGTTGCCAAAACATACCGATTTAGTATAACAGATTCATCGGCAAAATGCAAACTATTTCTTACATTATTTTAAGCGGAATAAACAAAAGATGGTCGGCAGAGATGAGTCTGAAGCGTATTCCGTGGCTCTCCCCCTCAAAAGCGGCGTTGCGCCCGGCAGAATGGAGGTGGCCATAGTAGCATTTTTTCACCCCGTAGCGCTCCATGAGCTCAAGCATGGGAGTGCATTCGTAGCCCAGCATCTTGGGTGGATAGTGGAGAAATACTATTTTCTCCCTCTCCCCTGCCGCTTTCAGGCTTGCTTCAAGGCGGATAAGCTCCCGCTCCGTCATCTTTCTGTCGTGCTCACGGCTCACGTTACCCTCGGCGGCCCAGCCTCTTGTGCCGCAGATGGCCACATCATCATAAAGAAAGCAGTTATTATTGAGAATATCTATGCTGTCTATGCCCTTTTCCTCAAAAAACTTCTTCGCCTTGCTTGCGGTGGACCACCAGTAGTCATGGTTTCCCTTAAGTATTATCTTTTTGCCCGGTATGCGGTGGATATAGAGAAAATCCTCTGCCGCCTCCTCAAGGCTCATGCCCCAGGTGAGGTCGCCGCAAATAACGGTGGTGTCCCCCTCCTTAATAAGAGAGAGGCCCTCACTGAGCTTTTGTGTGTAATTTTCCCAGCGTCCTCCGAAAACGTCCATGGGCTTATCGCAGCCAAGGGAGAGGTGAAGGTCGCCTATAACAAATAAAGACATGGCTTTCTCCGGGAATAATTATAGTTTTTCAAAGCATACTAGTCTCGCCGGTATCAAGTCCGGCTAACAACACGGAGGTGTGTAAACATGAAGGATACTCACAGTCACTGCGACAAGCTCGGCGGCGTTGGCTGCAGCGTTCAGAGCTGCATCTATAACGACGTAGAATGCAAAGCCTGCACCGCTCAGCACATCAAGGTGGAAAACAGGAGCGACGGCGTTAAGGCCGAGGCAGCCTGCGGCACCTATACCCCCAGAACCCAGTTCTGAGGGAAAGGGACAGCGTTTAGCGCTGTCCCCTTACATATCAGCTGAGGAAAGCTTCAACAGTGTCCCTCATGCCCTCCTTCTCGGTAAAGTCCTCAAAACGGACAAGGCGCTTATCGAGACCGGAGAGGGGCGCGGGAATCTTAGTGTCGGTTTTTTCGGAAAGTGCGCTGAGAGGCTCTGAAGAGTCGGTGACGCCAAGAGCATCCAGAACATCCACAGCGAACTTATAGGGGCTTGCGGTGGAGACCACAACTGCGGGGTTCTTTTCGCCCTTTTCCCCGCGGTAGTCACAGAGGACCTTATAGGCAACGGCAGTGTGGGTATCCATCAGATAGTGTTTTTCGGCGAAAAGCTCATTGATCTTTGCCTTGGTGGCCTCATCATCGCAGCAGCCGCAGGCGAAGTCGGAAGCTATGCCGTCCATAACGGATTCATCCACCTTGTAGCAGCCCTCTGCGGAGAGAGCGGACATATAGCCCCTTACCTTTTCGCTGCCAGCCATGGCATAGAGAAGTCTCTCCAGATTGTTGGAAACGAGGATGTCCATGGAGGGGGAAATGGTGGTATGGAAGGGGCGGTTTTTGTTATATTCACCCGTCTTAATAAAGTCGGTGAGAACATTGTTCTCGTTGCTGGCGCAGATAAGTCTGCCCACAGGGAGACCCATTTCCTTGGCATACCAGCCGGCCAGTATATTGCCAAAGTTGCCGGTGGGCACGCAGAAGTCCAGCTTCCTGCCCATGGCGAGCTTGCCGCTATTGACAAAGTCGCAGTAGGCGGAGAAATAGTAGACTATCTGAGGCAGCAGGCGGCCCCAGTTGATGGAGTTTGCGGAAGAGAGGAAATAGCCCTTTTCAGCCAGAGCGGCGGCAAAGGTCTTGTCTCCGAATATTTTCTTTACGCCGGTCTGTGCATCATCGAAGTTGCCCACAACGGAGCATACGCCAACATTATTGCCGGTCTGGGTGACCATCTGCAGGCGCTGTATATCGGAAACACCGTCCTTGGGGTAGAACACAAATATTTTGGTGCCCTCAACATCGGCAAAGCCCTCAAGGGCTGCCTTACCGGTGTCGCCGGAGGTTGCAACCAGAATGCAGACGGTCTTATCCTCCCCGGTCTTTTTCAGGGAAGCGGTAAGGAGATGGGGCAGCATCTGCAGGGCCATATCCTTGAAGGCGCAGGTAGGGCCGTGCCAGAGCTCAAGGAAGGCGGTCTCATCGTCCACGAAGCTCAAAGGTGCAACGGCTTCGCTGTCGAAATTATCACCATAGGCGGCGGTAACGAAGCTATCAAGCTCCCCGGCGGAAAAATCCTCGAGGAACATAGCCATTATATGGGCAGCTCTGCGTCTGTAGTCCATGGTGCAGAGCTTTGCCAAATCCTGCTTGTCCACCTTGGGCAGATATTCAGGGACGAAAAGTCCGCCGTCGGCGGCAAGGCCCTTGGCGATGGCCTCGGCTGCGCTTATTTTTATGCTCTCATCTCTGGTGCTGAAATACTTCATAGTTTCACCTCAAAACGCGTTTTCTATGTGGTTTATCCTTACCTCCCCCTTATCTCCAAGGGGCGCGTAAACTTCGATAACGTCAAATCTGGGCTGCTTTTCCGTTGGATTATTGGATAGCCAAAGCTGGGCCGCGGTCATTATTCGCTGCTGCTTTGAGTAGGTGACAAACTCCTTCGCCTGAGCAAAGGAGGCATCCTTGCGGAGCTTCACTTCCACAAAGGCTATGTAAGCTCTGTTCTCAGCTATTATGTCCAGCTCGCCGAAGCGGCAGTTATAATTCATGCCCAGAATCTTGTATCTCTTCTTTTTCAGATAATTTGCGGCCTGCTCCTCTCCGAAGCGGCCCAGAAGCTTTTTATCCATATCAGTGCATCTTCTTCAAAAAGGAAGGTCTGTGGATGGGGCTCATGCCGTGCTCACGAATGGCGGCATAGTGGACCTTGGTGCCGTAGCCCTTGTGCTTTTCAAAGGCATACTCGGGGTATTTCTCCGCCATTTCCAGCATATAGCGGTCTCGGGTGACCTTGGCAAGGATGCTGGCTGCAGCTATGGAGGCGCAGCGTGCGTCCCCGTGCACCACGGTGCGGCTTTCAATCTCTATACCCGCGTTGCGGTTTCCATCTATGAGAGCAAGGGCGGGCTTTTGGTCAAGCTGTGCTATAGCCCTGTTCATAGCGAGATAGGTGGCGCCGAGAATATTCAGCTCCTCTATCTCCTCCACGGTGGCAAAGGCTATGCCGTAGCTTATGGCGGAATCCTTTATCTTGTCAAAAAGGGCTTCACGCTTTTTTTCCGTGAGCTTTTTGGAGTCGTTAAGTCCCTCTATCTCAAGGCCGCGGGGCAGTATCACAGCGGCAGCACAAACAGGGCCGGCAAGAGGGCCTCTTCCCGCCTCGTCCACTCCGCAGATTGGGGATATTCCCTCATCCAGAAGCTCATTCTCAAGCTCCCAGAGCTCTACTTTCTCTTCCATGGCTCAGTCCTCTGGGGGAGCTTCAAGGCTTATGCGGCCAAGCTTTCCGTCGTGATACTCGCTGAGGAGCACATTGGCCATGCGCTCAATGTCGTACTCTCCCCGGCTTATTAGGAAGCCGCGCTTTTTGGCGGCGTCTTCCAAAAGCTCAAAGCCGTTTTTCTCGGCATCGGGAGTGAATTTATAGCGCTGCTCTATGGCCTCTGGCTTCAGGGCCCGGAGGCGCAGCATGAAGTTGGCCGCAAGGGTCTCTTTGTCCAGCACGTCCGCCTTGATGGCGTTGGTGAGAGCCAGAGCTTCGCCCACCTCCTGAGAGTCGAACTTGGGCCAGAGTATGCCGGGGGTGTCCAGCAAATCAAGACCTTTGTCTATGCTTATCCACTGCTTGCCTCTGGTGACGCCGGGCTTGTCTCCGGCGATGGCAGCTTTGCGACCAGCGACCTTGTTGATAAAGGTGCTTTTGCCAACATTGGGGATGCCAAGGATCATAATGCGCAGGGGCCTTGTGCCCTGTCCCTTGGCCTCGTAGGCGGCTATTTTTTCTTTGAGAACACTGCGTACGGCGGGAACAAAATTATTCACGCCCTTGCCGGTTTTTGCATCGGTCTCAAGAACCGCAAAACCCTTTTTGCGGAAATAGTCTCTCCAACGGGCTGTAACTGCGGGGTCGGCCAGGTCTGTGCGGTTTAAGATTATAAGTCTGGGCTTATCCCCTGCAAGGCGGTCTATATCCGGATTGCGGCTTGAAAAGGGGATGCGGGCGTCAAGAAGCTCGCAGACCGCGTCCACCATCTTCATATTTTCTTCTATCATTCTCTGGGCCTTGGTCATGTGACCGGGGAACCATTGAATGACCATCTTTTCGTATGCGTTTTCTGCCATTATAACACCTTTACTTTACAAAACCGATTTTGTCCAGGGGGGATATTCTGAATATCACCCTGCCCAGTATTTTGCCCGTCTCCACGCAGCCTATGGTATCGGTGCGGCTGTCGGTGGAGCCGTTGCGGTTATCTCCCATGACGAACACACATCCATCGGGAACGGTTATCTCTCCGTTGAAATCCTGACTGTCATAATAGAGATAGTTGCCGTACTCCTTGGTGTAGGGCTCGTCCAGAGCTACACCATCCACTATCACGGTGCAGGTTTCAAAATCAATGTCCACCGTCTGGCCCTCGGTGGCGATGACACGCTTTACAATGGGGTCATTGCGGAAGCTCTCCTGACGGAGCACCACGATATCGCCGTATTCGGGGGTGTAGAACAGGTCGCTGATGATAAGGCGCTCCCCCTGATGGAGGGTATTTTCCATGCTGCCGCCCACGACGCCAACAGTGCGTCCCAGGAAGAGGAAAATGAGTATGCAGGCGATGAGGGCGAAGACTATGCACTGAAGCCAGTCAAAGAGCTCGCTTTTCATCTTCTGCTCCTTTGTCTGGGGTGCAGGAGCCTCAGCTGCAGCAGGGGCGGCGGGAACAGCTTCCGGAGCTTCGTCGGCCACAGGCTCAAATCTAACGGTATCGGAGAATTCCTCCAGTATTTTATCAACATTATTTTCCATGTTATCCATATAAATGCCTCCGTCGAGGAAATAATTAATCAGTGTATTATATACCCAATCACATACTTCTTGCAAGCAGAAGTTTGCTTGCAAGAAGTTTGGGCTGTTGAAAATTTCCCAGGTCTTTGGTATTATCTCCCCATGGGATACGAAAAAGGGGGGGACTATATTGGAAAAGCTTAATTTATGGGGCCGGGAGCTTGAGATAGACCGTGACGCCACCATTGGCTGGTACGAAAAGGCCGATACGTGGGGCTGCGAATGCGTTTCCTGCAAAAATTTTGTTGCCCTTGCCAGGAAGCGTGAGCTACCCACTCCACTGCTTGAGGCTTTGGACAGTCTTGGTATCCCGGCCGAAAAGGCCACCTATGTGTGCAAAATAGTTCCCAAAGGCAATGGCAACCTGTACCAGTTCAGCTATCGTATTGTAGGAAAGAAACTGGACGAATCAACTGAAAGCTTTGATTTGCTGCCGTGGGGTGAGGCACGCTGCTGCCACGAAATATATCCCTACGGAGCACCGGATTTTCCCGAACCACATTTTGATTTGGAGTTTTGGGTGGTTCTGCCACAGTGGGCAGATGCCGTCTAACAGGAGATAAAAAAGATGATTAAAAGTATACATATCCGCCCTGCCGGGCTTTCCGATGCAGAGGCGATTTTGGAGATATACGCTCACTATGTGAAGAATACAGCCATCACCTTTGAATACGATGTGCCCTCCCCGGAGGAATTTGCCGGAAGGATTGAGAATACGCTGAGGCGGTATCCATACATCGTGGCGGAGCGCGATGGGCAGATAGTGGGTTATGCCTACGCCGGGGTTTTCAAGGACCGGGCGGCCTATGACCACTGCGTTGAAGTCACGGTGTATCTCCATCCCGAGGTCTGCGGGGCGGGAATTGGCGCAGCCTTGTATGAGGCTCTGGAGGGCTGTCTCGCGGAGATGGGGATACTTAATCTATATGCCTGCATTGCAGTTACCGGGACAGAGGACGAATATCTCACAAACCGCAGCGCCCGATTCCACGAGCGGGTGGGTTATCGCACAGCAGGCCGCTTTACAAAGTGCGGCTACAAGTTTGGCCGCTGGTATGACATGGTCTGGATGGAAAAGTTCATCGGGGAGCATTTGTGATATATTGGCGGCGGGAGCAAGCGCCCGCCCTACGATTTAAAATAAAAAATCCGCTGTTTTTTAACAGCTGATTTTTTATTGGGCTGTGGCTTACAGGCGCTCCTTGACCTTGGCGGCCTTACCCACGCGGTCACGCAGGTAGTAGAGCTTAGCTCTGCGAACCTTACCTCTGCGGACGGTCTCGACGGAGACGATGCTGGGAGAATGAACAGGGAAAACCTTCTCGCAGCCGACGTTGTAGGAGATACGACGTACGGTGATGGTCTCGTTGATGCCGCCGTGCTTCTTGGCGATGATGATGCCTTCGTAGGCCTGGTTACGCTCGCGGGAGCCTTCCTTGACGCGGACGGTAACACGGACGGTGTCGCCGACGTTCATGGTGGGAAGCTCGGGCTTCATGTACTGTGCAGTCAGGGTTTTGATGAGATCTGCCATTTTTATATTTCCTTCCTTTTATAGACGTTCATACCGGAGGGCAAAAGCCGCGGAAGCGGACCGTCTTTATTCATTCATGCTTGTTTCACAAGCCGTTATATGATACCACAGCATTTTCCTAAATGCAAGGCTTTTTTATCGGAAAATCTCCATTTTTTCATCAAAAACTTCAAGTCTTTCAAACTCCGCAAAGTCGGGAGCTATCTCCGAAGCCTTCTGGCGGAGAGCAGACACAAGATGCTCGGGATTGAGGGTAGGCTCCTGGGCAGAAATGATGGCTTTCATCTCCACACAGTCCTCCCCTGCCGCAAATGCTATCTCTTTGATGGCCGGGGCAATATCAGCCTCGCCCATGCCGCGCTTGGTCTTTTTTTCGATAACTATGCTTTCGGCGGCGAAGAACTCATTGAGAGCTGCGGCCATTTCGGCATAGCCGCCATTATCATACTCAAAGCGGCCCTTTACTGAGAGCCACTTCAGCTCTTTCACCTTCCGCTCCATCTCATACACCTCTATAGCCTCTATGCCCTCGGGCATGGCGGCGCTGATGCGGGCGGGCATCTCAGCCATGTCGTAATCAGCAGTGAGCTGGAAGTCCATAAGCTCGCACACGCTGGAGCACCCCACGGAGAGGGGCAGCAGTATGCTTATCTGGGCGTGGGGGTTGAATCCCTCGGAATACTTGAGGGGGTAGCCCGCACGGAGGAAGGCGCGCTGCATGGTGCGCATCAGGTCCAGATGGGAAATATAAACAGCTCTGCCCTTTTTGGCAAAGCGAAGCCGGAGCTTACTCATTGCAGACACCTCCTGTCAGTTTGTTTGCGCCGCAGCCGCTGCACTTCACGCTGCAGTCGGGGCTGAGCTCAGCGGCATAGGCCTTTTCCCGCTCACGCCAGAGGTGGGCCTTGCGGACGCCCATATCCATGTGGTCCCAGGGCAAAAGCTCGTCCTTGGCTCTCTCACGGGTGGTATAGAAAGCGGGGTCAATACCGCATTTCTCAAAAGCATCTGTCCAGCGCTTATAGTCAAAGAAATCGCTCCAGGCCTCAAGTCTCGCGCCGCTGCGCCAAACCTCTTCGATGACATCAGCTATACGGCGGTCACCGCGGGAGAGGACAGCTTCGATAACGCTGGTTTCAGCGTCGTGCCAGTTATAGGTGACATTCTTGGCGGTCATGTTCTCCCGGAGGAGCTTAACCTTGCGGAGATACTCCTCAGGGCTGACCTGAGCTTCCCACTGGAAGGGGCTGTGGGGCTTGGGTATGAAGCAGGAGGTGGACACGGTTATGCGCACGCCCCTGTCCTTATTTTTAGAGTGCTGACGCCACATCCACACAACGCTCTTGGCCATATCGGCTATGGCCAGAACATCCTCGTCGGTCTCAGTGGGCAGACCCAGCATAAAGTAGAGCTTGATGTTGTTCCAGCCGCCGGAGAAGGCCACCTTGCAGGTTTCCATCAGGTCTTCGTGCTTGACGTTCTTGTTGATGGCGTCACGCAGACGCTGGGAACCGGCCTCGGGAGCAAAAGTGAGGCCGCTTTTGCGGACTCTCTGAACCTTCTGCATAAGGTCCATGGAGAAGTTGTCCGCTCTCAGAGAGGGCAGAGCAAGGCCTATGCTCCTGGGCACGCAGTAATCCTGCAGACCGTCGCAAAGGGCCTCAAGGCCGGGATAGTCGCTGGAAGAGAGGGAGGAGAGGGTTATCTCCTGATAGCCGGTGTTCTCAAGGCTCTCAATGCCCTGCTTTATAAGACGCTCATAGTTTCTGGTGCGGACGGGGCGGTAGATATGGCCCGCCTGACAGAAGCGGCAGCCACGAATGCAGCCACGGAAAAGCTCAAGATTCACGCGGTCGTGAACTATCTCCGTGGAGGGAACTATCTGGTTTGTGGGGAAGTAGCTCTCGTCAAAATTAGTGACGATGCGCTTTGTGATTTTTGCGGGTGCGCCCTCAAGAGCTTTCATCTCCGCAAGGGTGCCATCAGCATTATAGACGGGCTCATAGAGAGAGGGCACATAGACGCCATCTATTTTGGCGGCTTCAAGGAGGAAAGCTTTCTTGCTCCAGCCCTCTTCTTTAGCCTTGATAAGGAGTGCAAGGACCTCGTTGTCCATCTCCTCGCCCTCGCCCACAAGCATAAGGTCCATGAAAGGGGCCATGGGCTCGCTGTTGCAGCAGCTGGTACCGCCGCAGAACACAAGAGGCAGCAGGCTCTCGCGCTCAGCGCTGCGGAGGGGGATGCCGCCCATATCCAGCATATTCAGCACGGTAGTGTATGCCATCTCGTAGCCAATGGAGAAGCCGATAGCGTCAAACTCGCTGAGGGGATCGCCGCTTTCAAGGGCATAGAGAGGCACATCATTTTTGCGCATTTCCTCCTCCATGTCGGACCAGGGGGCGAAAACACGCTCGCACCACACATTGGGCATGGAGTTCATGGTGCCGTAGAGTATGCGCATACCCACGTTGGACATGCCTATCTCATAGGTATCAGGAAAGCAAAATGCCATGCGCAGGGCAATCTGGCTTTTGTCCTTTTTTATCTCGTTATACTCGCCTCCAGTGTAGCGGGCAGGCTTTTGCACCTTGGGCAGTATGCGTTTCAGCTTAGAATCCATAGTGTACTCCTATAAATAAAATCATAATATTTTATAACAGGAGAAATGGAAATGCAATAGCGGTTTTATACCTGTCGAAAATTGCACCACACGAGCCATGCCGCCATTACAAAAAGTGAAAACCAACCCCTTTGTATCCAGAGCGTAGCGGCTGCGATAAGCATAGCGAGGCTTATTCCCCGGGAAATATGTACTCCTCTCTCCCCTGCCGCCATAAGAAGCAGTCTGCCGCCATCCAGAGGGAGCACGGGGAGAAGATTAAAAAGGGAGAGAAGTATGCTGAGACCTCCGCTAAGCTCCCAAAACCCGCCCCCCAGCTGACAGCAGACAAAGCCGTAGGCGAGGCCGAACAAAGGCCCCGCCCCAATTGCCCCGAGGCCCAAAGGCCCCGCAAGCTGTCCCCAGTAGTCCATCTCAAGCCCGAACAGTCCAAGGCTCACCCGCCGCAGCCTCAGCCCTCCCAGCCGGAGAAGAAGGGCGTGGCCCGCCTCATGGACCAGCACCCCGGGCAGCAGCAGAGCAAAGCTCCCGTCCTCGTCAAAGAAGTACCAAAGCGCCAGAGCCAGCAAAGCCAGAGGGCTTATATCCCAGCTGAGAGCGGGATATTTAGTTGACATAATATTCAGGATTTATATAGACACCCTCCCGCTGCAGTTCAAAATGGAGGTGCGGCCCGGTGACAAGACCGGTGTCTCCCACAAGGGCTATCTTCTGCCCCGCTTCCACCTCATCCCCTGTTTCCACGTAGAGTATGCTGCAGTGGGCGTAGAGGCTTTCCCAGCCCTCCCGGTGTTCAATTGTAATATAGTTGCCGTAGCTATCCGAGTAGCCGGCGAAAGTTACTGTTCCCTCGGCAAAGGCGTATATATCCTCCCCCGACCAGGCGGCAAAGTCCGTGCCGTAATGGAAGCGCAGGTCACCGTGGATGGGGTGGGTGCGGTAGCCGAATCCGGATGAATTATAGCCCGAAACGGGCACGCACATCTCGCCGGGAAAATCCTCGTAGCCGTAGCTGACGTTTTCCGGCAGCTCCACCTCGGAATACTGTTCCTGACTCTCCAAAAAGGCCGCCACAGCAGGAGGAATTTCAGCCGTAGGAATCAGAGGCTCCTCGCCCTCACATTTGGCCTCCTCCGCAAGCATCTCTCCCCTGCTCACCGCGCTGTGCTCACTCAGCATCCCATAATCAGCATATGATAACACGCTGTTTGCCGTCTGCTCCCGTGAAGCTTCTTCTTCTGCAAACAGGGATACCGAACTGCCTATTTCGCTGAACACCTGCATATAGTCTATATCCTTTTTGAAAAGATATGAAGCGGTATCTGCGAGTTTGTCCACCATTTGGGGAAAGATCAGCTTAAAACCAAAAAGCACCCCAACAATCGCAAGAGCAATCACAAACTTTTTCCTTGTCATACAGCCTCTCCTCGGTTAGTTTATTTATTTTTATTCTAACCAATGAAGCTTAAGAACAAATCATGTGTACAAAACTTAATACCGGAGAAACTTCAGATATACCCTTGCACGGAATATTCCCCACATGATAAAATGAGTAATCAAAAGAAATGGTGAGGGATAATTTATGCGTAAAAAAATAATTTCACTCCTGCTTTGTCTGGTAATTTTTCTTTCCACGGCGGGAGCCCTGTTCACAAATCATGTATCCGCCGCTGAACCCCCTCAGGTTAAAAATGTTATTTATATGATACCCGACGGCGGAGCAATGGCTCCCTTTTATCTTGCCGATGCGATCAAGCATTACGGCGGCTTTAATACTCAGCTTTTCCCCAATGCCACCCCTATAACATGCGACGAGATGTATATAAAGGACTATCTTGTGGGTGCAGAAACTACTAATAACGCAACAAATGAGCTCACTGACTCCGCAGCAGCAGGCACCGCGCTGTCCTCCGGCTATAAAACCACCAACGGATATATTGGCATTGACCCTGCTCACAAGCCTCACGCAAACATTCTGGAGGCCTGTCAGGATATGGGCAAAAACACCGGCATTGTTATCACCTACGAATGGACAAACGCAACTCCCGCCGCCTTTTCCGCTCACGATATTTCCAGAGGCAATATGGACATTATGTCCGAACAGATAGTGAATCAGGGAATCGATGTTGTTCTCGGAAATACCCACAGTGCATTCAGCGATAAGCCCTGGTTCACAGACTCTCATCTTGATGCGCTCGGTTATGATGTTATTTACAGCAGAGAGCAGCTTAATGCCGTGAAACCCGGCGACAGAATCTGGGGCAAGCTCCCTCAGGCCTACTTTGACGTGGAGCGGGCCGCTTCCACTCCTAATCTCGCAGAGCTTGTCACCGCTGCCATCACCGCTCTTGACAACGGAAACGAAAACGGATTTTTCCTCATGGTGGAGGGAAGTGCCGTTGACGGAGGCGGACACGAAAACAACACCGTCCACAACGCCAGCGAATTTATCGCCTTCGACGAAGCCTGCAAGATTGCGATAGAATATGCAAAGGGCAGAAACGACACCATTGTTGTCATCGCTCCCGACCACGACACCGGCGGACTTTATTACGAACCGGAGCATATGTATGACGTGGTCTATGACACCCAAAACGGACTGAACTCCCGCTGGGCAAACTGGGAATCCACCGGCCATACCACGAGAAACGGCGGCGTTTTCCTTTATGTTCCCGAGGGTGTTCCCTACCCCGACGGAATCGACCCCGACAAAGCAGGGCAGGTCGCCGATGAATTTTACAAGGCATATGGACTTTTCTCCGCCGACTACCCCGAAGATCCCGTCAACCTTATCGACAACACCGACATTGTTAAATACATTGCTTCTCTCATAGATACCGACCTTGACGCCATGACCGAAAAGCTCTTCGTAGACGTTACGGATATGGGAGACTATGACGGTTCCAGCGAGATATTCAGTTTCCGGGACAAGGATCTCAGCATAAAGAGAAATGCCTCCACCGCATATTTCCAGGGCAATGAAGTGGATCTGGAGGGCGAAATTGCGGTATACATTGAAGGGCGCTTCTATGTTCCCGCCAGAGTTCTCCACATAGGAGAAGAGCCCGAAATACACGTATGTCCCTCTGCGGAGTTTGAAGACCTTGATGTGGAGCGCTGGTATCACCTGGACACCGACTATGTTCTGGAAAAAGGACTTATGAACGGCGTTGGAGATAAAATCTTTGCCCCCAACGCAACTCTCACCCGTGCCATGCTGGTAACTGTTCTTCACAGACTTGAGGGTGAGCCTGTCGCAAACAGCGCATGCCCCTTTGAGGACATCAACATGGGTGCATACTACGCCGAGCCTGTTATTTGGGCGCAGCAGAACGGTATCGTGAACGGCATCAGCGAAACTGCCTTCGCCCCCAACAATAAGCTCACCCGTGAGCAGATTGCCGCTATTTTGTACAGATACGCCCAATACAAAGGCATGGATACCGCCTCCGACGATAATCATCTTGATTTTGAGGACGCAGATGAAATTTCCGCCTATGCCGTATCCGCTATGAACTGGGCCTGCGGCGAGGGACTTATCAACGGCAGAGCAAACAGCACTCTGGCCCCGAAGGACAATGCCACACGCGCAGAAATCGCCGCTATACTCCATAGATTTATTGAATCAGATAAATAATTCTGCCTTGCGGATAATATATGAACCAAAGGCAAATTCAGATTGACTAACCCCGTTACAAAAGCCCTTGACAGTACAGACTAATCCATCTATAATGTACAGGCATTTGAAATAACGGGGTGTAGCGCAGTTGGTAGCGTGCATGGTTCGGGTCCATGAGGCCGTGGGTTC
>JAZSFJ010000087.1:0-9732 GCA_045532145.1 Oscillospiraceae bacterium
AAACCTTCCCCGGGGGGGGGAGCCCGCCTGGTGGAAAACTGTTTTTATGCTTTATTTTTTCATGCTTTATTCAAAGTGGCGGTAAAGGAAGGTGACTATCTGGCCGCGGTTGCAGGTAGAGCCGGGGCCGAAGGCTGTGGCGGAAAGGCCGGTGGTAATGCCGTTTTCAACAGCCCAGAGTACAGCACCATAGTAATACTGGCCCTCGGCCACATCGCCGAAGGGATTTTCGCTGCTCTCAGGCTGAGGCTCACCGGCAGCACGCCACAGGAAGGTGACAACCTGTGCACGGTTGCAGGCGGCATTGGGGCCAAAGGAAGTTGCAGAAAGGCCGGTGGTGATACCTTCTTCAACAGCCCAGAGTACAGCTTCATAATAATATGCGCTTTCTGCCACATCCACAAAGGGATTTTCACTGCTCTTGGGGGCAGGCTCACCGGCGGCACGCCACAGGAAGGTGACCACCTGTGCGCGGGTACAGTCAGCCTTGGGTCCAAAGGAGTTGGGAGAAAGGCCGTTGGTGACACCCTTATTCACAGCCCACTGAACGGGAGCGAAGAAAAAGTCCTTCTCGCCAACGTCAACAAAGGGATTATCCTCAGGCTCGGGCTCGGGCTCGGGCTCGGGTTCGGGATCCAGCTTGTCTATGGCCTCGCTTTTTGTCTCGCCGCAGACAGCGCAGGTAAAGGTCTTCTCACCCTCCTTGTCTACAGTGGGTTCGGTGGTAACTTTGCCATCATCCCACTTATGTCCGCTTGCGGGTACCCGGTCGTCCACGTAGCTGTCGCCGCAGCTGCAGTTATACTGGGTATAGCCCTCTTCAGTGCAGGTGGGAGGATAGACCTTGTGGACCTCATACTTGCATTCATGCTCAAAGGGGGGAATGGTTTCTGTCTTTTTCTCACCGCAGATGGTACAGGTGTAGGTCTTCTCGCCTTCGGCAGTCTCTGTGGGCTCCTTGGTCACTTTACCATCGTCCCAGCTATGGGTTGTTCTGTCTCCCAGGTCATCATCGAAACTATTGGGGCGCTGGCCCACATCATAATCCTCAACGCTGATTATGCGCATATGGTCGCCGTTAAGCTCCACCTTGCCCATCTTACCATAGCCGAGATACTCGCTTATGCGCAAGTATCCGTCGGGAGAACTCTCGTATATCTTGCCGTTATACTCTATCGTGCTGGGATAACCGAGGTCGGACGCATACTTATCCGCATCGATGCCTTCGGGAAGTACGGAAGAAAGGAACTCATACTCAACTTTATCGAAGTACGCGCAATATACATCGCCGTCCTTCACATATCCCACATAGCCTCTTTCATCCAGCCAGCCGCCAAAGCCGCCCAGATAGCTGATGGTATAGGTGTTGTCCTCGGCATTATAGTTTATTTCTTCTCCGGGCACGAATTCGCCGCCGGCAAACTCACGAATGGCCTTTATATCATCATCGGTAACAACAAAATATTCGCGGATAAGATCCTCATATTCCTTGGCATCAACTACAATAGCCCTGTTGCATGCAAAATTGGTATATTTAAGGAATATATCATTTACTTTGGTGATCATCCATTCGGTATTATATTCATACACGCCGGACTCCACAGGCATATAGAGGGCATTGCTAATAAGCTTGGCAATTGGATCCTTATAGGCCACAGTGTAGCTATATCCGCAGGCGCAGGTTAAGATGCCCTTGCCCTCGCTGCCGCAGTTGGGCTTTTGGACGGTGTATGTATATTCATGATAGTGATCCAAAGGCTCACATGCCGCGGTCTTGGTTTCTCCACAGACGGTGCAGGTGTATTCAAGCTCGCCCTCGTTTTCCTCGGTTGGACGTACGGTTACGATGCCTACACCCCAGCTGTGGCCCTTGCTGCAGTCAGGCTCAGCAAGACCGGTTATGGGCAGATATATCTCCCAGGACGCGACCTCTTCACCGTAGGGTGTTCTGACCGATGCCGCGAAGTTGAAATACTTCTTCTCGCCCACGAAGGGAGCAATGCTCACTGCAGCTCCATTTTCAGTGATTTCGACAGTAGTTCCCTCGGGAAGATCGCCGGTTTCTACTTTGAGTATCTCATATCCGTCCTCGGGAATGAGATAGAGTGTGTTATTGCCTTCCTTCAGGCTGTACTCTATGACATGCGCTTCCTCGCTTCTCTCGTTTTCGGTGAAAATACCCACTATAGGATAGTCGATGCTTACAGGCAGAGAGTAGGTCTTGCCGTCAGAGTGGGTATAGCTGAGCACAGCCTCGCCTCGGTGGAGGAAATCAAATCTAATGACTCCGTCGTCACCGTCACTGACAGCAAGAATATCTTCATTGCTGTTGGTGAGCTGAGAAGCCTTCAGTATTATTTCCTCATATCCGTCGGAGAAGCAGACATACATGTCTCCCCAACCAAGGCTTGCATAAATATCACGTTCAGCGTATTCGGGGTTGGGATAGACCTTGCCATCCGTTCCCTTCATCTGATAGCGCATCAGCATTCCGGGCTTGGCATTGCTGATGCTGCACCAATACTGCTCCTCGTTGGTATCTCCCCATGAGTATGCAATATCAAGGACAACAGGAACCTGAATGGCACTGTCCTGAATATCACCTTTGAGTGTTACCTTGGCATAGCTTCCGTCGGGAGCCACAGTCACAATGCTGCCCTCGGGCCATGCGTAATAATCGTCCACAAGCCGGGCGCCGTTTATGGTACGGCCCTCATCTGTAATAATGTAGAAAGTGCCCTCGCTTCCGTTATACTTAAAGCTGCCAATAATGTTTTCTGCGCTTCTTACGGGTTCACTGTAAGAACCTATGTAAGGCAGATTTACTATAACAGGCATGGAATAGGTTTTTCCGTCAGTGTGGGTATACAGTATCTCTGTTTCACCCAGGCTCAGGGTCTGAAGGTAACAGGCTCCGCCCTGGCCATCCCAGATGAGTTCCACAATACTGCTGTCCGCCACCTTCACATCATCCGGGCCAAGCAGCTCATAATCATCCTTATTTCCAAAAGAGAAATAAAGGAGCTCACCGATAGAGTACTGAATTTCCGCTCTCGTTATAGTTTCCTCGGAGGGCTCATGAACACCGCCATCCTTCCAGGAGGTATAGTGACCCATAATGTGCGGGAAACCGTTGATAAGTCTGACGGACCTGCTTCCACCTCCGCCGGATTCGTCAGGAAGAGTATCAACAGTGTAGGAAAATCTGAAAGAATAATGCCCTCCCCAGGAGTCCATATCATCAGGGAGCGTATTCACTGTAACCGTTGCATAGGTGCCGTCAGCAGATTGCTTGTAATCAACAAGCTCCGCGAGCTCACCTTCGGGGTAAAACTCTTCAAGAACGCGGCCCTTGGTCAGAACAAAATAGAATACATTATTTTCCTCTGTGACAACAAATCCATCTCTGTCCATATCGATGAAGTATTCCACATCAGCTATGGGCTGAGTATAGAAGCCGGCGCGGGGCAGAACAACCTCACCGCTGAGGCTGTATTCGCCATAGCTTACAGTGAATTCGCCGGTGGTGTCGGGCCAGATGCGAATCTCATTATCTCCAAGACCATCATAGCGCTCGCCATGTACAGCGCCCTCAAAAACAAGCTTCTCGGCGTCAACAGGGGTCTCATTGCCCTGCGAATCCACAAGATAGAAAAAGTATTCCGCGCTGTGGGGGTAATCCTTCACCATCTCGCTGTAGCGTTCTTCACTGGGCTCATTTCTCTCAAGCTCATCATTCCAGAAGCCATGGCGGAACTGCAGACTTGTGCCGTCTGCGGCAAAGGCAGCCATGGGCACAAGGGAGAAGAGCATGACGAAACAAAGAAAAATGGATAATGCTTTTCTCATGTTCATAGTGTGTCCTCCTGAAAAATATTAGTCGTTCATAAGCTTTGCTTTGTCAAGAGCATGGAAAATAAGGCTGATGACAATGGCGGTGAGTGCAGCGAGGGTCATGCCGGAGAGGGAGACGCTGCCAATGGTGATGGTGAGGCCGCTGAGACCTGCAACAAAGACCACAGAGGTAAGGATGAGGTTTTTGTTCTTGCTGTAATCCACCTGCTTGTCCACAAGGATGCGGAGGCCGGAGGCACCGATCATACCGTAGAGCAGGAAGGTGATGCCGCCGATAACGTCGCCCGGGATGGTGGCGATGAAGGCGGAGAGAGGGCCGATGAAGGCCATCAGGATGGAGAACACGGCAGCGCCGCCGATGACCTGAACGGAGTAAACGCCGGTGACAGCCATGACGCCTATATTCTCGCCGTAAGTGGTGGTGGGAACGCCGCCTACCAGACCGGAGAGTGCAGTGGAGAGGTTATCGCCCAGCAGAGAGCGGTGGAGACCGGGTTTCTTGATAAGGTCCCGGTTCACTATCTTTCCGGTGACTATCTGGTGGCCGATATGCTCGGCGGTAATAACCAGAAGCACGGGGCAAATTGTGAGTATGGCCTGAAGGTCAAACTTTGCCAGCTGGAAATCGGGGATGGAGAAGAGCTTTACATTCTGCAGGGGACTGAAATCCACGATGCCGCATATGCAGGCGGTGATATAGCCGCATATCATCGCAATGAGCAGAGGGATAACGGAGAAGAACTTGCGGAAAAGTACGCTGCCGAAGACAGCCACGCCCAAAGTTACCGCGAACACTATTATATCTCCGCTTTCCATAGTGGGGCTGATCATAAGTCCTCCGGCGGGGTTGACGGTCATAAGGTCGGCGCCGATGGCTCCGCCCTTGACGGTATTGGAGGCAAGCTCAAGGCCGATGAGAGCCACAACGGGGCCCATGGCGGCAGGAGGCAGAACAATGTCTATCCAGTCGGTGCCCCATTTCCATACAACAAGAGCCACTACGCAGCCCAGAAGTCCTGTGACAACGAAGCCGCCCAAAGCATACTGGAAGCCCATTTCCGCAATGACTATGCCTGCGGGAGCAAGAAAGGCAAAGCTGGAGCCAAGGAAAGCGGGAGCCTTGCCCTTAGTAAGCAGAATGAAGAGCAGAGTGCCGATGCCGTTCATGAAAAGAACAACGTCGGAATTAATGCCAAAAAGAATGGGAACAAGAACGGATGCGCCGAACATGGCGAAAACGTGCTGGATGCTGAGGGGGACAAGCTGGGCCACAGGCAGTTTTTCTTCCACCTGTATGATTCTCTTTTTATCCATGGTTGATCTCCTCTCTTATATCTTGATCCGGAGATATTCTATCATTAAAAAAAGTGCCTTGCAAGAAAGCAGGGCACTTTTGGACAAATAATTTATATCTTCACTTTCAGCTGTAGCTGAAAGACATATTGAAATAGAAATATGGCACGGTGGAATTGGCAATAAATTATGTAAACCAACAACAAAGAGGAGGTCTTTATGACTCCCCCTCCATTTTATCAAGCCTCTTGAGAAGCCACACCCCGGCCAGTGTCAGAGGCACAGCCATTGGCATTTTCCAGAGATATGACGGGGAATAGCTGACGGCATACATTATGCTTATCAGCACCACCAGTGCCGCCGAAAGAACAAAAAGGCAGCCCAGCGCGCACAGGAAACCCAAAAGCCATTTATTCACTTTCATTCCTCCTTTTGGCTTTTTTATGTCCCTTAAAAGCAGCGCCGCCAGAAGGGCGATACCCAGACACAGCACGGCTGCCATGACCACTGTTTTTATGAGCATATTTCATTCCTCCCGCACCATACTATGCTTCTCCCCTGGGGGCGGTTTACGGCTTTAACGGAAGTTTAACAACAAAAAGATGGAATTTCTGCCAATGAATGTGAGCACCCTTTATTGACGGAGGGGGAAAAGACTGTTATACTTGTTTTGATTTTTTAACACAAAAAGAGGAGTTGTTATCATGGCAAAAACTGTTCAGGACATCCTTAACTTTATCAAGGAAAACGACATTAAGATGGTGGACTTCAAGATGGTTGACATCAACGGTCAGTACCGCCACGTTACCATCCCCGCCGTCAGCTTCACCGAGGAGCTTATGACCGCCGGCGTTGGCTTTGACGCCTCTAACTACGGCTACGCCGTTGTTGAAAAGAGCGACATGGTCTTTATTCCCGACCCCGACACCGCCGCTGTGGACCCCTTCTGCTCCATCCCCACTCTTAGCATGACCGGCAACGCCATGATCATTGACTACCCCAAGAACCGTCCTCTGGCCCAGTACCCCAGAAACATCGTTCTGGCTGCAGAGAACTATATGCGCGAGTGCGGCATTGCCGACGAGATGCACATTCTCCCCGAGTTTGAGTTCTATCTCTTCGACCGCGTGGGCTGGGACGTTCAGCCCAACGCCATCGGCATGGAGATAGACGCCAACCAGTCCCACTGGAACACCGGCGTTGAGGGCCTGGGTGTCACTGTTGCAAAGCAGAAGAACTACCACATTGCAAAGCCCTTCGACCCCACCTATGAGTGCCGCAGCGAAATGGTTATGCTCATGGAAGAGGCCGGCATCCCCATCAAGTATCACCATCCCGAGGTTGGCGCCTCCGGTCAGTTCGAGATCGAGCCCATGCTGGGCAAGATGAGCACCATGGCCGACGCCACTATGATGATCAAATATATCATCCACAACACCGCTCTCAAATATGGCAAGTCTGCCACCTTCATGCCCAAGCCCGTTTACGGCGAAGCCGGCAGCGGCATGCACGTTCACATGCTCCTTCTCAAGGACGGCGAGCCCGTTTTCTCCGACGATAACGGCTACTCCCACCTGAGCAAGGAAGCCCACTGGTTCATGGGCGGTCTGCTGAAGCACATCAACGCCCTCTGCGCTATCACCAACCCCTCCACCAACTCCTTCAAGCGTCTGGTTCCCGGCTTCGAGGCTCCCGTCACCGTAGGCTATGCCACTTCCAACCGCTCTGCAGTTATCCGCATCCCCGCCTACGCCAAGAGCCCCAAGTCCCGCCGCTTCGAAATCAGAAACCCCGATGCCACCTGCAACCCCTATTTCTGCTATGCAGCCCTTCTCATGGCCGGTATCGACGGTATCAAGAATCAGATCGATCCTCACGCCAACGGCTGGGGCCCCTTCGATATGAACCTCTATCACCTCCCCGAGGAGGAGAAGGCCAAGCTGCAGCAGCTGCCCACCACTCTTGACGCCGCTCTGGACGCTCTCGAGAAAGACCACGACTTCCTCACCGCAGGTGGCGTGTTCCCCGAGGAGCTTATCGCTAACTTCATCAAGGGCAAGCGCGAGGAGTGCCGCGAGATGGCAGCTATCCCCCACCCCGCCGAGTTCGACAAGTACTATAATCTGTAAACCAATTTCAAAGGGTCCTTCCAAAAGAAGGACCCTTTTGTTAAAGTGCGGCGAATAATATCATCCCCTGTCTTGTGTGGCTTCGTTTTTCTGCTCAATCGTTGGGCGGGTGCTTGTTCCCGCCTATTTCCGAGAATGACATTCTCTCAGCGGGACGATGTGGGCATCGTCCCCTACGATGCGTGCTTGCACGTTTCCGCTTTTTTTCGCGCAGAACGGAACTTTTGGATATTTTTTCCGTCATATAGAAAAGGAGGCACAGAGATGAAAAATCGGCTTGTTTCAAAACACAGATTTGTCTTTTGCTCTATTATCTTTGGTCTGTATTGGATTTTTCTGCCCCTGCTCCTGTTTGTTTTCGTAAACGGAATCATCTATGAAAAAATATATTTTGCTGGAGCCTTACTTATTTCATTGTACCTTACAGGAGCCGTGTTACTGCTTAGGGATTACCTGCATACAGTGACCGTTTTTTACCGCTTCAGCCCCGAGGGTATAATCCTCTCCTCCCCCGGAACTAAAAAAGTTTTTCGCTGGGATGAGCTGAACTTCTGCGGGGCTATCACCGCCGCCTGGGATTCAAGAGACGCCTATTGTGTTTACATCTATTTTTCGGAAAGTTATATATACCAAACCACCCTTTCTTCATTAAGCTTTGACAAAATAAGAAAAAAAGAAGGTCTTTTCTGGTTTCTGTACAACGAAGAGGCTTTCATTGAGCTTATGGACTTCATCCCACCACAGTGGCAGCAGCTTCTGAGTAATGAGCTTGAAAGAGAGAAAAAAAATCTAGGACCGTTTTCGGCCCATAGA
Organism: Oscillospiraceae bacterium; assembly: GCA_045532145.1. Taxonomy (GTDB): domain Bacteria; phylum Bacillota; class Clostridia; order Oscillospirales; family Oscillospiraceae; genus SIG459. The sequence continues at coordinate 8,091 of JAZSFJ010000087.1, forward strand.
TTTAAGAGATATAAATAGCTGTTGAAAAAGGAGGTTTTATAATGAAAAGAATACTCGGCATCGTTTGGAGAACTGTGCTCATTGCCATACTCGCTATTTTTGTCATTGGCGTGATCATCGGTTCTTTCAGAACACCTGAGCCTGCCGCTCCGGCCAAGCCGGTCATTTACCTATATCCAGAAGCGGAAACCGAGGTAAGGGTTGAGCTTGATTTTAACGGCCGGCTTACATCCACCTACCCTGCCTATAACAGCGGCTGGAATGTTACCGCAAAGCCTGATGGAACTTTACTTGGGGAGGACGGACGGGAATACTACTGTCTTTTCTGGGAAGGCGAATCTTATGTAAACTATAATATAGAAAAAGGTTTTGTTGTTCCGGGTAATGAAACGGAAAAATTCCTCGAAGAAAGCCTGCGAAAACTGGGTCTAACGGACAAGGAAGCCAACGAGTTTATAATCTACTGGCTGCCACGGCTTGAGAATAACCCCTATAACCTTATCTCCTTCCTCGGAGATCAATACACGGATAATGCCCAGCTTCGTGTCTCCCCTGCCCCTGACACGGTTTTGCGTGTATTCATGGCATGGGAAGCTTTGGATGAACCTATAGATATTCCCAAACAAGTATTGGATTATACAGAAAGAACCGGCTTCACTCTTGTGGAATGGGGCGGAGCTGAGATAAAATAATATGCCGATTTTCAAGGCCTCCCCATGAGGGAAGGCCTTATACTACAGCTGAAAGGTTATTACCAATGGAAAAAATACTTTTTATCAACGCCTGTGTGCGGCCTCAGTCCCGTACATATGATTTGGCAAAAACCGTACTCGGCCAGCTTCACGGGGAAATTGAGGAAGTAAGGCTCATAGATGCTGAGCTTCCCCATCTTACAAACGAGCTGATTGAGCTGCGGGACGAAATTATGTCAACCGAACAGTTTGAGCATCCCATGCTTCGCCACGCCCGGCAATTCAGGGAAGCGGACACCATTGTGATAGCCGCGCCCTACTGGGATTTGATTTTCCCTGCTACGGTGAGGGCTTATTTTGAGCACATCTGTGTCACCGGGCTCACATTCCGCTATTCTCCGGAGGGCTTCCCTGTGAGCATGTGCAGGGCTAAGCGCATGATATATGTGACCACCGCCGGAGGGCCTATATTTGCAAATTTTGGCTTCGACTACTGCAAGGCCGTATGCGAGGGCTATTTCGGCGTACGTGACTGCCTCTGTGTGAAAGCCGAGGGTCTGGACATTGACGGGGCCGATGTGGCGGGTATTATGGCAAAAGCCAAGGCGGAAGTTCGGGAATTGTTCTGACGGCGGGAGCAAGCCCCCGCCCTACAGCCGAGCGTGTTCGCCGTGGTGCATGGCGAAACGCAGTATTAAACCGCCGGCGCGCCGGGCGGCCACGGGCTCGCGCCCTACGGATGTGCGTTTGAACTGTCCTTTCCCCATCTCAGTCAGCTTCGCTGACAGCTCCCCCCCAGAGGGTGGGCGCCTAATAAACTATATTATAATGAAAATGGCTGTCTCGAATTGAGACAGCCATTTTCATTATTCCAGCTCCACCTGTTTGGCGACCAGATTTTCGCTCTGGTAAATTCTGCGGAGCTTGGGTTTTTCTATCTTGCCGGTGGG
>JAZSFJ010000003.1:0-3854 GCA_045532145.1 Oscillospiraceae bacterium
GTTTACGGGCACAGCAGATAAACCTGCTGTGCCCGCTATTGTATATCCGACCAGATTATAGTATGATAAAATCAGTTAGGTAAATATGAATTTGACTGATTGTTGTGTTTGTTTACGATATTTGTTAAAGTATGATACAATCAGCTTGATGCCATATGTGAAGGAGAAAAGTATGAAGATAAAGGTCAGAATCGAAAATGAAAAAGATTTCCGACGCGTGGAAGAAATAACAAGAATTGCTTTTTCATATCCTGGCAGGGTCGAACGTGGTGGAATCGGGTGTCCTTATGAGCATTGGATGGTAAATGAGTTGCGACATAGAGATGGATACACAGAATTAAGCCTTGTGGCTACGGTTGATGAAGAAATTGTAGGACATATTATCTGCAGCAAAGCAGAAGTGAGAACCAATAATGAGATAATACCTGTGCTTAATATTGGCCCAATCAGTGTATTACCTGAATATCAGAGAAAAGGTGTGGGCAAAATTCTGATAACTGAAATGATTGCAAAAGCAAAACAACTGGGGCATGGTGCCATACTCTTTTGGGGCAGACCAGAATATTATCCTCAATTCGGTTTTGTCGCAGCATCAGGCTATGGTATAACAGATGCTGATGGTCATGCTTCACCTGCATTTTTTGCAATGGAACTGATTCCTGACTATCTGGCTAATGCTTCAGGCGGCAAATATTATGAATCCGATATCTATGATGATCCTTTGAACAGGGAAAAAGTAAAGGCATTTGATAAAATGTTTATGAATATTAACTAATTTACAGTCTAATGCAGTCAAGAAAATCCCAATTAAACGAACAGCATAAAAGCCTCCCTTTACACAAGGGAGCCTTTGCAGACAAGGTATATTTTCATATCATGCTGAGGTTTTGAACCTCAGTTTTTTTATTGCCTTATACAGCTCTTTAGGAACTTTTTCGGGCTTTGGGGAATAGAAACTGCGCTGCACAAGCTCTGCAAGAGAGGCCAGATGGCTCTCCCCTTCTTCGCCCAGGCTTTTGCCAATACGCAGCAGAAAGCTCTCGCCGCTTTCCCCAGTCCTGCGACTCAGCTCCTTGGGGCACTTTTTCTGGCACCAGACCAGAAGCCCCGCGCTGCTGCGGCGATAACGCAGGCAGTTGAAGCGGAAGAGCATCTCCCCCTTCATTCTTGCCCACAGGGCCCGGAGAGCCTCCATAAGTCCGCTTTCTCTGCGTACCTTTGTGATCACATGGCTGCGGGTGCGAAGGGTGACAGCCTTCATTTTTCTCAGTCTGAAAACTATATAGGCAAAAACAGCCAACACGATAGCCGCGGGAATGGCATAAAGCCATCGGGGCAGGCTCAGCTCCGTCTCCTCCATGGGAGCATCCGGCATCCCGCCAACCGTTTCAGCGCCTATGCTCTCCATGGGAGTATCCTTCATAAACTGGCTGAGCCACAAGAGGAAGCGCTCCAAAAGGGAGTAAATCCAGAGCAGCACCGTTTTCACCGCGGAAATGCAGATATTGATTATTTTCAGCAAAAACTCCGAAAAGCTCTTCACCTCACCTGCGGCGAATATTATCACCAGCAGAGCCAGAACTCCCATTGCCGCAGCCACCACTATAAGCATTATCCTGCCCAGAGCGGGGTTGCCCTCCACGGCGCTACCTCTGCCCAGAAGTGCTCCGGAGCGGAGAGAGACAGCGGAGAGGATGGTGATGATAAGGCTTATAAAGCACATATTCAGGCACTGCCTTGCTCCGGGCATATACAGGACATGGTCCAGCACCAGCATTATGACTATCATCATGGCGAGAGCGTCGAAGCGAAGCAAAATGCCGTTTTGGTTTGTGGGGTTCCACGAGAGGAATACCACCACGGCAAATCCAAGACAATAAACGATGCAGTTTATTATAATGGTCCTCAGCTCATAGGGCTCCGTGCGGGCGCTTTTTACGAAGGCAAAAACGGCGGCAGCAAGGATAAACACCTGCAGCAGGGCGAAAAGAGGCACGCTGAGTCCCCGGCGCATAACTATTGAGTTAAGGTAATAGGCTCCCAGCATCACCGCCGACAGGAGCAGATAGTTCAGCTCCATGGAGACAAAGTCGAAGTTTATCTCCGAAAGGGCGAACATCCAGCCCGTGAGGGCCACCTGAAACAGCACGGCGGCGCTGCCGCTGAGATACTCTGTGAATCTTTTCATTGGGTCTTGAAATCCGTTTCTGAAAAATAGCTGCGGTCCCCGCTCTCGGCAAGAGAGGGACTTTCCTGCAAAATACTGATAGCTCCAAGTTCATCCAGCCCGGGCACTTCCCTGCCAAGGCAGCTGCGCTCAAGTTTTCTGGAGAGCACATACATCTGGCCCAGCTTGTGGCGCTGGATAGCGATAGTCTCAAGAGGCAATGTCACGCTCTCCGCCTCATACTCTATCTCGGCAAGAGCTCCCAAAAGCTCCATAACCTGAGTTTCGGCGGTCTCGGGGATGACGATGCGCTCGGGAGTATCCCCCAAAGCGGGAACCACGAGGGAGCAGAGCACTCCCCGCTCGTGGAGCTTAACCATCAAAGAGGCCATGAGGGAGAACATATTCTCCATGTTGTCCCGCTCCACGACCCGCTCCTCATGGCGGTCGCTGCCCTCCCCCACTTCCTCCATATGGGTGAAGGAAAAGAGGTCCGGCATGAAGCAGACCCGGCGCATGGTGAGCTTTTCGTAAACATTCACCTGCAGTTCATCCTTGCGGGCCAGAAGCCGCCAGTTTATGTTTTTGAAGCTGTCACCCTCCCGGTAGTCCCGGGTGTTTTCCAGCAGGGTGCGGTCCGTGTAAAAGCCATTTTTGGCGCTCTCCATCTCGCTGAGATTATTGAGAATAAGGCTCACATCCACCGGCACCACCTTGGGATACACCACATAGCGCAGAGGCGGGCTCAGCTTTACCCGGCTTGTCTGGGTGCTGAGACCAAAACCGTCTCCCGAGTGGAGCTTCACTTCCTCTATGCGGCACACGCCACGGTGAACAGCCAAAGCCTTCTGCTTCCAGCTGATGCTCTGGTGGGGCATCACCCAAAGGAAGGTGGAGCGGAGATAGCGCCCGTCCTTAGTAATGGCCTGGCTCTCCTCCTCATCGGGCTCTTCCGGGTCTATACAGGTCTTTTTCCCTATGGGGAAGCTCAGGTCCAGCCAGATAAGGGGCAGCATTTTCCGGTTTTTTATCTGAGACTCCGCCTCAAGCACCGCTCCGGGAAAGCCGCAGCAATCTTCCTCCGCGCTTTTAAGATCCATTTTCCTCAGGGACAGTCTGCCCCAGAGAAAGGCTATCAGGCAAAGGATGAAGGCGAGTATCAGAAAACTCTCAAGAGCCACCATCTCAAAATAGGCGGCCACAAGGATAAGTACCAGAAGAAAGCCAAGGCCGAACCAGGATACGAAGTTACTTCCCGGTGTTTTCATCGAACATCTTTGCCTTTCCGGGAGGCACAGGGGTCTCCTCAAGGATGGAGGCGAGAATATCCGCCTCGGTCTTTTTGGTGTAGCGGGCCTCGTTGGTAAGGCTTACCCGGTGGCCCATTATGGGCAGAAAAATGGCGGCAATGTCCTCAGGGGTCACATAGTCACGGCCCTGAATGGCTGCATAGCTCTTGCCGCCCTGATAGAGGCAGCGGGATGCACGGGGCGACGCGCCGGCTTTGAGCAGCTTATGCTCGCGGCTGCGGTGGACAAGCTCCACTATGTATTCCTTTATGTTGTCGCTGACATATACTCCCTGAATCTCACGGCGGATTTCCATAAGCTCTTCGGGAGAAGAAACGGTATCCACCTGGTCGAAATCAATGGTGTCGCCAAGTTCCGTCAGCATCTTCGCCTCCTCC
>JAZSFJ010000119.1:0-7494 GCA_045532145.1 Oscillospiraceae bacterium
GGTTGGCGCTGCTCTCGGGAGCGGGCTTGCCGGCTGCGCGCCAGAGGAAGGTGACTACCTGTGAACGGGTGCAGGGGGAGGAGGGGGCGAAAGTGGTGGGGCTCATGCCGGTGGTGACTCCGTTTTCCACGGCCCAGAGCACGCCCTGATAGAAGAAATCGCTGTCCTTAACATCGGAGAAAGGACTGGGAACATCGGGACGCCCGCTCTGATTGAAGTTGATTTTGGCCCCATTCAGATATTCGTTGCCGAACTGGCCGATCTCTATCTTTTTCCACTGCTCCTCGCTGCCGGCGTAGAACACCTCGAGGCCAACGCCGTCAAACACATTGAAGGCATAGTTCTCTATCCTGATAAGACTGGAGGGGAGCACCAGCTTTTTCAGAGAGCGGCAGTTGCCGAAGCCGTAGATGTCGATATAGCCCACGCCCTCGGGGATGGTGAGCTCCTCAAGGCTGACGCATTCATCAAAGACACCTGCTCCCATGTGGCTGAGATTATCGGGGAGGTCGATGGTTTTCAGGGCCTTGCAGAAGGCAAAGGCGCCTTCGCCTATCTCGGTGACAGAGTCGGGAATGGTGATGCTCTCCAGAGACTCGCACCATTTGAACATACCATCGGGTATTTTGCTGAAGCCCTCGGGGAAGTTCACTTCCTTCAGAGTGCGTACATCATAGAGAATTTCGTCACCCATGATTTTCAGGCTTGCGGGGAACTTGAACTCCTTCAGCCGGGTGCTCTGGAAGGCCCATGTGCCTATCTCGGTGACAGAATCGGGAATGTATATCTCCTCAAGATTCCAGCAGTTGCCAAAGCCCATCTGCTTGATGGCGCGGGTGTTTTCCGGGAGAGTGACGGATGTGAGGCTGGCGCAGTTATCGAAAGCGGCGGTATTTATGACCTCAACGCCATCGGGAATGCTTATCTCGGTGACTCTGGAGCAGCTCTGGAAGGCCCGGGCGCCTATCCAGGTAACAGAATCGGGGATGACCAGCTCGGTGACCTGGTTGGCTCCCTGGAAGGCAGCCACGCCGATTTCCGTTATGCCCTCTTCAATGACGATTTTGCGCATGAACTTGAGATGCTCATTCCAGGGGGCTGTGCCGTAGCTGTAGTTGCCGGTAGAGCCTGTGCCCTTTATGGTGAGGGTGCCGGTCCAACTGTCATATTCCCATGTGGCGGTGTCGTCCATGGGGGTGGGGGTATTTTCGTTGTAGCCGCAGACCCGGCAGGCACATCCGTCAAAGTCGTGGCCGGGAGCCTTTACGGACTGGGGAGCGGTGAGCACCTCGCCGCAGCCAGAGCACTTGCTACCCTCGGTGGAGCCGGGCTCGGTGCAGCTGGGCTCTACAGCGGGGATAGCGACGGGAGTGTGAACATGGGTGCCGGGGCCGGGCTCAGGTTCAGGCTCAGGTTCAGGCTCAGGGTCGGGGTCAGGTTCAGGCTCGGGGTCAGGCTCAGGCTCGGGGTCAGGCTCGGGCAGGGTCGCAGGGTCAAAGTTCTCTTCGGAGATGGGGTAATTATCTGTGAAAGGGATTTGGAGGAAGCTTTGGTCAAAGTTGTGGTCGGCAAAGTCCTTACTGCCCTTGAGGAAATATTCGTAGTTATCGCTGCCGGCGTCCCATGTGGAGTCCAGAAGATAATAGATGTCTCCCAGCTTCACGATGTTCCATGCGTGGCCTCCGCCGAAGGAGGTGCCGGTGACAACGCGGGCGGAAAGGCCGGTCTCCCTTGCCAGACGGTAGAAGAGGCTGGCATAGCCCTGACATACGGCGGTGCCGTCAATAAGGGCGGCGTAGGCGGTGAATTTCAGAAGATAGTCGGGGTTGTTGAGGTTGGCATCGTCGTAGGTGATGTTGTCGCAGAGGTAGTCATAGATGGCGCAGATCTTCTCGTAGTCGGAAGTATCCTCCGTAAAGTCGAGATAGTCTATGACGTCGTCCACGCCTTTGGTGAGCTCTTCTTCCTGTTCGGCGTTGGTGTAGTAGTATACTGTAAAATCAATGTCGTTATAATACTTGCCGCTTTGGTAGGAGATTGTGGCACCTGCGTCGTAGTAGTCCCAGTGATAGGCCAGATAGTCGCCCTGAGTGGGCTTGTCCGTCTCCTCAAGGGCGTCGTAGAAAAGCGCGTCGAAGAAATCGGCGGAGAGATCCTCGTAAGAGGAGTAATAAAGGTTCACGTTGGTCTGCCGCTTCTCAAGAGCCGTCCTAAGGGTGCTGACAAGCTCGTCATAGTCGGAGGTGTAGTTTCCCAGAGGATAGCCGGAGGGGCTGATCTCAAGGGATGCCTCGAAGCGGGGAGCGGCCACGGTCCGCTCCGGGTAAAGAGGATTGTAGCGCCGTACGGGAGTGAGGCTATATGTATAGTCCTCCCCGGCGGCAAAGGACAAAGGCGCCAGCTGCACTATGAGCAGCAGGCAGAGAATGATGGCGAAAAGGCGTTTTTTCATTGGTCTTTCCTCCTGTGTTTGTTATAAGTCCATTATACATGCAGCCGCGCTGATTGCAAGTTTCAAAAGGCCACAAAGCTCTTGAAATCAGGGGAAAAATCTGATTTAATATAAGCAGAAATTTCATCGAACGCGTTCGGCGAAAAGCGTTCGCGATAAAGAAAAAAGGTACAGATGGAGGCAATACTATGGCAAAGTTTATAACTGCAAAGGAAGCCGCCGCTCTCATTAAGGACGGCGCATCCATCGGCGTTGCGGGCATGGGCCTTTCCGGTTTTCCCGAGGAAGTGGCCTGCGCCATCAGAGATCGCTATAAAGAGACAGGCCACCCCAAGGCTCTGGAGCTTCACCAGGGCAGCGCAATGGGAGACTGGGGTGTTGGCAACAGCTTCGATGGCTGGGACAAGAACCCCCGCGAAACTCCCCTTGGACCTGAGGCAGGCGTCCGCGGTCTTTCCCGTCTGGGTGAGGCGGGCCCCGGTCTTGTGGCAAAGTGGAGCGGCGCTCACGTTGGCAGCGCCTACGCTCTCCGTGACCTGGCTGTCAATAACCAGCTGGAAAGCTGGTGTCTGCCCCAGGGCGTGGCTGTCAGCCTCTGGCGCGAGATAGCTGCTGGTCGCCCCGGTATGCTCACCAAGGTGGGCCTTGGCACCTTCGTTGACCCCCGTTTGGAGGGCGGTCGTATGAACGAGTGCACCAAGAGCGATGTGGCGGAGCTTGTGACCTTCGGAGGAGAGGAATATCTTTTCTACAAGTCCTTCCCCCTTGATGTGGCCCTCCTCCGCGGCACTGTGTCCGACGAAAACGGCAACATCTCCTTCATGAATGAGGGCATACTCAACGAAGGCCTCTCCGTTGCCAGCGCTGCCCACAACAGCGGCGGCATCGTTATCGTTCAGGTTGAATACATCACCAAGAACGACACCATCCCTCCCAAGGATGTAAAGATACCCGGCATACTGGTGGACTATGTTGTTGAGGCCACAGACCCCATGGCCTGCTGGCAGACCGAGGGACGCTACTTCGAGCCCGCCTTCTCCGGCCAGATAAGAAGACCCCTCAAGGCTATCCCTACCCTGCCTCTCAGCGAGCGCAAGGTCATTGCCCGCCGCTGCGCAGCAGAGGTCAAGGAGGGCTATGTGCTGAACCTGGGCGTTGGTATGAGCGCCGATGTGGGCAGCATCCTTGCCGAAGAGGGTTATATCGACCGCATCACCATGTGCTGCGAGTCCGGTATGATAGGAGGCGTGCCCTGCTCTCTGCCCAACTTCGGCAGCAGCTATAACCCCGAGGCCGTTGTGGAGCACAACTCCATTTTCGACATTATTTCCGGCGGCGGTCTGGATATGACCTGCCTGGGCATGGGCGAGTGCGACGAGGAGGGCAACGTGAACGTCAGCAAGTTCGGCCCCCGTCTCACCGGCCCCGGCGGATTTATCGACATCACCAACGCCACTCCCAAGGTGGTATTCTGCGGCACCTTCATGGGCAAGGCCAAGCTGGCGGTGGGCGACGGCAAGCTCACCATAGTCTCCGAGGGCAAGGTGAAGAAGATAGTGAAGGCCGTTGAGCAGATAACCTTTGCCGGCAAGTACATCAAGCCCGGTCAGGATGTTGTGTACGTCACCGAGCGCTGCGTCATGCGCCTTATTGACGGCAAGATGACTGTAACCGAGATAGCTCCCGGCATCGACCTTGAAAAGGACGTTCTGGCAAACGTGGACTTTGAGCTGGCGGTTTCTCCCGAACTGAAGCTCATGGATGAAACCATGTTCCAGGAAACCTGGGGCGGCCTTGACAAGGTGTTTGGCTGATAAGGCAAAAACAACTCACCCGATTCTGTGATGAATCGGGTGAGTTGTTTTTAATAATTCGCTCCCTCTGATGAGGGAGCTGTCGCCGTAAGGCGACTGAGGGAGAGATAATTTTTCCACAGTTTCTCTCCCTCCGCCCTTCGGGCACCTCCCTCGTCAGAGGGAGGTATATGGTGAGCTTATTTTTCGAATCCCCGCTTCAGGGCTGCGGTATATCGCTCCGTGGCCTCCACGAGGTCGTAGCTGCCGTCGGCGGTGCACCAGTTATACACAAGGCCCCGGACGGAGATGAGGAAAAACTGGCTAAGCTCCTCGGCGGTGGCGTCGCTTTTTATATTGCCGCCCCGAAGCCCCTCCTCCAAAAGCTCTATGAGCACCCGGTGCATACCTGCGCTGCTGCCTCGGTCGAAGCGTTTGTTGTCCGCGGCGTAAAGCAGCTTTGTGAGGGCAATGCTGGTTACGGAGCTTGAATACATGGCGTAGTGGCGGAAATAAAGAGAAAACTTTTCGTCAAAGCTTTTTTCTTCGATTTCTGAGGCCACAACGGTCTCAAAGTAATTATCTGCAATGGAGTAGGTCTCCAGAAAAACATCCAGTTTGGAGGAATAGTAGTGGTAGAAAGAGCCTATGGAGACGCTGGCGGCGGTCACTATATCACGAATGGTGATATTTTCGTAGCCCCGCTCCATAAGGAGCTTCAGTGCGCAGTCGAAGATGCGGCGCTTGGTGGCGTCCGCCTGCTGCTTGCGGCTGGTTTTTGTGGTGGACATTGGCTTTCCTCCTGACGGAACAAATTCCCAAATAGTATTTTAGCATTTTCCGCCCCTTTTGCAAGGGCAAAAAATCCGGTTTATCCCCAGAAAACTATTGAAAAATGCCCCGTTTTCTGCAATAATATACGCTGAACAAGTTCGGTGAAATCCGAAAGCATATGAATTGAGGTATGGATATGACTAAAAAACAATCTCCCATAGTGCCCGTTGTGGCGCTGCTCATTGCCCAGCTGTGTGTGGGCATTCTCTATGTTTGGAGCGTTCTGAAACCCGCTGCAATCAGCCATTACGGCTGGGAAGCCGGCGCCGTTAATCTGGTTGCAAGCTTCATGCTCTTCGCCTTCTGCGTGGGCAACCTTTTTGGCGGAGCTCTCAACGATAAGATCGGTCCCAAGAAAGTCTGCATCCTTGGCATGATTCTTTTCGGCGGCGGCATTCTCGTCAGCTCCTTCATCCCCGCCGGAGCCGGCATCATCGGCTTCTACATAAGCTACTGCATCATCGGCGGTATCGGCTGCGGCTTCACCTATGGCGCAGTCATCTCCGGCATCCAGAAGTGGTTCCCCCATCGCCGCGGCTTTGCCTCCGGTCTGGGCACTTCCACCTTCGGCCTTGCCACTGTTGTTTTCTCCCCCATCATCGGCGGTATGCTGGATAAAATGAGCATCAGCCTCACCCTGCGCATCCTCTCCATCGTTTTCCTCGTTGTGGGCCTCGTGGCCAGCCTTTTCGTAAAGCTGCCCTCTCAGGAGTATCTCTCCGCACTCCCCGTGCCCGCTCCCAAGAAGACCTCCATCGCCACCAAGGACATGCCCCTTTCCCAGGCTATCAAGACCCTGCCCTTCTGGTGCCTGTTCCTGGGTATCTTCTTCTATAACGGCACCTGGAATCTGGTCACTCCTCTTATCAAGGGTCTGGGCGTTGAGCGCGGACTTACCGAGGCTCTGGCAATCACCTGCGTCTCCCTCACCGGCCTTTTCAATGCCGCAGGCCGCCTCATTATGGCCTCCCTCTCCGATAAGCTGGGCCGCATCAACACCATGCACATCCTCTCCGTTATCACCGCTGTCTGCGCTCTGCTCCTTATCTTTGTGGGCGGCTACAGCTACTTCGTGGTCATCCTCATCACCGCCTTCGCTTACGGCGGACCCGCTGCTGTTAACCCCGCCACCAGCACCGACTTCTTCGGACCCAAGAACTCCGGCGCAAACTACGGCGTTATCATGCTGGCTCTGGGTCTGAGCTCCATTGTCTTCAACGCCATCTCCAACGCCATGTATGCCGCCACCGGCGCTTACACCATGACCTTCATCATGGCTGCCCTCTCTGCCGTTGCCACCATCGTCATCTTCATCATCATCAACGGCTGCATCAAAAAGCAGAAGGCCGAGGCCAAGTAAGAATTGGGGAAACATATGAAAAACCGGAGTTTCGGACTCCGGTTTTTTCATATGCTTTCACTGTAGGGAACGGTCTTGACCGTTCCGAAAAACGGACCTGCGCAAAGCGGAACGGTCAAGACCATTCCCTACGGAATTAGAATAATTTGTGTGGTCTGGAATTTAAATAATATTTTTCCTCCAAAGCCTATTGACAAGAGCGAAATGTTATGTTAATATCTTTAGGCTTGCGGGTGTAGTTCAATGGTAGAACACCAGCCTTCCAAGCTGGATACGAGGGTTCGATTCCCTTCACCCGCTCCAGCTTATCCAATGAACTGCAGCAAGTGATATGCGCCAGTAGCTCAGCTGGATAGAGCAACTGCCTTCTAAGCAGTAGGCCAGGGGTTCGAGTCCCTTCTGGCGTGCCATTTTTATGGTGGGTATAGCTCAGTTGGTTAGAGCACCGGATTGTGGTTCCGGGTGTCGTGGGTTCGAGTCCCATTACCCACCCCACAAGAAACCGGGATTGGGAAAAGTCCCGATCCCGGTTTTTTCTTTCCCCACACAGGGGTGTAGCCAAGCGGTAAGGCAAGGGACTTTGACTCCCTCATTCGCTGGTTCGAGTCCAGCCATCCCTGCCAGCCTTTTGGCGAAACAAATTGAATATGCCCCAGTAGCTCAGTCGGCAGAGCACCTGCCTTTTAAGCAGGGTGTCCGGAGTTCGAATCTCCGCTGGAGCACCAGTAAAAATATCCCGCCGCGTTTGCGACGAGATATTTTTGCTGGTGCAAATGGAATCCCATTCGAGGCGGGCTTGCGCCCCCTCGAGCTCCCCCTGGATATATGTTTTTGGTGCAAGTCACTTCGTGACTTATCCGCGCGGCGGGGTATTTAACGTGAAGGAAAACCCTGATGGTTTTCCTTCACACATCCTTTCCTTCCGATAGATTGAGTTGCCGCTGAAAGAGCAAATGATTTTTACTGGTGCACATGGAATCCCATGCGAGGCGGGCTTGCGCCCCCCCGCACTCCCCCCCCTCTCCTCTTAGTGGCGGGCCCAGGGAGAGGGGAGT
>JAZSFJ010000020.1:0-6758 GCA_045532145.1 Oscillospiraceae bacterium
AAATAAAAGCAGCCCCACTTGGTGGGGCCGCTCGTGAACCTTATGCGGTCGGCAGACCGTTTCACCGCGCCTTAAGGCGCGGCCAACAATAGGCCCTTATAGGGCCGGAGCAGGCCACCCGTTATACGGGTGGTCCTGACTCTCGTAGGGACCGGCGTCCTCGACGGTCCGGCGGGGAAACCTGATTTTTTGTATTCAAGTTGGGCGAATGCTTACCATGCTTGCCGATTCTTCTGTTTATTTATTGCGTTTTTTCCAAAGCAGATATATTCCATACCCGATAACAAAGCCAAGTGAATTGAGGATTAGGTCGTCGATATCGCTCACTCTGTCGAAAAAGGGCAGCTGCAGTATCTCAATAAAAAGGGATACGCCCACACCGGCGGCAATGACCTTTTTGTGGCTATTAAGTTTTTTATAAACAGCGGGCCAGATTATGCCAAGAGGAATGAACATTGCTGTGTTACCCATGATGTTCAAAAGTGCCGCGCTAATAACGGGGTAGTCAAAAAGGTTCACAAAGGGCAGAATGTTGATTCGGAACGGGAAAGCCAGAGCCGAATCAAATATAAGAGGCTGCAAAGCGCCGTTTACCCTGAGCATGGGGAAAAAGGTGAAGCGGGTTACCACTACGAAGCAGATATAAACCAGCAGAAGCTTCCCCTCACGCTTTATATCCACCCGCTTATTTTTCGCCCAGCAAAGAGCCCGGGCAATTATCCATAAAAGGCTGATGCCAACAAACATCTGACCGTAGCTTATTTCCAACATAATTTTCGCCTCCTGACTTTTGAAAAGTGTATCATAAGTTGCTTCCAAATGCCAGCGCCTTCTTTTGACTGCTCACCTTTCCCGGAGCACAAATCCTTATCAGCCTTCTCATGCTTAGAGTGAAGTTGAAGCATTCGCAGAAAAAGAGAAGGAAAATATATCCCTCAAGACCCCAGCGGGGCACAAGAGTTATAACAAAAAGCACCCCCAAGGCCGCCTCGCATATATTATAGGCCATGGAGTTCATCATCTGGCCCAGTCCTTTGAGACAGCCGTCCGTGACAATGTCCATGTACATAATGGGAACAATAAAGGCAAAAAGACGTATGTATCGCCCGGCCTCCAGACTTTTGTATACGGCTATACCCAGCTCCTCCGAGAAAATGAAGAGAAATCCCCCAACAGCCAGGGCAAAGGCAAGGGTGGCTTTCAAAAGGGCTGCCACCGTTGACCTGACCCTCGGCATATTCCCCTGCACCTGAGCGGCGGTAAGCTCGGATATGCTAAGCTCCGCCGCCGCCGAAAGCAGACAGGAGGGAAAGGTGATAAGGGGAAAAACCATGCCTGTAATCACGCCGTAGCCGGATAGGGCTGCTTCCGCACTTAATCCGGAAATACGAAGCTTACGGGGTATGAGTAGATTTTCAAGGCTGGTGAGAGAGGTCCTGGCATATGCGGACAGGGCAAGCGGCATGGCAATACGGAGCATTCTCCCTCCGATACCGTCTGGAATGTCGTTATTGTCCTTTGGGCGGAGAAAAAGGTAAACCCCAAGGCCCATCAAGAGGGAGCAGCCGTCAGCTATAACATTGCTTTTGGCAATGGCGGCGCAGCATTTTTCAAGGTCCCCTCCGGGCACGGTGGATAGGAAAAAAACCGCGCAGCCGATGTTTATCAGCTGCTCAAGAATTTGTATTACCGAAACCTGCAGCACCCTGCCCGAAGCAATGAAAAAGCCGCTGAATACGGAGGAAAGAGCAAGCATGGGCAGACTGAGGGACAATGTACGCAGGCTCAGTACCGTCCGGGCGTCGCCAATCCAGAGAAAGCCTATTTTCTCCGCACCGAAAAACATGATGGCAAAGGCAGCCGCCCCAAAGACTGAGGCATACAGGAGACAAAACTCCACAGCCTTCGCAGCTCCCGCCTTACGGCCCAGTCCCAGCTCCTCGCTGACAAGCCTTGTTGCGGTGAAGCGCACCCCGGATATGGCAAAGGTGGCGCAGAGCATATTCACAGTGCCTATAAGCTGGAAAAGCCCAATGCCGCCGGAGCCCACCCGCCCCGCCAGCCACACCTGATAGCTGAGTCCCACGCAGCGCATAATGAGCCCCGATACTGTCAGTACCACCGTATTTTGCAGCAGTTTTCTCAAACCGGACATAAAAAGAACCTCCGCACATACTCAGACAAGTATATGCGGAGGTCTTTGTTATATATCAGTTCAAGCTCTCGGAATTTGCCTCGAAAAGCTCCTTTATCCTCTGGCGGAGAGGAGCGTGCTCGGGCCGTGCCAAAAGCGGGTCGGCGGCCAGAAGCTCGTGGGCGGCGATCTGGGCCGTCTGCAAAACTCTCATATCGCCTCCGAGATCGGCAATATGCATCTCGGGGAGACCATGCTGACGTGAGCCGAAGAAGTCGCCGGGGCCGCGAAGGCGCAGGTCATGCTCGCTTATTTTGAAGCCGTCAGAGGTCTCGCACATCACTTTAAGCCTCTCCTTGCTCTCGGGATTTCTTGCGTCGGAAACAAGGATGCACCAGCTTTTGTGCTTGCCTCGGCCAACACGCCCGCGCAGCTGATGCAGCTGGCTGAGACCGAAGCGCTCGGCGTTTTCTATGACCATAAGTGAGGCATTGGGCACATCCACGCCCACCTCGATAACTGTGGTGGAAACAAGTACGTTTATCTCACCGGCCACCACTGCGGCCATAATGGCATCTTTGTCCTTGGGCTTCATCTTGCCGTGGATGCAGCCGATATTAAGCTCGGGGAACTCCTCCCGAAGAGTCTCTGCGTGCTCCGTGGCGCTTTTCAGCTCATAGTCAAGCTCCTCGTTTTCCTCCACCATGGGGCAGACCACAAATACCTGACGGCCCTCCGCGCACTGCTTGCGGATAAAGCCGTTGAGACGCTCCCTGTAGCTCTCGTCCACATGGAAGGTGTCCACTTTCAGCCTGCCGGGTGGCAGCTCGTCAATGACGGAAACATCAAGGTCGCCATATATCATAAGGGCAAGGGTGCGGGGGATGGGAGTTGCGGACATAACCAGAACATGGGGCTTTTCCGTCTTTGCGGCAAGAGCGCTTCTCTGGCCCACGCCGAAGCGGTGCTGCTCATCGGTTACCGCCAGCGCCAGATCTCGGAAAACCACATCTCCGGTTATAATGGCATGAGTGCCAACCACAAGGTCTATTTCGCCGCTTTCAAGGCCCTCACGCACCTTTCGCTTCTGGGCTGCGGTCATACTTCCGGTCAGCTTCTCAACGCGGAGGGAAAAAGGCTCAAGAAATCCCCGGAGGGTTTCCAGATGCTGCTCTGCCAGAATTTCTGTGGGAGCCATGAACGCGGCCTGATGTCCACAGCGGCAGACGCTCCATATACAGGCGGCGGCCACAAGGGTCTTGCCGCTGCCCACATCGCCCTGCACAAGGCGGTTCATGGGCCTGCCGGAGGCCATGTCCTTCAATGCGTCCTCCACAGCCCTGCGCTGGGCACCGGTGGGGGAGAATGGGAGGGAGGAGAAAAATTCAGTCAGGGGAGGGCTATCTATAATCCTGCCCCCGGAGCGGTCGCGGCCTGAGCGGATGCCCGCAAGAGCGCAGGCCAGAACAAAAAGCTCCTCGAATATAAGGCGTTTCCGGGCAAGCTCCAAGGCTCCGAAGTCCGCCGGGAAGTGGATATTCTCATAGGCAAAGGGGGACTGAGCAAGACCGTATTTTCTCACAATCGCGGGAGGGAGTGCGTCGGGCACATCGGTTCCGGCCTCGTTAAGGGCGGTGCGCACATAGCCCGTCATCATCTTGCTTGATATGCCTTTGGTAAGGGAGTAAACGGGCACTATTTTGCCGCCGGCTTCGCTCTCCGGGTCCACTGCCTCGAAGGCAGGATTGGACATGCTGCGCCTCGTGCCTGCGGCGCTTATCTTTCCGTAAAAGAGAAAACTGTCCCCGGTCTGGAAGCGGGTGCGAAGATAGCTTTGGTTAAAATAAGTTATGTCAACTGAACCGGTGTCATCCACCGCTCTGAATTTCACAAGCTCCATGCCCCGGCGGATACGGGAGAGGGTGGGCTCCCGTGCCACGATGGCCCGGATGGTAACGGGGGTGTCGAAGGGTGCTTCGGAAATGGGACAGATCTGACTGCGGTCCTCATAGTTTCTGGGGAAGTGATTCAGAAGATCCCGGAGGCTGACTATACCAAGCTTTCCAAGAGCCTTGGCCCTTGTTTCGCCAACGCCCTTAAGATAGCGTATATTCTTGTTGAGATCAGCCACAGCCTTCGCCTCCTTTATGTGGCGATTTTACCACACAGGATTGTAAATTGCAAAAGAATCCGATATAATCATTTCAATATCGTAGGGCGCGACGACCCCGGCGCGCCATTGACAGTATGCAGTTTCACCAAGGAGGACCCCACCATGCTCACAGTCATACTCACCGGCGGCGGCTCCCGGAGAATGGGCCGGGACAAGGCCATGCTGCCTGTTGGCGGCAAAACCATGCTCCAGTATCTCATAGATAAATACTCTTCTCTTGGTCCCGTGGCAGTCTCCGTAAACACCCAAGGCCGCTTTCCCTTTGAAGGAGCTATGGAAATGGTGGACCGTTACCCGGACATGGGCCCTCTCAACGGCCTTGTCTCTGCCTACATGGAGAGCGATGAGGAGCTTATATTTATGACGGGTACAGACCTGCCCTTCGGCGACAGGGAGCTTGTGAAGCACCTTGTGGAGCTCATGGGCGATGCCGGGGCCTGCATCATGCGCCGGGGCAAAAAGGGCTTTGAGCCCCTCTTCGCCATTTACCGCCGCACTTGCGGTGAAAAGGCGGCTGCCTGCCTCTCTGAGGGCAGAAAATCCATCCGGGATATACTGGATGTCGTCGATGTCCGCTATGTGGAAAGTGAGGAGCTTCCCGAATTTGACCTTGAGCGGATACTCATGAATGTGAACACTCCTGAAGAATTTCAAGAGATGGAAAATTTAATGATTTAAATTCCCGAATCATATTGACTTTCACTTTAAAGTGTGACATTATTTAGTGGTATAAAAAGCCACTGCATTTATGATCACGGCGGCTTTTGCCGCCGTTTTTTTTCAAATGAGGCTCCCCTTTCAGGGGAGCTGTCGCGAAGCGACTGAGAGGTCATTTTGCAACTTTTATTTGTTGGGAGAGAGAAACCAAAATGCCTATTACCGAGCTGCTTTCCAGAAACGCTACCTACTTCAAAAATGAGGTAGCCCTTGTTGAAATAAACCCCGCAGTCAACGCTCCCCGGGTAACATGGAGAGAGTATTCCCTTATTGAGTCCAGCCGCAGCGGAGCTTTCCGCAAGGAGATGAGCTGGGGAGATTTTGAGAAGAAAGCCTGCCGCTTTGCCAATTTGCTGCTCACCCGCGGCATCAAAAAGGGTGACAAGGTTGCAATTCTGCTGATGAACTGCCTTGAGTGGCTGCCTATATATTTCGGTATTCTCAAAACCGGCGCTCTTGTTGTTCCCCTCAACTACCGCTACACCGCAGAGGAAATCCGCTACTGCCTTGATCTTGCGGATGTGGACGCCCTTGTTTTCGGCCCTGAGTTCACAGGCCGTGTTGAGGAAATTCTCCACAGAATACCCAGAGTGAAAAACTGTTTCTATGTGGGCGAGGACTGCCCCTCCTTTGCGGATAGCTACGATACTCTCATTGAGTATTGCTCCACTACCTCACCCAGCATCTTCCTGCAGGACAGCGACGAGGCTGCCATTTACTTCTCCTCCGGCACCACCGGCTTCCCCAAGGCCATAATCCACAGCCACGAGGCCCTCATGCACGCCTGCCGCACCGAGCAGGCCCACCATGGCCAGACCAAGGAGGACGTATTCCTCTGCATCCCGCCCCTTTACCATACCGGCGCAAAAATGCACTGGTTTGGCTCTCTCCTTTCCGGCAGCCGCGGCGTAATCCTCCGAGGTGTCAGTCCAGAGTGGATTCTGCGCACTGTCAGCGAGGAGCGCTGCACCATAGTCTGGCTTCTTGTGCCTTGGGCTCAGGATATTCTGGATGCCATCGACAGGGGAGATATAGAGCTCAGCCAGTATGAGCTGGGCCAGTGGAGACTCATGCACATTGGCGCTCAGCCCGTGCCTCCCAGTCTCATAAAGCGCTGGAAGGAAAAATTCCCCGGCCACGACTATGACACCAACTACGGCCTCAGTGAGTCCATAGGCCCCGGCTGCGTCCATCTGGGCGTAGAGAATATAGACCATGTGGGTGCCATCGGCGTTCCCGGCCACGGCTGGGAGGTCAGGATAGTTGACGAAAACCGCGCCGAAGTTCCAAGCGGCGAGGTAGGCGAGCTGGCGGTTAAAGGTCCCGGCGTTATGCTCAGATACTATAAGGATGAAAAGGCCACCGCCGCCGTTCTGGACAAGGGCTGGCTCTATACCGGAGACATGGCCCAGCAGGACGAAAATGGCTTTATATACCTGGTTGACCGAAAGAAGGACGTTATCATCTCCGGCGGCGAAAACCTCTACCCAGTGCAGATTGAGGACTTCCTCCGCTCTAATGAGCATATCAAGGATGTGGCTGTCATCGGTCTCCCCGATAAGCGTCTCGGCGAAATTGCTGCCGCCATCATCGAGGTAAAGCCCGGCGACAGCCTCAGCGAGAGCGAGGTCAACGCCTTCTGCATGGCTCTGCCCCGCTATAAGCGCCCCCGTAAGATAATCTTCGCCGAAGTCCCCCGCAACCCCACCGGCAAGATAGAAAAACCCAAGCTCC
>JAZSFJ010000085.1:0-4361 GCA_045532145.1 Oscillospiraceae bacterium
CCACTGCACGGGGTACTCGAACTTGTGACCGCTATTTTTCAGCAGCTCCACGGCCTCGGTATAGGTGACGCGGCCGAAGTCGGAGGAGGCGACGTGGATAAGGCGCTCCTTGAGGCCCTTGTCCACAAAGGAGTTGAAGAACTCGATTTCCTGGGGGCAGCGCTCGAGGGTGCGGGTGATGATATACTTCACCATGGCTTCCATGCACTCGAGGTCGTCATCGAGGTCGGCGAAGGCCATCTCGGGCTCGATCATCCAGAACTCGGCGGCGTGGCGCTGGGTGTTGGAGTTCTCGGCGCGGAAGGTGGGGCCGAAGGTGTAGACATCGCCAAAGGCCATGGCGAAGTTCTCGGCGTTGAGCTGACCGGAAACGGTGAGGTTGGTGCTCTTGCCGAAGAAGTCCTTGCTGAAATCAACCTTGCCATCCTCGGTGAGGGGGAGGTTTTCAAGGTCAAGGGTTGTTACGCGGAACATTTCGCCTGCGCCCTCGCAGTCAGAGCCGGTGATGATGGGGGTGTTGATGTAGACAAAGCCCCGCTCCTGGAAGAACTCATGGACAGCCTGTGCAGCAACGCTTCTCACACGGAAAGCGGCGGAGAAGAGGTTGGTGCGGGGGCGGAGGTGCTGAATGGTGCGGAGGAACTCCACACTGTGGCGCTTTTTCTGAAGAGGATAGTCGGGAGAAGAGACACCCTCAACGGCGATGGAGGCGGCCTTCAGCTCGAAGGGCTGCTTTGCACCGGGAGTGAGAACCAGAGTACCCTCAACTATAAGAGCGGCGCCAACATTCAGATGTGCTATCTCGTCATAATTATCGAGGGAGCCCCTTTCAAATACGACCTGCAGGCTCTTAAAGCAGCTGCCGTCATTGAGCTCGATAAAGCCAAAGTTCTTCATGTCGCGGACGGTTCTTACCCAGCCGCAGACGGTGAGAGTCTGGCCGTCAAAACGAGAAGCGTCGGTATAAATGCCGGAGATTTTCTGATGCTTCATATTGGCACCTTTCCTTTCGTAATTTTATGGGCAAAGAAATTTTTGCCGGATTCATATATTATATGCGCATGGGCGGAATTTTTCAACAATAATTTGAAATACATTATAAGGCTTCCCCTGGGGGAAGCTGTCGAGCGCCGTAGGGCGGGCGCTTGCTCCCGCCGCTACTGATGAGGGTCTTAGCAGTAAAATTCCTGTCCTTGCAGAATCTCAAGGCGAATCGCGCGGTAATAAGCTGCCGGGATTTCAGCAGTACAACACATAAAGCAGTCGCCAAAAGACCCTCATCCGGCCCTGCGGGCCACCTTCCCCCAGGGGAAGGCTATTTTAACTCATTCCCCAAATGCCTGAGCCTTCTGCAGGGCGGCATATGCTCCATCCTTGGCCATAAGCTCGGCATGGCTGCCCTGCTCCACTATGCCCTCGCCCTCGATAACGGCGATGCGGTCGGCATTTTTGATGGTGGAGAGGCGGTGGGCAATGATTATGCTTGTCCTGCCCCGGCTCAGCTCCTCAAGGCTTGCCTGAATCTTAGCCTCGGTTACGCTGTCGAGAGCGCTGGTGGCCTCGTCCAGAATGAGCACAGGGGGATTTTTCAGGAAAACACGGGCGATAGAAAGACGCTGCTTCTGTCCGCCGGAGAGCATAACGCCACGCTCGCCGATATAGGTATCGTAGCCGTCGGGCATTTCCATAATCTCGCGGTGGATTTCAGCCTTCACGGCGGCCTCCACAACCTCCTCGTCGGAAGCATCGGGGCGGCCGTAGCGGATATTTTCCCGGATAGTGCCGGCGAACATGAAAACGTCCTGCTGGATTATGCCCACATTGCGGCGCAGACTCTCCTGAGTCACGCTGCGCACATCCTGCCCGTCAATGCTGACAGAGCCGCCTGTGACATCATAGAAGCGGGGCAGCAGGTGGCACATGGTGGTCTTGCCGCCGCCAGAGGGGCCAACAAGGGCGAAGGACTCGCCCGCATTTATGTGCAGATCCACATTCTTCAGTACCTCAGTGCCGTCATCATAGGAAAAGCTCACGTTTTTGTACTCAATTTCGCCCCTCACATCTTTAAGCTCCTGAGCCTCGGGGGCGTCGGCAATCTCGGGCTCCGTGCGCATGACCTCAAGGAAGCGGGAGAAAGCGGCTGAGCCCTGCATGAACATTTCCATGCTCATGGCAAGCTTACGGACAGGGGACACGAAAACGGAGGTATAGAGGGAGAAAGTTACAAGGTCAACATAGTCGAGCTCTTCCCTCATTATGAGTATGCCGCCCACAAGGATGACCAGCACGGGCATAATGCCGGTGGTGAATTCCATGCCGGACATGAAGCGGCCCATAGCCTTGTAGTAGCCCACCTTGGCGGTTTTGAAAAGGTCGTTGGCGTGCTCGAACTTCTGCCCCTCGGCCTGCTCGTTGGCGAAGGCCTTGGCGGTGCGGATGCCGGAAATGGAGCTTTCGATGGCGGCGTTTATCTCGGCGGTCTTTTTCTTCACCTCAATGGAGCTATTGCGCATACTCTTGCGCTGCATGAGGGTGAACCAGAGGCAAACGGGGGTGACAATGATGAGTACCAGAGCCAGCTTCCACTGGATAGTGAGCATCATTATGGCGCTGCCCACAATGGTGAGGACACAGATGAGTATGTTCTCCGGGCCGTGGTGGGCAAGCTCCGTGATGTCGAAAAGCTCGGTGGTGACGCGGCTCATGAGCTTACCGGTGCGGTTGTGGTCAAAAAAGCTGAAGGAGAGGCTCTGCATATGTGAGAAAATATCCCGGCGCATATCTGCCTCCACCAGAGTGCCCATGCGGTGACCCACAACGGTGATGATGTAGTAAAGTAGGGCCTTGAGAAGATAGGCCACGATCAAAACGCCCATTACCACGAAAAATACCGTGAACATCCCCTTGGGCAGCAGAGTCTGCATGCTGGAGCGGGAGACGTAGGGGAACACAAGGTCAATGACCGAGGCCACAACCGCGCAGAGCATATCAATGATAAAAAGCCTCATGTGAGGCCCATAGTAGGAGCAGAATATTTTCAGTCCATGCCGGTGGAAATTCTTTTTCATACCGCACCTCGCAATAAAATAACAAATTCCTTACATACCTTCCCCTGGGGGAAGCTGCCAGTCGCTTTACGTCTTTTTTAACCTTCCCCTGGGGGAAGGTGCCCCCGAAGGGGGCGGATGAGGGTATTATCGCGACTGCTTTTGTTTCGTATTGCTAAAATCCCGGTAGCCTGTTACCACGCCATTCGCCCAAGCTTCAAGCAAACTTTCAGTTTTACAGCTAATACCCTCATCAGTCACGGCTGGTGCCGTGACAGCTTCCCCCGGGGGAAGCTTAGTTTATTTAAGCAAACTTTTCCCGCTCCATAACCGCCAGCTCGTCGCAGCGGTTATTATAGGGGTTTTCTGCGTGTCCCTTCACCCAGTGGTAGCGCATCTCGTGCTTCTCTGTGAGATTCAAAAGAATTTCCCACAAATCAGTGTTCAAAGCGGGCTTTTTGTCCGCCTTGCGCCAGCCCTTGCTGCGCCAGGACACAGCCCAGCCCTTGGATAGGGCATCGATAACATATTTGGAGTCCGACCAGAGCTCCACAATGCAGGGCTCTTTCAAAGCCTGCAAAGCGGAAATGACCCCCATCAACTCCATACGGTTGTTGGTGGTCATTTTTTCTCCGCCGGACATTTCTTTTTTGTGAGGCCCATACATGAGAATGGCTCCCCATCCTCCCGGCCCGGGATTCCCGGAGCAGGCCCCATCGGTGTAGATTGTAACAGTTTTCATAGTGAAGTCCTTGGTTTCAAAATTCGTAGATACCTTCCTCTGAGAAAGAGCCTTTTTCACCTGTGAATCAATAAACTCACATACAGCAGAGAAATTTTTGGAAATATCAAGGTTGGAAAAGCGCAAAACCTGAAGATTTTCCTTTGTTTCTAGATATTTGCTTCTCTCCTCATCATACTGTAAGCCCTCATCCTCGTAATGCTGAGAGCCGTCCAGCTCCACAACAAGCCCGGCCTCGTAGCAATAAAAGTCCACTATATATGGTCCGACCGGTCTTTGTCTGTTAAATTGAACAGGATATTTTCTAAGAAACCTGTACCACAGGAGATTTTCTTCCTTTGTTGAGTTCCTTCTAAGCTCCTGTGCTCTCTGACGAATCAACTCCTGATCCATTGCTTCTTCCTTTTTAGTATAAATGCTTCCATACCTTTCCCTGGGGGAAGGTGGCCCCGAAGGGGACGGATGAGGGTCTTTTGGCGACTGCTTTTGTTTCGTATTGCCAAAATCCCGATAGCCTGTTAACACGCCATTCTCCCAAGCTTCAAGCAAACTTTCAGCCTTACAGCTAAGAC
>JAZSFJ010000025.1:0-8982 GCA_045532145.1 Oscillospiraceae bacterium
TTATTGAACGTGTAGGGGGCCCTTGCCCCCTACACACGCCTCCGCTGCTCAAATATCAAATCTCTTCAGCAGAGTTCTTCCACCGCCCACAAGCTGCCGTACTGACTCTTGCACAAATCAACATATTATGGCACTATATGAGTATTCCACTAATGAACGGTTGTGATAAAACTGATGAAATCAGGCGTATATAAATATCTCAGAGGCACAATGCGTTATTTTGTGCCCGCAATATTTTTTACTCTTTTTTATACCATTTTCAAATTTCTTATACCACAGATCGTAGGTGTGGCCGTTGACAATGTTATCGGTGATCTCCCTGCAGACGGGAAGCTCGCCGCCGCACTTCTTACTCTGGGCGGAGGCAGGGATAATCTCAGGGAGAATCTCATTATCTGCGCTCTGGCCATTGGGATAACTGCCCTTTTGGAGGCCATCAGCAGCTATTTTTCCCGCATCAACATAAGCCGTGGCACAGAGAAGTACACCATGGGACTACGAAACGGTCTGCTGCGCCATATTGAGGCCCTTCCCTTTTCATGGCACACCGAAAACTCCACCGGCGACATTATTCAGCGCTGCACAGCCGATGTAATGACCCTGCGCACATTCATTTCTTCCCAGCTAATCGAAGTTATCAAGACACTGATTCTGTTGGGCGTAGCCCTTGGGATAATGTTCTCCATGAACGTAAAACTTGCCCTAGTGTTCTCCGCCACAGTGCCTGTTATAGTTATCTATTCCCTGCTGTTCCACAGCCGCATTTCCCGACAGTTTCGCCAAGCCGACGAAGCTGAGGGAGAGCTGTTGACCCAGGTACAGGAAAACCTTAGCGGTGTCCGTGTGGTGAGGGCTTTTGGACGGGAGCGTCATGAGCTTGACAAGTTCAACGCCACCAGCGACGTTTATGTGAAAAACTGGGTTGACTTGGGTTATACTCTTGGCTTTTTCTGGGGCATAGGCGATCTGGCCACCTGTCTGCAGCTTATGAGCGTTATCTGCTTTGGAGCATATTTTGCTGCGAAAGGCCAGCTCAGCCTTGGTTCCCTTCTGATTTTCATAAGCTATACTCAGGCTCTTCTGGGACCTGTGCGCAGTCTGGGCAAATCCCTCTCAGAGCTGAGCAAGGCCGGAGTTTCCGCAAAACGCATCAACGAGATACTTTCAGCCAGCCCCGAGGAAGATGAGCCGGGAGCCGCCGAAGAAGGCTTCGGAGGAGATATTTGCTTCGAAAATGTTAGCTACGCCTATGGAGACAACGAGGTACTTCATAATATCAGCTTCACTGTGACCGAGGGCAGCACCCTGGGCATTCTCGGCACCACAGGCAGCGGCAAAAGCAGTCTTACATACCTCTTAAACCGCCTTTATGAGCCCGTTACGGGCCGCATTACCATAGGAGGACGTGACATCAAAAGTTTCAAAAAAAGCTATCTGAGGAGAAATGTTGGCCTCGTACTGCAAGAACCCTTCCTTTTTTCCAAAACCATTGCAGAGAATATCTCCATAGCCTGTCCCCGTGTCGAGCTCAACGCCATCAGAGCCCGGGCAGATGTGGCCTCTGTGGATAGTGATATATCCTCCTTCACCGCAGGCTACGAGACAATGGTGGGCGAAAGAGGCGTGACTCTCTCCGGAGGACAGAAGCAGCGCATCGCTATTGCCCGTACTCTCATGCTGGACTGCCCCGTTATGGTATTTGATGATTCCCTCTCCGCCGTTGACATGGAGACAGATGCCCGCATCCGTGAAAGTCTTCGCAGCAGCACAGCCAATTCCACAGTCATACTCATATCTCATCGCATAAATACCCTTATGCAGGCGGACAAAATTATTGTTCTTGACGAGGGCCGCATTGTTGAAGAGGGCAGCCACGGGGAGCTTATGGCAAAGGGCGGACTATACAGCCGAGTCTGCGCCATACAGTCCATGGCATACGCACAAGGAGGTGAGGAGGCATGAATGAGACCACCCGCATTAATTTCAGGGTATGGAAAAAAATCCTCCCCTTTTTCGCACCTCACAAAAACAAGCTTATTTTTATCGCTGCAATGATGCTATTTTCAGCCATTGTGGACGCCGTTGTTCCCCTTTTCACCCGCTATGCCGTCAACAATTTCGTTATGGAGAGCACTACGGATGGCATGGGAAGTTTTGTTCTTCTCTATCTGATACTCGTTATTCTTCAGACTGCAACAACGGTTATTTATTCCCGGCTTAGCATGGAAATCGAGATGCACTCAAGCCGGGAGCTTAAACGGGCCTGTTTCATTCACCTCCAGAAGCTGCCCCTGAGCTATTTCAACAAAAACAGCGTAGGCTATGTTCTGGCCCGGGTCATGAGTGACACGAACCATATCTCCGGAATGATAGCCTGGGCCCTTTTCGGCCTTGTCTGGCAGGCTTTTTATCTCATCTCCCTTATAGTAGCCATGTTCTTTGTTAACTGGAAGGTGGCTATTCTGGTTTCTATTGTGATCCCTCTGGCGGTAGTGGCATCCTTCTGGTTCCGTCCCCGGCTCATGGCAGCAAACCGTCAGGTCAGACATCACAACAGCGCCATCACGGGATTTCTCAACGAACACATAATTGGTGCCAAGACCACTAAAACCCTTGTCACCGAGGAACAGAGTGCCGGTGAGTTCGGCGATCTTACAGAGAAAATGTATTCCTCCAGTATGCGCGTCGCCCGCCTCAACTCCCTTTTCCTCCCCCTTGTCAGTCTACTTGGCTCCATAGCTGTGGCAGCAGCACTCCACAGCACCGGCTCCTCTGTTATCCGGGGCAGCCTCGATTACGGCGTGCTTTCCGCATTTATCTCCTTTGCAATCTGCATTATCGACCCCATTGTTTCCATTTCCGGAATATTCAACGAGTTTATTGCAGCCCAGGTAAACGTAGAGCGAGTCACGGATCTGCTAAGCGAAGAGACCGAAGCCGGAGAAACTGATGAAGTCCGGGAAATATATGGGAATGCACTTGAGCCACGGATCGAAAACTATCCACCCATAAAGGGTAATATCCGCTTTGAAAATGTCTGGTTCCGCTATCCCGACGCTGAGGAAAACGACTATGTTTTGAAGGACATATCCTTCTCTGTTCCCGCGGGCTCCACAGTGGCCCTTGTGGGCGAAACAGGAGCTGGAAAAAGCACCCTTGTAAATCTGCTGTGCCGCTTTTTCGAACCCACTGAGGGCAAAATTTACATCGACGGCGCGGATTACCGCAGCCGATCCCGCCACTGGCTCCACTCAAACCTTGGCTATGTGCAGCAAACACCCCAGCTGTTTTCCGGCAGCGTCAGCTATAATATCCGCTATGGCAATATGAATGCCTCGGCAGATGATATTGAAAAGGCTGCAAAGCTTGTTTCTGTGGACAAGATTGCCGCCCGCCTTGAAGAGGGTTACGATACTGACGTAGGCGAGAACGGTGACAGGCTGAGCATAGGCGAAAAACAGCTTGTTTCCTTTGCCCGTGCCATGATCGCAGACCCGCCTATCTTCATTCTGGACGAAGCGACAAGCTCCATTGACACAGAGACCGAAGCCCTTATTCAGAGCGCCATATCACGGGTGCTCCCGGGACGGACCTCATTTATCATTGCCCACCGCCTTTCCACCATCCGCAACTCCGACATAATAATGGTGGTGGAAAACCATGGTATCAGCGAGTCCGGCACCCACGAGGAGCTTATGGCCAAAAAAGGGCGCTACTGGCGGCTTTACACGGCCATGCAGGTAAACGAAGAATCCGGCCTCAAGGAAAAATTCAAGTAATAAAAAAGTACTTTCCTTTTGCAGTGCAAAAGGAAATTACTTTTTTATAAAGCTTTAAGCATTTCCACCATTTCGGCAAAGCTGCCTTTGGGGCCGTCCCATTCCCTGTCCGAGGGAATAAGGCAGTCGGTGACAAGGTAGCCATCCATTCCTGCAGCCCGGGAGGCAAACATATCCTCCCTTACGTCGTTGCCTATCATAAGGCACTCAGCAGGCTTGAGGTCTAAACGGCGGCAAATGTCCAGATAGTATTCAGGATTTGGCTTGCAGAATCGGTCACTCTCATAACTTGTAATAAGAGCAAAATCTTCCTCTCTGAGCCCGATCCAGCTTATGCGGGAGAGTTGGGCGGGATAAGGAAAAAGAGGATTTGTAGCAAGCACAACGGTTCTCCCCTCCTGTCCAGCTGCCTCTACAGCTGCTCTCGCCAGAGGATTTTCCCCTGTGACTAAGCGGGCCTTATTGAACTCATGGGAGTAAAAATGATTTGTCTCATCCAAAATCGAATCGCTTACTATGCCCGTAAGAGAAAGAAAGCAATCCCAAAAGCGCTTTTCGTTTTTGCAGGAGCCGTCGTTCATCACCATTGCCTTCGTTCCTGCCCATACACATTTGATAAGCTCATCCGCAGGAACGCGGTATTTTGCAAGAGAAATGCAAAGTTCCTTGAAATAGGCCTTCATAAAAGTATCCATATCCATGGGAAGCAGCGTTCCGTCCAGGTCGAAAAATATAGCTTTGTATTTTTTCATTATATCACCTGTTCAAACTCATAATTATCGGAAGGAAAGGTAGCTTGAAAGAAAACCATCAGGGTTATCCTTCATTTTGAATACCCGCCGCAGCGGCTCTAAATTAAAACAGCTTTGCCTTTTCGAAACCTAGCTTGCATTGAGCATATAAACAAGCTTATTGACTTCGAAAGGAAAGGATGTTTGAAGGAAAACCATCAGGGTTTTCCTTCATTTGAATACCCGCCGCAGCGGCTCCAAATTAAAAATAGCTTTGCTTTCGCAAAGCTATTTTTAATTTGGAGCGGATAACGGGAATCGAACCCGCCTCTACGGCTTGGGAAGCCGTCATTCTACCGATGAACTATATCCGCATCTGCTATGGCATTATAGCACTTTCCGGGTGTCTAATCAAGTAAAATTAAGGTAAAAAGAAAAAGCACGGTGACATACGCACCGTGCTTTTAATTAACATGGGATTAGAGCATATACTCTGCGGTCTTCTCCTGCTCGCCGCCATTCTTGGCATCGATGAAGCTCTGAATGGTGTCAATAAAAAGCAGAACAGTCAGCTCAAGGAAGCCAAATGCGCAAACGAATGCAAAGGGCCACCAGGGCATATTGAGAACGTCGGTTGCACGGCCATTTTCAAGGAGGGTGAGACCCTGTGCTATGCAGCCGTAGCAGAGAGCGGCGGAAACAACGGTCTCAACAAAGAGAACGATGCCGAGCCAGATGCAGCGAAGCTTCTTAGGCAACATGTCAACAAACATGCTGACCCAAACATGGCCCTTCTTGACCTGCATAACAGGGATTGCAAGCATGGTAATAACGATAAGGAAGTAAGAGGAGAACTCATTACTGCCCTTGATGGAGAGAGCCTGACCGCTGACCTTACGGAGAATAACGTCAATTGCGACGACGAATACCATAACGAAGCAGACAGCCATGCTTATATAGCTAACGCCATTAACAAATTTACTAATTGCGTCACGAATCTTTTTCAAGACTAACTTCCCCTTTCTACAAGGATTATAGAATTTTGCATAAAAATTTTAAGAAAGAAAAATTTTAAGGGTACAGGACCCGGATAAGGCCGGGTCCTGTATGAAAATAAGTTCTACTTACTCAGTTGTAAATAGATAAGTCAGTTGATCTTACGATCAGCTGTACTGCTCAACGAGAGCAACAGCTGCGTCGTAGACTTCCTGAGCGCCTTCGCCGGTCTCAGCGATCCACTGCTCAGCGACGGTCTGGTAAACAGCCTGGAGCTCAGCCTCGAACTCAGCAGAAGGAGCATAGATGGTGCCGCCGTTCTGGAGAGCTACATAGCGGCCAGCAGCCTCCCAGTAGTTCCAAATGTCAACCATGTTCATGAGGTAGTCGCCGGAAACGGACTTGACAGCCTCAGCATAGCCCATCTCTTCAACGATAGCCCAAACGTCGTTGTTGGCAAGCAGAGCGTAAGCAGAGCAGCCGACGTTGGAGTCAACGTAGTAGTTCAGGACGCCGGGGTCAGCAAGAGCGAAGGACTTGATGCCGTGCCAGTCGGTAACAACGTAAGAGAAGATACCGGTGGAGATGTTGTTGTAAACATCACCGATGGGGCAGCCCATAACGGTTGCGCCAGCAGCGGTAACAAACATCTGAGCAGGGCCGTTGTTGGCGCGGATGTTGCCAACGATAGCATCAACAGAGTTGATTTCCTCGGTGCCCTTGTAGGACAGAGGAGAAGTGCAGTTGGTCCACAGGAAGAGGACTTCGCCTTCGTCATACTCAGCCTGGATGGCAGGAGTGGACTTGTAGAGCTCCCACATAGCGTTGGAACCGACAGTTGCGTCCTTGATGCCAAGAGCAGGATTCTGGATGACGTTGGTCAGGGGGAAGTAGCCCTTGAAGTAGCAGGGCAGAGTCCAGCCGAAGTCGATGGTACCGGAAACCATGTCGTCAACAACAGCCATGGTGCCGGAGTGAGTGCCGGAGTAGCCGATATCGAAGTCGATAGCGCCTTCGGTAGCGATGGTGACAGCGTCAGCCCAAGCGGTGAGGAACTCGCCGGGAGCGGAGTCAACGGGGTCATGGCAAGCGAGGGTGAAGGTGATCTCGGGAGCGACATCTGCATAAGCAGCAGCCTGCTCAGCAAGAGCAGCGATCACAGCGTAGGACTGTGCCCAGTTGCCGTTTTCCTTGGTGGGCTCGGAGCTGCCGTCCCACTCTGCGCCGGCTGCGAAGTCAGCCTTGGTGGGCAGAGCTGCGGGAGCGGGATCTTCGGGAGCCTCAGGAGCTTCAGGAGCTTCGGGGGTGGTGGGATCTGCAGGAGCCTCGGGAGCAGCGGGAGCCTGGGGCTCGGCAGGAGTTTCGCCGCAAGCAGCAAACATGGAGATAACCATCAGGGCTGCAAGAACGATTGCGAGAACTTTTTTCATGATTTTGCCTCCTTAAAATTTTATGCAGGGGTATGTATTAATGCGGGATTTACCCGGATTAACCGTATCTCATAAAGCTGGGCATCCAAACTGCAATCTCGGGGAAGATGATGACGATGGCAAGAGCCACGACGATACCGAGAAGGAAGGGTGCGGTGCCCTTGAAGACCTGACCCAGAGTCATGTCGGGTGCTATACCTGCCATAACATAGCAGCACATACCAACAGGAGGAGTCATAAGTCCGAATTCCATCAGCATGACCATCAGGACGCCGAACCACATACGGTCGCAGGTCTGGATATCGAGAGCACCCATTGCGACGGTGTAGTCATAAGCATCGATGAGGGGCAGGAAGATGGGGGTGAGCAGAACGATGAGGGGCAGGGAGTCAACGAAGCAGCCCAGAATACCATAGATGAGAAGGCAGACTGCCAGGACCAGCCACTTGCTCAGGTCGTACTGCAGGCAGAAAGTTGCAAGTGCCTTGGAAAGGCCGGTGAGGGAGAAGAACTGACCGAGAAGGTCGGAACCGATCATGATCAGGAAGATCATTGCGGTGGTCTCAAGAGTTTCCTTGAGGGCGGCAACAACGTTCTTGAAGGTGAACTTCTTCTTGAGGGCCATGAAAATGAAGGAGCCGAAGGCGCCTATAGCGCCACCTTCAGTAGCGGAGCACCAACCAAGAAGAATACCGCCGAGAACCATGATGAAGAGAATAAGAACAGGAAGGATACCAAGCAGGGACTTCATCTTTTCCTTGAAGCTGAACTTGCGGCCCTTGGGACCGGCTTCGGGGTCAATAGCGCAGATGACGAGAACGGTTGCGCTATAGCAGCAGCAAAGAAGAACACCGGGGAGAATACCGGAGATGAACATGGGTCCGACACCGACACCGGCGTTGATACCATAGAGCATAAATCCAACGCTGGGAGGTATCAGAATACCCAGAGTACCACCGGCAGAGATAGCGCCGGCAGAGAGTGTGCGCTTGTAGCCGTACTTATCCATTTCGGGAAGGCAGATCTTACCCATGGATGCGGTAGTGGCGGTTGCAGAGCCGCAGATAGCGCCAAAGAATGCGCAGGCAATCTCGGTTGCGATGGCAAGACCACCGCGGATGCGGCTGACAAAGGTATAGCAGGCAGCGTAAAGCTCCTGGCTGATACCGGCGTAGTAGCAAACAACGCCCATCAATGTAAACATCGGGATGACCACCAGAGATTCCTTACTGCAGGAACCGAAGGGGCCGGTTTTGAAAGCGCCGATAGCGCGGGTGAACGCCATTCCGGCGTTGTACTTCTGCGCGTTCATATAGAAAATACCGACAAAGCCGACAAGTGCCATTGCCAGACCGATGTGCATTCCCATGAACAGCAGAATCAGCAGAATAACCAGACCAAGAACGCCGGCTATGATTCCACTCATAACTTCTCACACTCCTAAAAGATTTGGTGCCTCCCCTCCGGGACAGGCATGATGTTTATATTCGACAAAACCACCAGCGCGCACTACATGAATTTTATCGAACATGCGTTACATCATAATTTAACACTAAGCATAATCAATTAGCAAATGCATATTTTATGCAATGTCATGCATTTTTGCATCGTTATTTCGTTATTTTCGCTCATTGTTTTTGATGAAGCAATATTGTATTATTACATTAAAATATATATAGCGATGCTTTATCTGCATAATTGCCATATCAAAGCACTGTTAATTTTCCGTTCAATAATAGCCACATTTTTTGTTTTGCATTTTTTGCAAAACAGTTCCTTCCATTTTTCATGATATAATGACACCGATGCATACAGGTAGTACAGGAGATTTATATGTCAGCCAGCTTTGACGCCTACAAAGTTTTTTATTATGTTGGCAAATACAACAACATCACACATGCTGCTAATGCACTTTTTCTTTCGCAGTCTACAGTCAGCCGTTCAATTCAAAGTCTCGAGTCAGATCTTGGCTGCAAGCTGTTTGAACGTTTCCAGCATGGAGTAACGCTTACCGCAGAGGGAGAAATGCTTTACGGCCATGTTGCC
>JAZSFJ010000107.1:0-15880 GCA_045532145.1 Oscillospiraceae bacterium
CTACGGGTGAGGAGTAAAAAACGAACCCCAGTGCAATATAAGCACCATCCGTGGGGCGCTACGCCCCGGCGGACCAATTTATGATATTCACAGTTTTATTCTCTTCACCAGTATTCCGCCGAGCAAACCTATGAGCACGCCGGTGACGGCGCCGCTTATGCAGAGGGCGGGGAGATAGTAGATTATACCGCCTGTTTCCAAAAGGAGCATAGCCGTAAGTATTTGGCCCGTAATGTGACCGAGAGCGCCCGCAACGCTGACACCCACAGAGGAGAACTTGCCGCTTTTTTTCAGAAGCCACATCACAGCAAGGCTCAGCACCGCTCCCGCAAGGGAGTATATCATGGTCATCACGTTGCCGAAAAGTATGGTCACAAGCAGGACGCGGACTATGCTTATACTGCCCGCGCCCTTGAAACCAAGCTTATAAAGGGCAAAAACTATGGCCACATTGGGAAGGCCAAGTTTTATTCCGGGCACGGCAAAGCTCATGGGCACGAGGCTTTCCAGATAACTTAGTATCAGAGCGAGGGCCAAAAGGAGGGCATACAGAGTAAGTTTTTTTGTCTTCATCCCGCCACCCCATCCAGTCCGCTTTTCTCGCCCCCATGGATGCTGATAACTGTTTTATTAGGCAGGCAGACTATGGTCTGGCCCTCAAGGCTCACCTTGCCGCTATTCACGCACACATGGTCAGGGCAGCTTGCATCCTCCATCCATGCCTCACCACGGTCGATGACGAGGATATTATATTTATCCCCCTCAGCGATGGTCATTCTTGTATCCTCATTCAAAGGCAGGCGGTAAAGCTCCTCACCGCCCACGGAGACAATGACCTCCGCACCCACAGAGCGCCCGAATGAGGTATAGAGCCAAAATCCCCCGGCCAGTACAAGCACAGCGAGAATAAGCAATATATCGTTTTTATGCTTTTTTATAAAAGTCATAATAGTTCACCAAGAGATATTATACAACAAAGGGAGAGGAAACGAAAGAGCAAAGTAAACCAGCAGTGACGAATTTATTTACAGCTTCGTAGGGGACGGCGTCCTCGACGTCCCACCACCCATTCAGCAGAGCGGGCGCTTCGTGAAGCGCTCCTACGGATGGGGTGGTGAGCAGCTGCGGATTCGCTGGAAATGAAGCGAAACCTAAGTGTCTGCTGCCGGCGGGGTGAGGACACCCCGCCCTACGGCATAACGAACTCCTGCGGCGTGTGCTGTTTTGGCGGACGCTTCGTGAAGCGCCCCTACGGATGGGGTGGTGAGCAGCTGCGGGTTTGCCGGGGAAAAGCGAGTAACGAACTCCTTGCCGCCGGGACGTCGAGGACGCCGTCCCCTACTCACGCTTGATTTGAGTACATCAAAAAAGAGCTTCGGAAAATCCGAAGCTCTTTTTTGTTTGCTTGATATTGACTTAGAGAATGCACTTTGCAGGGCAGACGCTGGCGCAGGTGCCGCAGCCGTCGCACTTTTCGTAGTCGATGCGGGCGAGATTGTTCTCCACCTTGATAGCACCCTGGGGGCACTTTCTCATGCACATACCGCAGCCGATGCAGGCGTCGGTGCACTTTTTACGGGCAACAGCGCCCTTATCCTTGTTGGAGCAGGCAACCAGCACGGGAATGTCGGCAGGAAGAATGGAGATAACGCCGTTGGGGCAGGCCTTGGCGCAGCCGCCGCAGCCGTTGCAGATGGAGTAGTTGATGCGGGCAAGACCGTCGCGGATCTCAACGCCGCCGTTGGGGCAGGCTTCTACGCAGTCGCCCAGGCCCATGCAGCCGAAGGTGCAGCTGCCTGCACCGCCGAACATGACCTTTGCAGCCTTGCAGCTGTCGATGCCAACGTATTCCATCTTGTTGGCGGTCTTGGAGCAGTCGCCGGTGCACTGAACAAAGGCGCGCTTCTCAACCATCTCACCGGCATCCTTGCCGAGAATAACACCCATGGCCTGAGCACAGGCGGCACCACCGGCAGCACAGAGGGTGAGGGGCAGGTCGGGGTCTTCAACCAGAGCGGCAGCATAACCATCGCAGCCGGGGAAGCCGCAGCCGCCGCAGTTTGCGCCGGGGAGGACTTCGCTGAGCTTGGTTACACGCTCATCAACGGGAACATACATGACCTTGGAGGCCACAGCAAGCATGACAGCGCAGATGATACCAACAACGGTAACAACCACGATAGCAATAATAATAGCAGTCATTTTGTGCCCTCCTTAACCGAAGATGTTGTCCACAACGCCGGCGAAGCCGAAGAAGGAGCAGCTGAGGATGGCGGCGGCGATGAGGGTGATGGGAAGGCCCTTGAAGCAGGCGGGGCAGTTGTTGTTTTCCATACGGCCGCGAACGCCGGAGAAGAGGACCATTGCCAGGAAGAAGCCAAGGCCGGAACCGAAGGAGTTGAACATGGCCTCAGCAAAGTTGTACTCAGCGGTGATGTTGCTGATGCAGACGCCGAGAACAGCGCAGTTGGTGGTGATAAGGGGCAGGTAAACACCCAGGGACTTATGAAGGCCGGGAATATACTTCTTCAGAACGATCTCAACCAGCTGAACCAGAGCTGCGATGACCAGAATGAAGACGATGGTCTGCATATATGCAAGTCCGTTGGGATTGAGAACATAGTACTGGATGGGCCAGGTAACAGCGGTGGCCAGCAGCATAACGAAGATAACGGCGATGGACATACCGGTGGCCTGGTCCAGCTTCTTGGAAACACCAAGGAAGGGGCAGATACCCAGGAACTGAGCCAGAACGTAGTTATTAACCAGAGCAGCAGTCAGGATTATTGCAATAATTTCTTTCATTCAGCAACAACCTCCTTCTTCTCTTCGGAGCAGCCTGCGCAGCTGAGCTTACCGCAGACGCCTGCAGTGGGGCAGTTCTCGCAGCCGAACTCGGTCTTCTTGGGCTTGTTGGTGAAGAACTTGTTGACAACGGCGATGAGGATGCCGAATACGGCGAAGCCGCCGGGAGCCATGGTCATAATGCCGATGTTGTTGTCGCAGAGAACGGGAATGGAGAAGCCCATCCAGCTGCCTGCGCCAAGGATCTCACGGATGGAGGCCATGACGAAGAGGGTGAGGGTGAAGCCGATACCCATGCCGATAGCGTCCAGAGCAGAGTCCACGACGGTGTTCTTGTTTGCAAACATCTCGGCGCGGCCAAGGATGATGCAGTTAACAACGATAAGGGGCAGGAACAGACCCAGAGCCTCATAGACGCTGTAAACAAAGGCGTTGAGCACCATCTGAACGATGGTAACAGCAGCAGCGATGATAACTATGTAGCAGGGGATGCGGACCTTGTCGGGGATAACCTTTCTCAGAAGAGAAATTACGATATTGGAGAAAAGCAGAACAGCGGTGGCGGCAGCGCCCATACCGAATGCGTTAACGGTTTGGGTGGTTACTGCCAGAGTGGGGCAGGTACCAAGGACAAGTACGAGAACGGGGTTTTCCTTGATAATGCCGTTGAGCAGTATAGAAAGTTTGTTGGTCTTAGCCATTATTTCCCGTACCTCCTTTACTTGGTGATGGAATCATAGGCGGCAAACACATCTCTGATGGCATTGACATATGCGCTGGAGGTGATGGTTGCGCCGGAGATGGTATCAACGCCCTCAAGAGCGGCGTCCTTGCCGGGGAACTGGCTGCGGAAGCCATCCTCGGTGACTTTGGTGCCGAGACCTGCGGTCTCTTCGTGGGCCAGAGTGTTGGTGTCAACGATCTTGCCCTCGGCGTCAATGGAGCAGATGAGCTTCAGGGAGCCCTTGCTGCCGTAACCGGTGGTCTCTATCATGAAGACGTAGCCGGCACCGTTGTTGGCCTCATAAACCTCGGAGACAGTGCTGCCTTCAGCAGGAACGAAGTCCAGCTTGGTGAAGCCGTCTGCTGCGGGGAGAGCATCGATACGGGCCTGCTCAGCACGCTGGGCATTGCCTTCAGCGATAATATCCGCGGTGATGAAGTTGGTGCCTGCAAGAAGTCCGCTCATAACAAGGCAGATGAGCATGAGCACCAGAATAGGCATTACGAAATCAGCTTTCACGGAACTTTTCATGCGTCAACACCTCCCAGGGCTTTCTTTGCAGTCCATGCGCCGATGTAGGGAGTGAGGATGTTCATCAGCAGGATGGAGAAGGACACGCCTTCGGGATAGTTGCCGAAGAAGCGGATGAGGCAGGTGATAAGGCCGCAGCCTACACCGAAGATCACACGGCCCCAGGGAGTCTGGGGAGTGGTGACATAGTCGGTTGCCATGAAGATGGCACCCAGGAACACGCCGCCGGCCAGAATCTGAGCCAGGCCGAACTCGAAGCCGCCCTTGACGAGAGCGAGAACAAACACGGTGCCGATGAAGGCCACGGGAGTGTGCCAGGAGATGACCTTGCGGCCAAGGAGATAAATAAAGCCGATGAGGAGAGCCAGAGCGCTGGTCTCACCCATGCTTCCGCCTACAGTACCCACGAAGAGGTCGATGAGGCTTACACTCTCACCTGCGCCCATGGCTGCAAGGGGAGTTGCGCCGGAAACGGCGTCGGCTGCGATGGTGAAGTTGGGAGCTGCCCACTGGGTCATGGGACCTGCAAAGGCAATGAGCATGACAACACGGGCGGTGATGGCGGGGTTAGCGAAGTTATAGCCAATGCCGCCGAAAAGCTGCTTCACAACAACGATGGCCACGAGAGTGCCGAATGCGGCCTGCCACAGAGGCAGATCCACAGGCAGGTTCATGGCAAGGATAAGACCGGTGACAGCTGCGGAGAGGTCGCCGATGGTGCTCTCGCGCTTGCAGAGCTTCTGGAAGGCCCACTCCCAGAAGATGGCGGTGCCAACGCAGACAACGGTGAGGAGCAGAGCTCTCCAGCCGAAGATAACAACGGAGGCGATCAGTGCGGGGCACAGTGCGATAAGCACGTCACGCATGATGGTCTGGGTGGAATCCTTATGGGTGATGTGAGGAGAAACGGAAACTATATAGTTAGACATTTGCTGCCTCCTTTTCTGCTTCTGCCTTCTTGGCTGCAGCCTTCTCGGCATCAGCCTTAAGCTTGGCGTTGTAATCCCAGAGCATGCTCTTGGCCAGCTTGTTGACCTGGACCAGAGGACGCTTTGCGGGGCAAACGAAGGCGCAGCAGCCGCATTCCATGCAGATGTTGACCTTCAGCTTCTTCAGCTCGTCGCCCTTGCCCAGCTTGTAAGCAGTCTCAATGTGGGCGGGCATGAGGTTCAGGGGGCAGGTGTTGATGCATCTGCCGCACTTGATGCAGTCAGTGGTCTTGGGAGGACGGGCGTCTTTCTCATTGAAAGCAAGGATGGCGCCGGTGTTCTTCACAACCACTTCATCGTCAGAGGGGACGGAAACACCCATCATGGGGCCGCCAAGGACGATCTTCTTAGGCTCGCACTTGTAGCCGCCGGTGAACTCAACAACCTTCTTAACGGGCATGCCGATGGGGGCGATGACGTTCATGGGGTTTGCGATAGCGCTGCCGTCAACGGTGACATACTTCTCGGTGAGAGGCATACCGGTCTTGACGTACTTTGCGATGGCAACCAGAGTGGAGGTGTTGATAACAACGCAGCCAACGTCGATGGGCAGCTTGCCCTCGGGAACGATGCGGCCGGTGGTGTTGTGGATCATGACCTTCTCACCGCCCTGGGGGTACAGTGCGGGAAGAGCGTTGACCTCAACATAGGAAAGCTCCTTGCAGAGCTCCTTCAGCTTTTTGACGCACTGGGGCTTGTTGTCCTCAATGCCGATGATGACCTTGCCGGGCTCAAGATACTTCTTGAGGAGCTCAATGCCCTCAACCAGCAGCTCGGCATCGTCCAGCATGGTGCGGGTGTCAGCGGTTATGTAGGGCTCGCACTCTGCGCCGTTGATGCAGATGTAATCCACCTTTGCGGGGTCCACATTCAGCTTAACAGCGGTGGGGAAACCTGCGCCGCCGAGACCGACAACACCGCTGAGCTTCACAGCCTCGATAAAGCTGGGGAGATCGGTAACGGTGGGGGCCTGGATGTCTTCATAGATAGTCTGCTCACCGTCAGCCTCGATAACTATGGCCTGGCAGCTTGCGCCGTGGAACAAAAGAACTTCGTCAAGTTTCTTGACTTTGCCGGATACTCCCGAATAAATGGGAGAAGAGACAAATCCGCCGGGCTCGGCGATAAGCTGACCCACCTTCACCAGATCGTTGACCTTAACAACAGCCTTTGCGGGAGCGCCGATGTTCATGGAAACGGGAATGGTGAGAAGGGTGCCTGCCTCTACCGGCATACGCTTGGGGGTGCAGTCCGCAGTGTTCTTTCTGTGCGGAACATGGGCACCGTGCAGCAATTTGATTGACACTCTGCTTCCTCCTTCTTTTTTTGCGATTATGTGCTTTTCGTATTTTGAAAAAGCTTCTCTTGCAAAATACGAACAGAGTATATAAAATACAACTTAGATTATAACAACAAAATCCGCCGAACGCAAGGAGTAAAGTATGCACCAAAATACAAAAAAATTAAATTTTCTGCTAATTTTTGCAGCATCTTTTTTGTTAGTTTTTTCTTTAACATCTTGCGGTTTTTTTAACGAGAAACAGGCCGAAAAATTCACAAAAACCGGCTTTTTTCTGGACACCGTAGTGTCCGTCACCGTTTACTCCCAGGCGGATGCGGCAGTGCTGGACAGCTGTCTTGAGCAGTGCGGAAAATACGAAAAGATATTCTCCCGCACGGACCCGGAAAGCGAGCTTTACAAGCTCAATGCCGCCGGTGGAAGCCACAGCGTTTCGCCCGAACTTTTGGAGTTATTGGAAACTTCTCTTTTCTATTCCGACCTCAGCGAAGGGCGCTTTGACCCCAGCATGGGCGGGCTCAGCGCCATGTATTCTTTTTCCTCGGACAGCCCCAGCCTCCCCTCCGACGAGGAGCTTGCAGAGGCCCTGAGCCACACCGGCTATGAAAAAATCATCATCGATGGGGACAGCGTGACCCTCTCAGACCCCGAGGCTGTGATAGACCTTGGAGCCATAGCCAAGGGCTATATAGCCGACCGTCTGGGCGAAATGCTCCGCAGCGAGGGTGTTGAAAGCGCCATCATAGACCTTGGAGGCAACATCCTCTGCATAGGCTCCAAGCCTGACGGCAGCGATTTCAAGGTGGGCATACAGTATCCCTATAAAGACAGCGGCAGAGTTATAACCACCGCCTCCCTCTCGGATATGAGCGTTGTCACCAGCGGCGTTTACCAGCGCTGGTTTGAGCAGGACGGTAAGCTTTTCCACCATATTCTTGACCCGGACACCGGCAAAAGCGTGGATAACGGCCTTATCTCGGTAAGCATCATTGGCGAGAGGAGCGTTGACTGCGACGCCCTTTCCACCTCCGTCTTTGCCATGGGTCTCACCGATGGCATGGAGCTTATAAACTCTCTCGAAAACACTTATGCCGTGTTCATCACCGAGGACATGGAAATGCATTTCTCCCAGGGTTTCGAGGAGACATTTAGTTAAAAACATAACTCTTGTCTTAGTCATGGACTTATTGTATAATTAAATCAGAAAATTTAGTCCACATTTCTGACGTCAAGATTGTATCGAGACGGAAGATACAGTTTCCATCCCTGCCGCTATGTGCCGGATTCGTCCCGACCCATGGCCGCTTAGGATAATAATATGAATTTATTATGGGGTAACTGCATCTTTCCGGAGGTAGCAGTTACCTTTTTTGCATCTCCGGGTGTGGGAGGAAAGGAGGAAACATGGAATCAAGAGTTGCCGTTATTGGAATCATTATTGAAAACAGCGAGGCCGTGGACAGGGTGAACGCCATTTTGCACGAAAACGCAGGCTATATTCTGGGCCGCATGGGTATTCCCTACCGCGAAAAGGGTATTAACATCATATCCATCGCCATCGACGCCCCACAAGACGTTATAAGCCAGATATCCGGCAAGATAGGCCGCCTCCCCGGCGTCAGCGCCAAGACCGCCTATTCCGGAGTTATCACCAAATCTGAACAGTAAAGGAGAACAAATATGACTAAAAGAATCATTGCAATAATGCTGGCCCTTTTCATGCTGGCCTCCCTCTGCGCCTGCGGCGGCAAGAACCCCGCCACCGAGACCGACCTCCCCGTTGATGCTCCCTCCACCGATACTGACATTCCCGAGGAAGCTCCCGAGGCTCCCGCAGAGCCCGCCGAGCCCCAGCTGAGCACCGAGCCCATAAACATCATGGTCCTCAACGGCACCACCGGCTTCGGCATGGCAAAGCTCATGAGCGACTTTGCCGCCGGGGAAAGCGCCCTCAACTACAAGATTTCCGTTGAGACTGACGCCAGCAACATCACCGCCGCCCTCATAAACGGCAGCGTGGATATTGCCGCCCTTCCCACCAACGCCGCCAGCGTTGTATACAACAAGACTCAGGGGGGTGTGCAGCTTCTGGCTCTGAACACCCTCGGCGTTCTTTACCTTGTAGCAGGCGAAGGCGAGAGCATCACCACTCTTTCTGACCTTGAGGGCAAGACCGTTTACGCCCCCGCTCAGAACCCCAGTTTCGTATTCCAGTATATCTGCTCCGCCGCCGGCGTGAATGTGACTATAGACAATGCCTATGCCCAGCCCGCCGACCTTCGCACCGCAGTTGCTGCCGGCGAGGTCAGCCTCGCCGTGCTCCCCGAGCCTATGGTAACCATCGCCTGCTCGGCCAATGACAAGCTCACCGTGGCTCTTGACCTCACCGAGGAATGGGCCAAGGTCAGCGAAAGCGATCTGGTGCAGGGCTGCCTTGTGGTTCGCCGGGAGTTTGCCGAAAGCCATGGCGCCGAGCTTGCAGCTTTCCTAAATGAGTATGAGGCTTCCATCGCCTTCCTTGGCGAGGACACCGCCGCCGCAGCCCAGATGATAGTGGATGCCGGCATTTTCGCCCAGGCCCCTGTGGCCCAGAAGGCCATCCCCAACTGCAATGTCTGCTTCATCGCCGGTGAGGATATGGCAGCTCCCATGGGTGGCTTCCTTGAGGCGATGCTCTCCGTGGCGCCCCCCTCCATCGGCGGCGCTGTGCCCGGTGAGGACTTCTATTATGTAGGATAAGGCAGGCGGTCAACACATCCCTGACCTTTCGTAGGGGCCGGACACTGGCCGGCCCTAAAACCAGTCGCACAAAATCCAAGGCGGGACGTCGAGGACGCCGTCCCCTACGGAATAAGCCGAAATTGTCACATAACCCGTAGGGCGGGGGCTTGCTCCCGCCGCAAATCCCGCGAACCCCGTAGGGGCGATTCACGAATCGCCCGCATAGCTCCTACTAAACCAATCCTTCAACAGACAATCCCTCAGTCAAAATCGGCTGCAGGAAGCCGATTTTGACTGCTCCCTTTGCACAAGGGAGCCTTATAAGGTATTTATTAATTAGGTACAACACATGAAAGCACTTTCAAAAATTCTCAAAAATTTAATAGTGCTTGCCTTCTGGCTTTTGGTCTGGCAGGGGCTGGCACTTTGGGTGAATAATCCCCTGCTGCTGCCTGCGCCACCGGCGGTTTTGGTGCGGCTTTCAGAGCTTGTGGTCTCCCTGAGCTTCTGGAAGATAACTGCTCTCAGCCTTGGTCGCATACTCCTTGGCGTAGTCTGCGCGGTGGTCATCGGTGTAGTTCTGGCCATAATAACCAGCCGCTCCGGGCTGCTCAAGAGCCTTTTCACTCCCCTTATCACGGTGATAAAGTCCACTCCCGTGGCCTCCTTTATCATCCTGCTCATTCTCTGGGTTGGGCGGGATATTCTGCCCTCGGTTATCGTGGTGCTTATGGCCCTGCCTGTGGTTTGGAGCAATGTGAGCGCAGGCATTGCGGGAACTGATAAGCAGCTGATAGAAATGTCCCGCATCTTCCGCTTTTCTGTATGGAAGAGGCTGCGGCGGGTGTATGTTCCTTCTGTAATGCCCCATTTCCTCTCCGCCTGCCGCTCCACACTTGGCCTTGCATGGAAGGCCGGTGTGGCCGCCGAGGTGCTCACCGTGCCCGCTGTGAGCATCGGCAAAATGCTCTATGAGTCCAAACTCTATT
Organism: Oscillospiraceae bacterium; assembly: GCA_045532145.1. GTDB lineage: Bacteria > Bacillota > Clostridia > Oscillospirales > Oscillospiraceae > SIG459. The sequence goes on from JAZSFJ010000107.1 coordinate 10,060, forward strand.
GGGAAACCCTTGACCTCTTTGCATGGACGCTGGTGGTTATCATCTGCTCCCTTATCATTGAAAAGCTGCTGATGGCTGCCATCGGCAAGGCCGCCGGGAAAGGAGGGGCAGTATGATAGAAATAAAAAATCTCTCCCTCAGCTATGAGGGAGAGCAGGTTATTGAAAATTTCAGTCTTACTATTGAAAAGGGCGAAAAAATCGCCCTTATGGGCCCCTCCGGCTGCGGAAAAACCAGTCTCATAAACGCCATTGTCGGTCTTTTAAAACCGGAGAATGGAGAAGTAAAATGCACGGGGCTTATCTCATGCGTCTTTCAGGAGCCAAGGCTGCTGCCATGGCTCAGCGCTCTTAAAAATATCAATGTAGTCCTCTCGGATAATGTCTCAACCGAACCGCAGGCCCAAAAATGGCTTGAAGCCGTGGGGCTGGGTGAGGATAGCCACAAGCTCCCCAGGGAGCTCTCCGGGGGTATGCAGCAGCGTGTCAGCATAGCCCGAGCTCTTGCCTACGGCGGAGACATACTGCTGCTGGACGAGCCTATGAAGGGCATGGACGCAGACACCGCCGATTCCGTCTCCCGGCTTATCAGGGAATCGGCAAAGGATAAAACAGTAATTCTGGTCACCCACGACGAGGATGAGGCCAGAGCCTTTGCAGACAAGGTGTATGTGTATAGGGACAAGGGTTTCTATCAATTGTAGGGGCTCGCAGCTTCTAAAACCTAATGCACCGCCCCCCGTAGGGGCGCTTCACGAAGCGCCCGCAATCGGGACGTCGAGGACGCCGTCCCCTACGGCTGCGGAGGTAATATGCGCGCGCCGGGGTCCGGCCATGGGCTGCCCTACGAAGCGGAAGCCCATAGAGGCGAACACCGCTCATCCGTCGCCCTTGAGAGGCTCAAAAAGTTCCAAATCTATTGACATAAATCTTTCGTTATTCTACAATAAATCCATTCGAGATTTTTGGAGAAATTAACCATGCCTGAGATAATAAAAACTCTGCTTATAGTCTGCCCCCTTGTTTTTCTGGCGGGCTTTGTGGACTCCGTGGCAGGTGGCGGCGGGCTTATAAGCCTCCCCGCTTACCTTTTCTGCGGCATTCCCGCCCACATCGCCTCCGGTACCAACAAGGTGGTAAATTCCATCGGAACTTCCGTTGCCGCAGGAAAATACATAAAAAGCGGCAAGATAAACCTGCGCTTTGCAATTATTGCTGCGGTTTTTGCCCTTCTGGGCTCTGCCATCGGTACAGAGACCGCCGTTTTCCTCAGCGAAAAGGTTTTGAAAATTATCATCCTCTGCGCTCTCCCCGTAGCCGCTGTTATCCTCACAGTGAAAAAGGATTTTGGCAAGGATGGCAGCATTCCTAAGCGCAGCTACACAAAGCGCACCGAATATATTCTCTGCGCTGTCATCGGTCTTTTCATCGGCTGCTACGACGGTATGGTGGGCCCCGGCACAGGCACATTCATGATAATGGCCTTCACCGCCGTTATGGGCATGGATCTGCTGACGAGTTCCGGCTGCGCAAAGGTGGGCAATCTGGCCAGCAACATTGCCTCTGCGGTAGTTTGGATTCTCAACGGCTATGTCTACTGGGCAATAGTCATCCCCGCCGCTCTCTGCAACGTGCTGGGTAACTATCTGGGCGCCCGCTACGCCATAAAAGGCGGCAGCAAGCGCATAAGAAGCATGATATTCGTCGTGCTTGGATTGTTGTTTGTGAAGATACTTACAGAGATAATCTGAGGAAACAATCCCTCAGTCAGCTTCGCTGACAGCTCCCTTTACACAAGGGAGCCTTAATATGTAAAAAACCGACCCTATGGGTCGGTTTTTATTATATCAAACTATATAATGCCAGAGCAAAAACTGCGCCGGAGAGGTTGTTGAGAAAATTCACCATGTCATTATCCACGAACTTAAGCCCTTTCTCAAGGCTGCCTTTTTCGCCGCAGTGAACTTTTTTCTCAGTCAGTGCGCCGCAGACTCCGCAGCGGTACTTGGCCTGTACCGCAGAGCCCAAAATGCTGTCAACATAGGCAGCAATAAATCCGCTTATGAGCACGACAAGCGAAAACACGATTCCTCTCCCCTGCCCCAAACTTATAGCGGCCACTATTGCAGCGCCAAGGGCGCTCATTCCAAGCCCCAGAGGGCTGACGCCGCCGGACATGCCGGGCTGCACCCTTTTGAAGGATATGGCATCCCGGGGAGGAGTTTTGCTGAGTATGCCCAGCTCCGAGGCCATGGAGTCAGCAAGGGAGGCGGCCAAAGCTGCTGCGGAGGCGCAGAGAAATGCGTTCTTTCCGCTTAGAGCAAAAAGCGCTGCCATGAGAGCAGACATACCCACATTGCAGATTATCTGCACACTGTCACGTTTTCCATGCTTGGCGTGGAGCTTTTTTTCTGCCTTTTCACGGGTCTTGCCGGAAATTTTACCCGCAATGAGGGTGAAGATAAGTGTTGCAGCGAGAGAGCAAAAATTCACCCAGCCGCCGCAATAGCATATCACAACGGAAAAGCACCAGGCCAGAGCCGTGCCGGGATAGGTGATGGCCCGGCGCCACAAAGCCACAGCCGCAAGGACTGTTGAGAGAATCAAACTTAGCCAGAGATTACCCATAATTCTTCCTCACAGCACAAAGAGGCAGATAAGTACAAATACGCCCAAAGGGAGGGTCAGATTATCCGTACCCTTCACACCCAGAATCTCAAATATGGTTGCGCCCCATGCAATAATGAGTATCTGCCACCAGTCCATTCCCAGACCGAAAAAGGCGCTCATAAAGCTGACCACCGCTCCGCAGATAAGGAAAACACTCATGCAGCCATAGAGACTTCTCTTGCCGCCGAAAAAGCTGCGGTTTCCCTTTTTGATGCTGCCGAAGATGGGAGCGAAGCCGTCGCCCAGAGCCATGCATAGGGCGGCGATGCCGTAGGCTGTCATCAGCCGGGAATCAATGCAGGCACATACAGCCATGATGGTCATACTCAGGGCGTAGAAAACCGTGCCGTAGCTCTGTTTTTCCGCCTCGCTGCGCTCCATCATGGAAAAAAGCTTACTGCGGCAGGAGATGTAGTTCAGCACGATAAAAATGGCGGTGGGCACAGGCAGATGCCAGGAGGTGCCGAAGAAGAAGTACATGGGGAACCATGTGAAAGCCACGGAAATGTGGACTATTTTGCGGCTTGCTTCCTCCCCCGCTCCGAAGCACTTTTTTGCAAGCTGTGCCGCTCCCAAGGTGAGAAAGACCCAGCCGAAAACTATCAGATATCCAAGAAATATGCTCATATCAAAGCTCCTTTCCTATCTGTAAAGCCGCTCCCAAAGGCTGTCCTGCCTGTCCTCCATTGCCCTCTGGAAATAGCGGCGCAGTGGCTCCATGCGGTCCATAAGGGCGCAGACATACTCCATATATGTGTCGTCGCTTTCCGTGACCTCTTCGGGAACGCTCTCCAGAAGCAGCCAGCTCTTGTGCTTGAGATATTCGGCGGCGGGATGCTCGCTCTCATACTCTCTGGGGCAGCGCTTGAGCTTTTCACCACGAAGAGCAAGCCCGCTTTCCTCCAAAAGCTCCTCAAGCTCCTCCCAATTTTCCGCGATATAGTCCCGGACACGGCGAAGATGCACACCATCAGGACACCATGCACCTGTGCCGAAATGGCTGAGCCCCCCCGGGGCCACCATCATCACATAGCCAAGGGGCAAAAGCTGCTTCTTATCCGGGGAGATATAGGCCCGCCATGTGGGGTTATAGGGAGGCTTATTTTTGTAAACACGGGCGTCTCTGGGTATGCGGTACATCATAAGACGGGGGTCTGTGAACATGATGCGCTCCTGTGTGTCAAGGTCCACCCGCTGCGCCACGGCGAATTTCACCCGCTCCACAAGCTCGGTAAAATCCTCCTTGGCTATCTCGTACTGCTTATGGTTTTCGTGAAACCATGTGCGGTTATTATTCATTTCAAGTGCTCTGCAATAAGAGAGCATATTTTCAAATTTCATAGCTGCCTCGCTTTAAGGTTTATCAATATATTTTATCATATTTACACTGCAATGACAAGGCGGGAGGGGCTTATTGAATATTTTCCTCCAATGTGGTAAACTAAAAAAAATCTTCAAGGAGGCGAAATGGAATGAACGAAGAATGCCTTATTTGCAAGGCCCCTCTTGAATACCTGCTGCAGGAAGAAATAATGGAGTGCTCCCTGTGCCATAAAAAGTTCAGCAGCAACACCCGCTGCGTCAAGGGACACTATGTCTGCGATGAATGCCACAGTCAGGGCTTGGATGCAGTCATCGGGCTCTGCCTCGCTGAAACCTCCAAAGACCCCTTTGAAATACTGGAAAAGCTCATGGCGCTGCCCGCCTGCCATATGCATGGGCCCGAGCACCATATTCTCGTGGGCTCCTCCCTCCTTACCGCCTTCAACAACGCCGGAGGCAATATAGATTTGCAGGCAGCTCTCACGGAAATGCAAAACCGTGGACGCAAGGTGCCCGGCGGTATCTGCGGAATGTGGGGCTCCTGCGGCGCCGCTGTAAGCTCCGGCATTTTTGTCTCCATCGTCACCGGCTCCACCCCGCTGGCAGAGGAAGCTTATGGACTTGCCAACACCATGACCAGCCGCTCCCTTGCCAAAATCGGCGCAGTGGGCGGCCCTCGCTGCTGCAAGCGCAACTCCTGTCTTGCCATAGGCGCTGCCGTGGAGTTCGTCCGGGAAAAGCTGGGCGTCAGCATGGACTCCCACCCGGTGCGCTGCACCCACATGAGCAAAAACAACCAGTGCATAGGCCCACGCTGCCCTTTTTTCAATAAACAGGAGTCCTAAGCACTATGAGATCAAGCAGAAACAAAACAATTGATTTTCCCACAGAGCAGGGGGCGGAGTATCTGGAGCGCTGCATCTCTCCCCGCTCCCCCGCCTCGGAAATTGAGATTCTGGATAAAACCATACTGGGGGACAGTCTAGAGATAATGCCCCTTCTCCCCCGCGCCTTTGCAGACCTTGTTATTGCCGACCCGCCCTATAATATGAACAAGAGCTTTGGGGAGAATGCCTTCCACCGTCTTTCCGACGGTGAGTATTATAAATACACCCTCCGCTGGCTTGAGCAGCTGCGTCCGCTGATGAAGGATACCGGCAGCATCTATGTGTGCTGCGACTGGGGCTCCTCCGCCGCCATCTCCGCCGCCCTCAGTGAGTTTTTCATTGTGAGAAACCGCATTACATGGCAGCGCGAAAAGGGCCGTGGTGCCGCCCGGAACTGGAAAAACTCCATGGAGGATATCTGGTTCGCCACCGCAGGCAAGGACTACACCTTCAACCTTGAGGCCGTGAAGGTCCGCCGTAAGGTGATTGCCCCCTATCGTGAAAACGGCAAGCCCAAGGACTGGGAGGAGACGGCAGAGGGCAATTTCCGCTCCACCTGCCCGGGCAACTTCTGGGACGATGTGACCGTGCCCTATTGGTCCATGCCGGAAAACACCGCCCATCCCACTCAGAAGCCGGAAAAGCTGCTGGCAAAGCTGATTTTGGCCTCCTCCAACGAGGGCGACACTGTATTCGACCCCTTCCTCGGCTCGGGCAGCACATCTGTCACAGCCAGAAAGCTGGGCCGCCATTACTGCGGCATAGAGCAAAATCCTCAATACTGCGCCTGGTGCGAAAAGCGCCTTGAAATGGCGGATACGGACAGGAGCATACAGGGCTTTAAGGACGGAGTGTTTCTGGAGAGAAACTCCAGGTAGAATAATACTGAGTCCGTAGGGCGGCTTGACCTCAAGCCGCCTTTGGTTTTACCTCTTGTAAGCG
>JAZSFJ010000047.1:0-16111 GCA_045532145.1 Oscillospiraceae bacterium
AAAAAGGGGAATATACGCTTTCTGCCGACAATATGGGCGGCTGCATCGTCACCGCCGAAAGATGAAAAAACACCCCCGTGCCGCAGGCACGGGGGTGTGGATTTTTTAGTTCAGGAAGTCGCGGAGCTTCTTGCTTCTGGAGGGGTGGCGCAGCTTGCGCAGAGCCTTGGCCTCTATCTGGCGTATACGCTCGCGGGTGACGTTGAACTCCTTACCCACTTCTTCCAGAGTGCGGGTGCGTCCGTCCTCAAGACCGAAGCGCAGGCGCAGCACCTTTTCCTCTCTGGGGGTGAGGGTGCTGAGAACCTCCATAAGCTGCTCCTTGAGCAGGGTGAAGGAGGCAGCCTCGGCAGGCTCGGCGGCGTTGTCGTCCTCTATGAAGTCGGCCAGGTGGCTGTCTTCCTCCTCGCCGATGGGGGTCTCAAGGCTGACAGGCTCCTGAGCTATCTTGAGAATGTCGCGGACCTTCTCAACGGGCAGACCCATCTCTTCTGCAATTTCCTCGGCGCTGGGGTCGTGGCCCAGCTCCTGAAGCAGCTGGCGGGATACGCGGATGACCTTGTTGATGGTCTCAACCATGTGGACGGGGATACGGATGGTGCGGGCCTGGTCGGCTATGGCGCGGGTGATGGCCTGACGGATCCACCAGGTTGCATAGGTGGAGAACTTGTAGCCCTTGGTGTAGTCGAACTTGTCAACAGCCTTGATGAGGCCCAGATTGCCCTCCTGAATCAGGTCAAGGAAGAGCATGCCGCGGCCAACATAGCGCTTTGCAATGGAGACGACCAGACGGAGGTTGGCCTCTGCCATTCTTCTCTTGGCCTCCTCGTCGCCGTCTGCCATGCGGATGGCCAGCTGAATCTCCTCCTCGGGGGTCAGCAGGGAGACCTTGCCTATCTCCTTGAGGTACATACGGACGGGGTCGTCGGTGGAGAAGGTGTCCACCAGAGAGTCGGTGTCGATTATTTCCTCTTCGGGGACGTCGTCAATTTCGTCGAGGACGGGGAGATCATCGTCGATGGGGGGGAGGAAGTCTTCTTCATCGATGATGGTGTCGATTCCGGCGGCCTCGATGGCGGCGTAGAACTTGTCCATCTGCTCGGAGTCAATGTTCAGACCCTCCAGAACCTCCAGCTCCTTGTTGGAGAGAGTGCCGCTCTTCTTGCCCTTTTCAAGGAGCATGTTCAGCACTTCGTCGGCGCTCTTGCCGCTGATGTCCATAGTGGGAGCGGCCTTTGCCTTGGTCTTTTTCTTGCTGCGGGTCTTCTTTGCTCCTGCGGGAGCCATCTCTATAAGGGTGAATTCCTCTATATAATCGTCAACGGAGCGGCTGCTGCCGTTATCATCTTCGGCCTTGGCCTGGGCTGCGTCCTCGGCCAGCAGCTTGTCCGCCATTTCCTTGAGCTCCTTTTCGCTGAGCTTGCTCAGGTCAGTATCATTCATTTTTTCAACAGCCATTTTGTCCACCATATCCTTTTCTGTTTCTCATTTGCTCCGCAAAGGCCCTTAAATCGTCCTCGGCGGAGGAATTTTGCTTTTCGGTTTTAATAATATTTATGTAATCGCCAAGGGCCTTTTGCCCGTTGGAGAGAACCTCGGGTTTTTGGAGTATGCTTGTGAGATGGTCTATCTCCTCCGCCGTGAAGCTGGCGGCCAGAGAGGCCATACTGAGTGGCAGATGAGCCTCTGCCTTCTCCTTGAGGGTGGCATAAAAGCGGCCCAAAAGGGGACTTGAAAAATCCTCGGGGGAGAGCCTAACTCCCGCGAAAAGTCCGCTGTCCAGATAGAGAAGTCGGATAACTCCCTCCTCCGCCATGGCGGAGCGTTGGTTTTCATAGCGTATGGCCCTGTCCTTGGGTTGGACCGAGCGTTCGGGCCGGAGTATGTCCTTTTCCTGCTGCTTTTTCGCGTAGTATATCTTTTTACGGCGGGCCCGCTCCACCTCGTCAGTGACAACTGCTTTGCTGACGGAGCATTTTTCCGCCACTCGCATGGAGTAAACCTCGCGCTCCACGGAGTTGGGCAGGGAGGCGATGACCCCCACAGCTTCTTTCAAGGCGGCAACCTTTTGCTCGTTTATGTCAAGGTCATACTTGCTCATAACGCTTTGGAGCCGGTATTCAACGTGGTTTTCCGACTGCTCAAGAAGATTCTTGAAGGCGTCGGCGCCCTTTGCCTTGATGAATTCGTCCGGGTCCTTGGCTCCGTTCATCCGAAGGACCTTTACCTTAAGGTCAAGGTTTTCCAGTATGCCTATGGCCCTTTGTGCGGCCTTTTGTCCCGCGCCGTCGTTGTCGTAGGCTATTACAACCTCATTGGCGTAGCGGGATATGAGCCTTGCCTGCTCCGGCGTAAGGGAGGTGCCAAGGGAGGCCACGGCGGAGTCGAAGCCCGCCTGATGCAGGCTCACAACATCTATGTTGCCCTCGGCTAAAAGAATATATCCGCTTTTGCTTTTTTTGGCAAGGTTCAATGCGAAAAGATTCCGGCTTTTGTTGAAAACCGGGGTCTCACGGGTGTTGAGATATTTGGGCTCGCCGTCACCGAGAATACGTCCGGAGAAGCCCAGAACATTGCCCCGCACATCTATGATGGGGAACATGAGACGGGAGCGGAAAATATCGTGAACGCCCTTGCCGCTTTTGTTGGCATTGGCAAGTCCGGCTGTCACAAGCTCAAAGTCCGTGTAGCCCTTGGCCTTCATGGCGTTTGTGAGCTCATACCAGCTTTCGGGGGCGTAGCCCAAACCGAAGTTTTTAACCACCGCGGGGCTGAGACCGCGCTTTGCGGCATAGTCTCTGGCTGGGGCTCCGGCCGGGGCGGTAAACTGTTGGTGGAAAAACCTTGCGGCTTCCTTGTTCAGGCTCAGGAGCCTTTCACGCTTTTTGCGGCCCTCGTCCTCCCTGTCATCGGGCACTTCCATTCCGCAGCGTCGGGCAAGAAACTCCACCGCATCAGGGAAGGAAAGGTTCTCTATCTCCATTATGAAGTTAATAACGCTGCCTCCCTTGCCGCAGCCGAAGCAGTGGTAAATCTGCTTATCCGGGCTCACGGAGAAGGAGGGGGTCTTTTCGCTGTGGAAGGGGCACAGGCCAAAAAGATTGGCGCCGCTGCGCTTGGTGAGCCGCACATAGCTGCCCACTACGTCTGCTATATCGTTTCTGTCCGCAAGCTCCTGCAGGAAGCTTTCAGGGAATGCCATGCACTGTTCACCTGCCTTAGAAATCAAATACCTTATAAGGCTCCCCCCTCCGGGGGGAGCTGTCACGGCGCAGACCGTGGCTGAGAGGGGAAAAGGCTGCGCCATGCTGAAAAAGGACAACCCCCCTCTCCGGCCCTGCGGGCCACCTCTCCCCAAAGGGGCGAGGCTTATTTGCTTATTTCACCGTCCATGCCATGGGTATAAATATCTTTGAATAAACCTCCAAAGCATATTTATCCGTCATGCCGGCAACATAGTCGCAGACCGAACGCTCAAGGCCGTCGCGCTCTGCGATTTTTTTGTAGTCATCGGGAAGTTTATCCGAATGACTGACATAATATTCATATATTCCGCTGATTATGCCCTTAACCTTGCTTTCTTCGCCTTTGGCTATGGGGTTATAGTAAACCCGCTCATACATGAAGTTATGGAAAAGCTCGTAAATGTCCCACATCTGAGGACTCATGGCTATTTTTCCGTCCTGAGAATTGGAGATAAGGTCGCTGACTATGGCGTTGATACGCTGGCTGTTACTATCGCCCAGAGCATCCCTTATCTCGGCGGGAACGTCGTCCAGGGTGAGCAGTCCTGCCCGAAGGGCGTCGTCAAGGTCGTGGTTTATGTAAGCAATGCGGTCTGCAAAGCGGACGAGGGTGGCCTCCGGACTGTCGTCCGGCGAGCCGTTTGTATGATTAAGAATGCCCATTCTGGTTTCGTAGCAGAGATTCAGGCCCTTGCCGTCCTTTTCAATGGAGTCAATAACCCGGAGACTCTGCTCATAGTGCTTGAAGCCGCCCGGGTGAATATCACGGAGGGCTCTCTCTCCGGCGTGGCCGAAGGGAGTGTGGCCCAGATCGTGGCCAAGGCCCACGGCTTCCGCAAGGTCCTCGTTCAGCTGCAGGGCTCTTGCGGCGGTGCGGGCAAGACGGGTGACCTCAAGGGTGTGGGTGAGACGGGTGCGGTAGTGGTCCCCCTCGGGCTGGAGGAAAACCTGGGTTTTGTGCTTTAAGCGGCGAAAACTCTTGGAATGGGTGATGCGGTCAATATCACGCTGGAAGCAGGTGCGCAGGGGACATTCTTCCTCGGGAACGAGTCTGCCCCGACTTTCGGCGGAGAGCACACCGTGGGAGCAAATAAGGCTGCGTTCGGCCTCTTCTCTTATCTCTCTCGGACATTTGTTCATGCTTTTTCCACCTTTCCGCCCATGAAAGGGCAGAGATTTTTCCGGACATATACTTAATACGACGGCCAAAACGAAAAACCCTTTTTTATTTTTATTTTTTTCAAAATATTTTTTGATAGCCGGAAAAAGGGCGGGAGCAAGCCCCCGCCCTACGAAATCGGTATTATTTCACCCTGACGCCACGGAAGCTTTCGCCGCACTCCAGATATTCTACGCTTCCTGCGGTGAGCTCAGTGAGGGCCTTGGAGAAAGCCTCCACCATGTCCTCGCGCAAAAGTGCAGAGAATACAATGTCCGCGCCGAAGTCGGTGTTTTCTATAACAGCTTCATGCTCTTCCAAAAGACGCTTTATGCGCTCAAACTGGCTGTATGTGCAGCCCAGCTCTATGCTCTTCCAAAGAGCCATCTGGCTTATTCCGGCATTTTCCAGGGCCATCTTGGCGGCGGTGGAATAGGCACGCACAAGTCCTCCCGTACCAAGGAGTATGCCGCCGAAGTAACGTGTCACCACGCAGCAGAAATTTTGTATCTCCTGAGAGCGGAAAACATTCAGGGTGGGCTGGCCGCTAGTGCCCTGAGGCTCGCCGTCGTCACTGTAGCGCATGAGCCCCCCATCCCGGAGAATGTAGGCATACACATTATGGCGGGCGTCATAATGCTGCTTTCTCATAGCCTCAATATGGGCCACAGCCTCCGCCTCGCTTTCCACAGGCCAGACCCGGGCGATAAAGCGGCTGCGCTTTTCTATATACTCAGCCTCGCCAAAACCGGCGGGGACAAGATAGGTGGTCATTTATTTATCCCCCTCGGCGTACTGCCGCACCCTTGCCCAAAGCTCCGGCTTCACGATAGCTTCGATAACCGTGCCATCCTCGGCATAGTCGGTGCTGATAACTGCGGCCTCGTCGTGGAGTGCCTGCACCAGAGCGCCCTGAGAATAGGGGATACGGAAAATGGCTCTGTGCTTGCTGCGGCCAAGAATCTCGCTGACCATGCTAAGAAGCTCAACCGTACCTTCGCCGGTGCGGGCGGAGATGCAGACAGCGTTATTTTCACGGGGCAGCACGCCCAGATAGGCGTCGCACTTATTATAAACACGGATGCAGGGAGTGCCCTCTGCGCCAAGCTCCGCTATGAGCTTATCCACGATGTTGGCCTGGGTCTGCCACTCGGGATTGGATAGGTCAATAACATGGAGCAGCACATCGGCGTAGGCCAGCTCCTCCAGAGTGGCCTTGAAGGCCTCTATGAGATGGTGGGGCAGCTTGCGGATGAAACCGACGGTATCGGAAAGGAGAACCTCCTGCAGCTCGTCCACCTTCAAACGGCGGGTGGTGGTGTCCAGAGTGTCAAAAAGGCGGTTGTTGGCGGGAATATCTGCACCTGTGAGGCAGTTGAGAAGAGTGCTCTTGCCGGCGTTGGTGTAGCCCACCAGAGCCACAACGGGCATCTCGTTTTTCTCCCGGCGACGACGCTGGACGGAGCGTATCTTGCGGACTTCCTCCAGCTCTTCCTCCAGCTTGCTTATTTTGCGGCGGATATGGCGGCGGTCAGATTCCAGCTGGGTCTCACCGGGGCCGCGGGTACCGATGGCACCTTCCTGGCGCTCAAGGTGGGTCCACATACCCAGAAGCCGGGGCAGCAGGTATTTATACTGGGCAAGCTCAACCTGCAGCTGGCCTTCCTTGGTGCGGGCACGCTGGGCGAAAATATCCAGAATAAGGCCGCTACGGTCAAGGACCTTCACGCCCAGATCCTCGCTGAGCACGCGCATCTGAGAGGGGCTAAGCTCGTTGTCGAAAACGGCAAGGGAGCATTCGTTCATCTCGATAAGTTCCTTGAGCTCCTGCTCCTTACCCTCGCCTATGAAGGAGCGGGGGTCGGGGGTGGCTCTGTTCTGAATGAGCCAGGCCACGGCTTCGCCGCCGGCGGTTTCCACCAGAGCGGCCAGCTCGCCCATGCTCACCTCGTCGGAGCTCTCGCCCTTCTCAAAGCAGGCAGCAGCAAGGCCGCAAAGAACGGCTCTTTCTTTTTTCTTGTCAAAATTATTGGTCATGGACATATCTCCAAATAATAAATCAAAATACCATGTGGCGGGCTGAGGTCAGCCCGCCCTACGAAAAGGGCGAATCGGTAGGGCGGGGTGACCTCACCCCGCCGTTTTTACCCCGCAAAGGTCTTACAGAAATGTCTGCAGCAGCAGTTTTCGCACATGGGCTTTCTCGCGGTGCAAACGGCTCTGCCGTGGAGCACAAGGCGGTGGCAGAAGTCGGAGCTTTTCTCCGGGGGCAGCACCTTGCGAAGGGCCATTTCTATCTTCACGGGCTCCTTTATATTATCCACAAGGCCCATGCGGTTAGAAAGCCTTATGCAGTGGGTGTCCACAACCGTGGAGCCGGGGACGCCGAAAATATCGCCCAAAATCAGGTTCGCGGTTTTTCTGCCCACACCGGGAAGCTCCAGAAGCTCCTCCATGGTGCCGGGCACTTTGCCATCATGCTTTTCAAGGAGCATTTGGGCGCAAAGGATTATATCCCTTGCCTTGGACCTAAAGAAGCCGCAGGAGTGGACATATTTTTCAACTTCCTCCTGCTCCGCCTCCGCAAAGGCTTCCAGACTTGGGAAGCGTTCATACAGGGCGGGAGTTATCATGTTTACCCGTTCGTCGGTACACTGGGCGGCAAGGCGCACGGCGAAAAGAAGCTCATAGTCCTTGTCGTACTGCAGCGAGCACTCGGCGGGGTATTCATTTTCAAGGGCCTCAATAAGGCCTATAACTTGCTCAGGAGTTCTCATATCTCATCCTCCAATTCACAGATGCGGCAGGAAAAAGCGCCGTTTCCAACAGTCTCCACTACGGCGTAGCTGGGATGATAATGGTCGCCTATGGAGCCGGGATTCAGAATCTCGATTCCGGCTATCTGATTCCATCTTGCCCGGTGGGTGTGGCCGTAGAGGCCCAGCGCAGAGCCGGAGAAGCATACGCTGTTGCAGAAGGAGTCAAGATTCATTTTAACATTATGGTTATGGCCGTGGGCAAAGAAAATGCGGACGCCATCTATTTCCTCTATGCCGCTGTCCGCCTCAAAGGAACCAAAGTCACAGTTGCCACGGACTCTCCAAAGGGGGATGTCAGGATAATTAAGTTCGAGGCAGCGGGTGTCACGGACGCAGTCGCCCAGATGGATGATAAGACCGGGGGAGACCTTCTCCACAGCCCGGAGCATATTATCCTCCCTTCCGTGGGAGTCGCTCATAACAAGTATCTTCATATGGGCACCTTCTTTCGTGAACGGGAATATAATGTATCGACAGGCAAATAAGGAAAGGGGCAGGGAAAAATAGCTGATCTTGAATCCATACAGAGGGAGATAAAGTCCTCCCCCGCCGGGGAAGTGCTGAAAGCTGCGGCAGCTTCCCCCGAAGGGCAAAAGGTGCTGCAAAATCTGGATGCCGGGGAAGTTGAAAGGGCAGCGGGTGCGGGGGACATGGAGGCCCTGAGAAAGATACTCTCCGGCGTGCTATCCACTCCCGAGGGGCAGGCTTTGGCTCAAAAAATCAGAAAAAGTCTGGGTAAGTAAACATGGAAAGGGGGCCATTGGCCTTGAACGAGCTTGAGGATATGCTGGGGAAAATACTCTCATCTCCCGAGGAGATGGAGAAAATAGGGAAAATGGCCTCGGAAATATTCGGTGGCGGAGGGGAAACGCCCAGCGCGGCAGAAACGGCCGACAAAGGCAAAATGCCGGATATAGGCAAAATGCTGGGATCTCTCATGGGAAAAGGAGGGAGCGGGGGCGACAAGGCCGCATTGGTGGCGGCTCTCGGCCCCTATCTTAAGCCGGAGCGGCGGCGGAAGCTGGAAAAAGCTCTGAAAATAAGCCGCCTTGCGGGTGTGGCGGAGATGGCCATGCAGGGATTGGGTGATCTGGATGTATAGACAACCAAATGGCGGCCCTCGCCGGAGAGGCCCAAATGAGCCGGTGAAAAAGCCGGGGCAGTTTCAGGGCAAGAGACTGGCCCCTCTGCCGGAGGCGGTGAAAAAAGACTCCGCCCCACAGATAAAAAAGCACTGTGAAGGCTCACCGCCCAGTCCGCCTTTGGGACTGAGCGGTGAGTTGGGTAAGCTTTTCGGAAAGCTGGGCTCCCTCAGTCTGGAGACAGAGGACCTGCTGCTCATAGCTGTGCTTTATTTAATGTATAGAGAAAGCGGCGACAAGGAGCTGCTTATAATGATAGGCGCTCTGCTGTTTTTGTAGTTATATGCCGAATTCCACGGGGGGAGTTTCTCTCAGACCGAAGCCGTAAAGCAGGGCTTCGGCTATACGGGGACAGGCATTGCCGTCTCCGTAGGGGTTGGCGGCATGGGCCATGGCGGCATACTTGTTCTCGTCGATGAGAAGCTCGCTTGCAAGACGGAAAATGTTGTCACGGTCAATGCCGGCGAGGGCTACAGTGCCGGCCTCGATGGCCTCGGGACGCTCGGTCTCAAGGCGCAGGACCAAAACGGGCTTGCCCAGAGCGGGAGCCTCCTCCTGCAGTCCGCCGGAGTCGGTCATGACCATATAGCTGCGGTCCATGAGCTTGTGCATGTCCATGGCGTCCAGAGGGTCGATGAGCATGATGTTCTCAATGCCTCCTAGCTTTCTGGCGGCGCACTCCCGGACGGTGGGGCTCAGATGGACGGGGTAAACTGTGAGAGTGTCGGGGAAGGCTCTGGCAATGTCGGCCACGGCGGAGAAAATATCCTCCATGGGCTTGCCGTAGTTTTCCCTGCGGTGGCAGGTTAGGGTGATGACGCGGCGGGAGAAGTCTATGGTGTTAAGCCGCTCCTCGCTGAAGGGCTGGTCGTTGACGGTGTACTTCATGGCGTCGATAACCGTATTGCCGGTGACGAAAATCTCTCCGGCGGTGGACTCACGAAGGAGGTTTGCCTTGTTCTGGGCGGTGGGGGAGAAGTGGTACTCGGCAATGCGTCCCACAAGGCAGCGGTTCATCTCCTCGGGATAGGGACTGTAGCGGGTGAAGGTGCGCAGTCCGGCTTCCACATGGCCCACAGGTATCTGCTCATAGAAAGCGGCAAGGGCACTGACGAAGGTTGTGGTGGTGTCGCCGTGGACAAGAACTATGTCGGGCTTGGCTTCTCTGAGAACTCCGCCCAGAAGGCCAAGAACCTTGGCGGTGATGGAGGCCAGAGTCTGGCCCTTTTCCATAATGTCCAGATCATAGTCGGCCTTTACGCCGAAGGTGTCCATAACGCTGTCCAGCATCTCACGGTGCTGGGCGGTGACGCACACAAGACTTTCGAATTCGGGGCGGCTTTGAAGCTCCAGCACCAGAGGGCACATTTTTATGGCCTCGGGGCGGGTACCGAAAACGGACATGACTCGAATCTTTTTCATTCTTTCTCCTTACCCTCTGTCTTGGACTCCTCGGCTTGAGGAGCGTTGGCGGGATGAGCTATCATGCTTCTTATGAAAAATCCCATTACGATGGCCAGCAGCAGCTCGGCTACCAGCAGGGTAATGCGCATGGGGCCGTGGGTGTTGATAACAACGGCGGTGAGACCCAGAACGGCACTGAGGCAGTAGAGCACGGCCACAGCCTGCTTCTGGCTGAGGCCCATGTCGATGAGACGGTGGTGAAGATGACCACGGTCGGGCTTCATGGGATTCTGACCCTTGAGAAGACGGCGGATGATGGCGAAAAGGGTGTCGAAAAGGGGCAGAGCCAGAGCCAGCAGAGGCACAACAAAGGTGATGATGGCGTAGAACTTGAACATGGCGGTGACGGATATGGTTGCAAGGGCAAAGCCCAGAAGCAGTGCGCCGGTGTCACCCATGAATATCTTGGCGGGGTTGGCGTTATAGGGAATGAAGCCGAGACAGGCGCCCACCAGAGCTGCCAGCACTATGGCGATGCCGCCCTCGGAGAGAATGAGGGCCACCACCAGCATGGTCAGAGAGCTTATGGAGCTGACGCCGCAGGCCAGACCGTCCAGACCGTCGATGAGATTAACGGCGTTGGTGATGCCGATTATCCAGAGGATAGTCACAGGGACGCTGAGATAGCCCAGCAGCAGAGCGCCGTTTTCGGCAAAGATGTTGGGGTTGAAAAGAACCTCTATCTTCACGCCGAAGGCTACCACCACCACGGCGGCCACAAGCTCAAGGAGGAGCTTTACCCACCATCTCATAGGCTTTTTGTCGTCTATAGCTCCGGTGATAACAATGATCAGGCAGCCGAGGAGGATGCCGGTAAGCTTCCGGTCCAGCTCTGCAAAGAGCAGCACGGAGATAATAAAGCCGATGAAGATGGCAAGGCCGCCCATGCGGGGGATGGGATGTTTGTGAATGCGGCGGGCGTCCTTGGGAACGTCTATAGCGCCCAGCTTCACGGCCAGGGACTTTACAGGGGGAGTGGTGGCAAAGGCCAGCACAAAGGCCACGGCCACTGCCAGAACTATTTTCAGCCAAAGCTGCATTTCAGGAAACATAAAGATATTCCTACCTAACTATTTATCTTTCTACGAAGCCGACCTTCTTATAGACCTTGCGGAGGGTCTTGCGGGCCAGATAGCTTGCCTTCTCGGCGCCCTCTTTATAGACGCTCTCAAGATAGGCCTTGTCAGCCAGAATGCGGGCGGTCTCCTCCTGAATGGGGCGGAGGGTCTCCACAACGGCCTCGCCAACGGCGGGCTTGAAGGCGCCGTAGCCCTTTCCGGCAAACTCGTTTTCTATCTCCTCATAGCTCTTGCCGGTGATGGCGGAGTAAATGCCCATGAGGTTTGCAACGCCCGGCTTTTCGGAGGGAGCGTAGCGTACGCAGTTTTCGGTGTCGGAGTCGGTGACAGCCTTCTTGAACTTGCGCATGATGTCATCGGGCTTTCCAAGGAGGAATACGCAGCCGTTGGGGTCGGACTTGCTCATCTTGCTTCCGGGATTGCCAAGGCTCATGATGCGGGCGCCAACCTTCTGGATATAGGGCTCGGGAACTTTGAACACGTTGCCGTAAATGTTGTTGAAGCGGATGGCGATGTCGCGGGTCAGCTCGCAGTGCTGCTTCTGGTCTTCGCCTACGGGAACATAGTCTGCCTGATAAAGGAGAATGTCGGCAGCCATGAGGCTGGGATAGGTGAAAAGACCGGCGTTGATGTTCTCGGAGTGTTTTGCAGACTTGTCCTTGAACTGGGTCATACGGCTGAGCTCGCCGAACATGGTGTAGCACTGGAGTATCCAGCCAAGCTCTGCGTGCTCGTGAACGTGGCTCTGGATGAAGAGGGTGTTTTTCTGGGGGTCAAGGCCGCAGGCAATGTACTGTGCCAGCTGCTGCAGAGTGCGGCGGCGAAGGTCCGCGGGGGTCTGGCGGACGGTGATGGTGTGCATATCGGCCATGAAGTAGTAGTTGTCAAACTCTTCGGTGCGCTCTACCCAGTTTTTGATGGCGCCAAGGTAGTTGCCCAGGTGCAGGTCGCCGGAGGGCTGAATGCCGGAGAGCATTATTTTCTTTGCAGGTGCAGTGTTTTCCATTTATCCTATCCTCTTTCTGTGAGAATTTATTTATAGTTTTATGGCGGACATACCTATCCACCTTATCAAATCGATATAATAACATACTTTATCTCATTTTACAATTCATAATTGACTTTTAGAGACAATTAAAATATTATATTCGGGTGAAAACTACCTTTTTAAGGCTCCCTTGTGTAAAGGGAGCTGTCGCGAAGCGACTGAGGGATTGTTAATTCAACTCTATCGCGAAGCGACACCACTTTTCTCTGTAATGGATAAGCCCAGGCTAAAAGCACTTCAGGAGGAAATAATAAATGGCTGATATGAATTGGATAAACGAAATGGAATCCCGCATCCCCGTGGGAGGCGTACGCACCCGTTTTGCCCCCTCTCCCACCGGTTATATGCACGTTGGCAATCTCCGCACTGCTCTTTACACTTACCTCATTGCCCGCCACTATGACGGCACTTTCATTCTCCGCATAGAGGACACCGACCAGGGCCGACTGGTTGAAGGCGCTGTGGACGTTATCTACAAGACCATGCGCGAGTGCGGTCTGAAGCATGACGAAGGCCCCGATGAGGGCGGCCCTGTGGCTCCCTATGTCCAGACCGAGCGCAAGGGCTTCTATATCAAGTATGCCCAGTGGCTCGTTGAGCGTGGACACGCCTACTACTGCTTCTGCGAGAAGGCAGAAAGCGAGGAAGAGGAAGGCTCCTTTGAGCGTGCCGCTGACCCCTGCCGCAACCTGAGCGCCGAGGAAGTTGAGGCAAAACTGGCCGCAGGTATGCCCTATGTTATTCGCCAGCGCATCCCCGAGGAGGGAACTGTAACCTTCCACGACGAGATTTTCGGCGACATCACCGTCGAGACCAAGACTCTGGATGATCAGGTGCTTATTAAGCGCGACGGTCTGCCCACCTATAACTTCGCAAACGTCATCGATGACCACATGATGGGCATTACCCATGTTGTCCGCGGCAGCGAGTATCTCTCCTCCGCACCCAAGTACAATCTGCTCTATGAAGGCTTCGGCTGGAATATCCCCAAGTATGTCCACTGCTCTCCCGTTATGCGCGACGCCCACAACAAGATGAGCAAGCGCAAGGGCGACCCCTCCTATGAGGACCTTATCGCTCAGGGCTACCTCACCGAGGCTGTTGTTAACTATGTCACCCTTCTGGGCTGGTCTCCCCGCGGCGAGTACGCCGAGCAGGAGATTTTCACCATGGACGAGCTCATAAAGGTCTTTGACCTCCAGGGTATAAGCAAGTCTCCCGCCATATTCGACATTGAAAAGCTCCGCTATTTCAACAGCGCCTATATCCGCGCCATGGAGAGCACCGCCTTTGCAAAGGTTGCTGAGCCCTTTATCCGTCAGGCTGTGAAGAACGAGGCTTATGATGCCGCCGCCATTGCCGGCATCCTCCAGCAGCGCTGCGAGGTCCTCACCGACATCCCCGAGAAGGTGGACTTCTTTGATGCACTTCCCGAGTATGCCCCTGAGCTCTATGTCCACAAAAAGAGCAAGACCGATATTCCCGGCTCTCTTGAGATGCTCAAAAAGATGAGCGCCGTATTCGAGGCTGTTGAGGCCTGGAACGATGAGACCATCCTCACCGCCATGACTGACATGGCAGCAGCCGAAGGTGTGAAAAACGCCAAGGTTATGTGGCCCGTCCGCATCGCCATTGCTGGCAAAGCAGTAACCCCCGGCGGCGCAGTGGAAATAGCCCGCATCCTTGGTAAGGAAGAAACCCTCCGCCGCATGGCAAAGGGTATCGAGATGCTGGAACAGGCAGTATAAAATTAAGCAGAAAAGAGTGTTTCTCCCGGAAAGCAGGGAAAAACACTCTTTTTTTACATTGTAGTGCGCGAACACACAGTAAAGGCCAAGTGAAACATAAGGAGTTAATTTTTGTTTATTATTCCCTCTTTCGAGAAATATGATATGGGTGTAAAATATTAGTGGTTTTCCTATTTTTACGTTAAAGGAGCCTTTTGCTTATGAAGAAGAAAGTTATGGTTTGGGTATTGGCCGTGGTGATGGTTTTTGGCCTCTGCGCACCTGTCCATGCCGCTGATACCGAAGTCTGTTTTGAATACACCGGCGACTATTGCCCGGTGACAGAGTGCAGTATCGCCCTTCCTCAGCCTATTGAGCTTCCCTTTGGTCCGGAAGAAGCGCGTCAAAGCATCAAGTACAATGCCCCGGGGGAAGCGGAGTCTCTGCAGCTGCTCTATGAGCTGGAGCAGCTTATAAAGTCGGCTATTCTTGCCGGGGAGAGTTCCGTTGATATATCTTCCTACGGGATAAATCCGTCGGTAATCAACCTCAGCATGCTTGACTGCTTCTCTCCCTACCTGAGCAGCGATTTTGCCACATACGCATATTATTCGGGCTCTCGTTACTCATTTATAAAAATTGTCACGGAGAAGTCCCCGGCTGAGGCGGCGGAGTATTTCGCGGCGGTGGACAGTCAGCTGGCGAAAATAATGGCCCTTGTGAACAAGGGGGCCACAGATCTGGACAAGGCTCTTATTCTCCACGATTATCTGATATATACAAGTGCCTATGACCAGTCTGTAAGCTCTCCCAATACCTTCAAAAGTGCGGGCATTATCATGGATGGCCTCGGCGTGTGCAATGGCTATGCCTATGCCTATATGTACATAATGGGCCTTGCGGGTATCGAGTGCCATGTCACCAGCAGCGACAGCATAAATCATGCATGGAACATCATTAAAATCAACGGAAACTATTATCATGTGGATGTAACATGGGACGATAAAGTTCCGGACACTATTGGTAAGGTTGACCACGACCACTTCCTTGTCAGCGACAGCGCCATTGCAACTCGCCGCGGCGGCTCCTCCCAGTATCACTACGGCTGGGACAGAACGGACCTTGTCTGCTCCGACAAAAGCTATGACAATGCTTTCTGGTATGGAGTGGAAAGCAGTATCATTGAAGATGGCGGCTATTATTATCTCATCAAGGACGGCGCAATATATAAATGCAGCAAGAGCGGCAGCTCTTCGGTCAGTTTGGCAGAGCTTGGCAACTGGAAAACATGGGACGGAAGAGGTTACTGGATAGGCTCCTTTTCCGGCATATCTCTCCAAGGCAGGGATATTTATTACAACACCTCAACACAAATTCGTAAAATCAATATAGACAGCCTTGAGGACTGCCTTGTATTTACACCCGATACTTCTGAGGGCTACGTATACGGCAATGCCATTAAGGGTACAAGCCTTAGATATGTGCTGAAAAAGGACGCAAATGAGAGAGGCACCATATACTCCAAGGATATTTCGGAGCTTCTCCCCCAACTGAGCATTTCCGTTGAGCCCGCTCAGCTGCAGCTGGAAGAAGAGCAGTCCTTCACCCTCGGCGTCATCGGTGCTGCAGGTGCACTAAGCTGGAAAAGCGGAGATGAGAGCATTGCCTCTGTTTCTGCCGACGGAACTGTTACGGCCAAGGCGGAGGGCAGCACCATAATTACTGCTACCGACGAAAACGGAACATCCGCAAGCTGCACCCTTACCGTAGTACATATCCATGCTTATGGGGCATCTGTAATAGAGCCCTGCTGCGAAGAAGGCGGTTACACCATACATATGTGCCGCTGCGGGGACAGCTACAAGACAGACGAGCTTGAGCCTCTGGGACATCTTGAGGTCATAGACGAAGCTGTGCCCGCCGGATGCACCGAAGCCGGACGGGGTGAAGGCGTACACTGTTCCCGCTGCAACAAGATTATAGGGGAGCAGGAAATCATTCCTGCCACGGGACACGACTGGCTGGAAAGCAGCTACAAAGAGCCCAGCGAGGAGGCGGAAGGCTGGGAAATCTATGTCTGCAGCAACTGCGGCATGGAAAGAACGGAAATTATCCCGGCCCTCGATCATATCCACCGTTATACCTTCTCCGAGACTGCTCCCGGATGCACTGAATATGGCTACACTACATATAGCTGCGTCTGCGGCCATAGCTATAAGAGCGACTATATTGCACCTCTTGGTCATGACTGGGATGATGGTGTTGTAACCAAGGCTCCCACAAGCTACTCTGAGGGTGAGCTGAGCTATTCCTGCAACATCTGCGGAGAAGTAAAAAAGGAAAGTATTGATATGCTTCCCGAGCCTGAGCCCGAGCCTAGCCCCGAGCCCACCCCGGAACCTGCTCCGGAGCCCACTCCTGAGCCCAC
>JAZSFJ010000160.1:0-6519 GCA_045532145.1 Oscillospiraceae bacterium
TTCCCTAAGATAAGATCTCCCATCTCTTCGGAGAGTAAGGGTCGACGTAGACTATGTCGTTGATAGGTCGGAGGTGTAAGCACGGTAACGTGTTCAGCTGACCGATACTAATAACCCGAGGGCTTGACCTACAATGAATAATGCAGGCATGCCTTACTTACGAAGGCTTCACTTTGTTCAGTTTTGAGGGTGCAGTTACCAAAATGGCCCCTTGGTCAAGCGGTTAAGACGGCGGCCTCTCACGCCGCAAACAGGAGTTCGATTCTCCTAGGGGTCACCATATATGCACCTTTAGCTCAGTTGGTAGAGCACCTGACTCTTAATCAGGGTGTCCAGGGTTCGAGTCCCTGAAGGTGTACCACCAGTTGGTGTTTCTAACGGTGAGGGTCCACCCGTTCCCATTCCGAACACGGAAGTTAAGCTCACCAGTGCCGACAATACTTGTCTGGAGACGGACCGGGAAGATAGGTCAACGCCAACACAAAAGAGCCTGAGTTAATTCTCAGGCTCAAATATGCCTCTTTAGCTCAGTCGGTAGAGCACGCGGCTGTTAACCGCGGTGTCGTAGGTTCGAGTCCTACAAGAGGCGCCAACTAACGGTAATGCCGTCACGTATGCCGTGGCGGCATTACTTATATGGACCGTTAGCTCAGTTGGTAGAGCAACCGGCTCATAACCGGTCGGCCCGGGGTTCGAGTCCCTGACGGTCCACCACTTTTTCTTAAATATACAGGGGCTTAGCTCAGCTGGTAGAGCGGCGGTCTCCAAAACCGTAGGCCGAGGGTTCGATCCCTTCAGCCCCTGCCAAGACATCGCATGGAAACATGCGGTGTCTTTTTTTGTTGCGATTATTTTTCCATAGTGTTATTCTGTTTTCAGAATCAGGAGGTGTTTTTCTTGGAGGAAAAAGAGTATCTTCATGTTGAAAACGATGACAAAATGCTGACGCTCCATGATTGCTTTGCTGATCGTATTAGTTTTGAAGACGGTATTCTTACGTTTTACTTTAGTGATGGGTTTTGGATTTCTTCAAATCATCCTGATAATTCATTCAATAATACTGTCAGAACTGATGCGTCTGAGGTACGTTTCATGCTTTTGGATGGAGATGAGTGCGATGCCAGAATCTATGTTCATTCGCTTCGCGTACGCAGACCTATGCTCAAGTATTTACGCAGTGAAATTCGTCTTTATGATTTTATCAGGAATGTCAACAGCGGTAAGTTTCGCTTGGAATTTCTTTACCTCTATAAGGGTTATAATTCTTATTTCTTTGAATGTTGGCTATGGCAAAGCAAGAAACCCTATCATAGAGAATGTCAGCTCACTATTGATGCCAGCGGTGTATGTTATCATTGGAACAAGCTGCGTCCAGAGTGTCCTTGGTAAATGATCGGGTGAGGCAATCTCTCTGAACATCCTTATATTATTTTACTGATCCCGTACTGCTCAACATCGCAGATGCCTGTATTATTTACCCCGCCATTTTCAAACCTGCCCTCAAATATCATGCCGCATTTCCTCATAACGGCGCCTGAGTGGGGATTATTTACATCGTGTCTGGCAAAAACGCGACTGATTCCCGGCTGTGTGAAGAGGAAATCTATCACAGCTCCGAGTGCTTCGGCAGTTATACCTTTGTGCCACCATGGTCTTCCTATGCAGTAGCCAAGCTCTGCGCTGCAGCTAAGATTATCTAGCCCGACAACGTTTATGCTGCCAATGGGCTCATTAAGCTCTTTCAGAACCATCATCCACTGGAAACCTCCCTCATTTATCCAGCTTTCCACCACCATGCGGCTTATTTCAATGCCTGAGTGGGCGGGCCACGTGAGATAGCGGGTAACTTCCGGGTCGGATGCCCAGTTGCGGAACATGGGCTCAGCGTCATCTAAAAGTGGACTTCGGAGAATGAGTCTGTCAGTTTCCAGTGTCATCCTTTTTTACCTCCTTTCATTCTTTTCGGAATATATCCAGAGTGTGGTTGGAATATCCCAGCAGGTCCACTCTCTCGCAGGTGGCAAAGTGGTATCGCAGATACAGCTCAAAGGTATCCTTGTCCATTTCGTCAAGTCTCGCTCTCATGTGGTTGGAGTAACCGTCTGTGGCAAGAAAATGCAGCTGCGTCACATCGAAATTGCTTCGCAGAGCGTCGATATCCTCTTTCCGGTGAAGCTCAAATATATCCCAGGGCTTTGAAAAGGTCTCAAAGCTCTCCGGGTCGAGCATGCAGTCTCTTATTAAATTATGTATCTCACCACGGCCGAAGCCATAGAGCAGTATGGAGGCATCTCCCATGCAGTAGGCGGCAAATACTACTCCTCCTTTCTTTGTAACTCGTATTGCCTCAGATAGTGCCTGCAGCTTCTCCTCCTCAGTGAATAGGTGATACATGGGACCTAGAAGCAGGGTGATGTCATACGTGTTGTCAGCAAAAGCTCCAAGG
Organism: Oscillospiraceae bacterium; assembly: GCA_045532145.1. Classification (GTDB taxonomy): domain Bacteria; phylum Bacillota; class Clostridia; order Oscillospirales; family Oscillospiraceae; genus SIG459. The sequence goes on from JAZSFJ010000160.1 coordinate 2,447, forward strand.
TCCTTGGCATTTCCTTGAATTATGCTTATTTCCTCTCCGGGCAGGGTATTTCGGCGAAAAATTTCTATATTGTGTTCCACAAGCTCTAGGGCGTCCACCTTATAGCCCTTGCGGGCAAAATGGTGGCTGTATCTTCCCGTGGCTGCGCCGATCTCGAGAATTCGCATACCGGGTTTGAGATAACTTTCGATGTATCTCAAAGTGGTGAGATACTCAACCTTCCCACGCCTGCTGCAAAGACGGGCATCCTCGTCATAGCTTTCGTAATACCGGCTCAGAGCATTAAAGGTTTCCATATTTTTATACCTCCCTAAATAAAAAACAGTGCAAGCCAAAAAATCAGTTCTGGCTTGCACTGCGTCTTTTTTTGATACCTGATAATTATCCTAAAAAGAGTACGACAATGTCAGCCCGATATTATGCCAGTTCATAGGCATACCGGACTTGCAATGCATTGCGATGAGGCAATAAACGGACATTGTCGGTTCTCCTTTCAAAATTTTCTGCGATTATACACCTGACAAGTGTGGCTTGTCAAGGCAAATTACTTACTTTCCTTCAGCACTTCAAGGACAAATTTCCAAACTCTCTGTACAGAGGAAATGGACATACTTTCCTTTGTGGTGTGGATATCCTTCATGTTGGGGCCGATGGAGACGCAGTCAAGCTCGGGAATCTTTGCGGAGAGGAGACCGCACTCAAGTCCCGCGTGGATAGCAAGGACCTGAGGCTCCTCGCCGTACTGACGGCGGTATACCTCTATCATGCGGTCGCGGAGGGGGGAGTCGGCTCTGAACTCCCATGCGGGATAGTCTCCGGTGATTTCCACTTTGCCGCCCAGAACGCGGAAGGCGGCGGAGAGCTTGGTTTTCAGCGCCTCCTTGCGGCTGCCTACGCTGCTGCGAAGGGCGAAGGACATACGGAGAAGTCCCTCTTCCAGCTTCATTATGCCAAGATTCAGGGAGGTTTCCACAAGGCCGGGAATATCGCTGCTCATGGCTCTGATGCCGTTGGGCACAAGCATAAGAGCGTCGCAGACTTTCTGGGAGCTCTCGCCGTCCAGCACGTCAATGGCCGCGGAAGCCTTTATTTCTGCCTTTACGGTAACGCCGGGGTCGGTGTTGCGGTATTCCTTCTTGAAAATGGCGTCTGCCTTTTCCACAGCGGCGATAATCTCATCGGTTTCGCCTGCTACGACAGCCTCGCAGCGGAAGGGAATGGCGTTGTCGGCGCTACCACCGGCGAGAGAGACTATGCGGAAAGAACCGGGGGCCATCATATTCAGAACTCTGCCCATGAGGATGTTGGCGTTGGCGCGGCCCTTGTCTATCTCCACGCCGGAATGGCCGCCCTTGAGACCGCTGATAACAATGCTGACGCTCTCGCATTCGGCACCGGTTCTGACGATGGGCAGGAAGCAGTTGGCTCTTGCGCCGCCTGCGCAGCTTACGGTGAAGATGCCCTCTTCTTCGGAGTCGATGTTGATAAGGGTTTTGCCCTTGAGGGGACTCAGGTCGATGCCTGCGGCGCCGTACATACCGGTCTCCTCATCCACAGTGAGCACTACCTCGAGACGGGGGTGAGGGATATCCCCGGCGTCCAGAATGGCCAGAGCCATGGCCACGGCTATGCCGTCGTCGCCGCCCAGAGTGGTGCCGATGGCGTGGATATAGTCTCCGTCCACAGCCAGCTCAAGGCCTTCCGTGGTCATGTCCTTGCCAAGAGCGGGCTCGGACTGGCATACCATATCAATATGTCCCTGCAAAATAACGGGCTCGGCGGCCTCGTAGCCGGGAGTGGCGGGCTTGATGATGATAACGTTGTTCAGCTCGTCCTGATAATGCTCAAGACAGCGCTCCTTTGCAAAGTCCACGCACCAGTCGCTGAGGGCCTTGGTGTTGCCGCTGCCGTGGGGGATGGAGCAGATGGTCTCAAAAATACTCATAACTGCCTTGGGCTCTATATTTCCTATTACCATAGTCGTGTTTCCTTTCCCAAAAAGAACTTGATTTACATAGTATGAATGGTAGCACATCCGGGGGATAATTGCAAATATAGACTTTTATACCGGCCTTAATACTTTAATAAAATAATAGTTGCAAAATCCGGCAGTATAGTGCATAATATTACAGATAGTCCATACGTTTGGTATGGGTAAGAATATATGTTAGTTAGGTGAAACAATGGAACTCAATTGCAATCAGATCGTAAGCCAGACCCGGACTCTGCTGAGACTGCAGCAGGATGTGAGCCTCGAAGACGCCACCCCTGCCCAGCTCCATGACTGCCTTGGTCAGGTTATTATGATGGAAATAACCAAAAGATGGTACGAGTGCAAGCGTGAGCGCGGTACCGCACGTCACGCCTATTATTTCTCTGCAGAGTATCTTATCGGCAGACTTGTGTACTCCAACCTCTTTAATCTTGGCATCCTTGATGAGCTCAAGGCTGCTTTCGCCGAGAAGGGCATTGACCTTGCCGACCTTGAAGATATAGAGGATGCAGCCCTGGGTAACGGCGGTCTTGGCCGTCTCGCTGCCTGCTTCATGGACGCTGCTGTAACCACCGGCGTGCCTCTCACAGGCTACGGCCTGCGCTATAAATTCGGCCTGTTCAAGCAGAGCTGGGATGCCGAGGGCAACCAGAAGCAGAGCGCTGACGACTGGGCCAAGTACGGCGACCCCTGGTCCTACCGCCGCGACAGACACACCATTAAGATAGACTTCCCCGAGCACAGCATCCTTGCTGTTCCCTATGACGTTCCCGTCATCGGCTATAAGAATAACAACATCGGCACTCTCCGCCTCTGGCAGTGCGAGGCCGAGGAAGAGCTGGACTTCGATGCTTTCAACGCTCAGGAGTATGAGCGTGCCCTGGCAGCCAAGAACAAGGCCGAGGACATCACCCGTGTGCTCTATCCCAACGACTCCACCCGCGAGGGTAAGAGACTGCGCATCAAGCAGCAGTACGTTCTCTCCAGTGCTTCCGTGCAGGATATTCTCCGCTCCTTCCGCGAGTACCACGGCGCTGACTATAACCGCCTGCCCGAGTTTATCACCATCCAGCTGAACGATACCCACCCCGCCATGAGCGCTGCCGAGCTTGTCCGCCTGCTCATGAAGGAGGGCTACAGCTTCGATACCGCTTTCGATATCAGCCGCCGCGTATTCTCCTACACCAACCACACCGTCATGCGCGAGGCTCTTGAAAAGTCGCCCCTGGATCTGCTGGCAAGCGTTGTACCCGAGATCGTGGACGTTATCTGGATGATCCATAACCGCCTCCAGAGCGAGCATCCCCATCTCTACATTATCAAGGACAACACCGCCCACATGGCAAACCTCTCCGTTTACATGGGCACCAGCGTCAACGGCGTTGCACAGATCCATTCCGAGCTCATCAAGCACGATATTTTCCGTGACTGGTACGCCGTATATCCCGAGAAGTTCAAGAATGTCACCAACGGCATCACTCCCCGCCGCTGGCTGGGTCTCTGCAACCCCGAGCTCACCGGCATGCTGGAGGACTACTGCTGGAAGGGCTTCCTTACCGAGCTTGACCGCCTTGAGGACCTGAAGGGCAAGATCGACAGGGAAATGATCGACCGCTTCAACTCCATCAAGTACGAGAAGAAAAAGCAGCTCTGCGCCCTTATCAAGGAGCGTGAGGGCATCGAGCTGAGCCCCGACTTCGTCTTTGACGTTCAGGTAAAGCGTCTCCACGAGTATAAGCGCCAGCTGCTCAACGCCTTCTCCATCATGGATATTTACTTCGACCTGAAGGAAGGCAAGCTGCCTGACTTTACTCCCACCGCTTTCATCTTCGGTGCAAAGGCCGCCCCCGGTTACTGGAGAGCAAAGAGCATCATCCGCTACATTAACCGCATCGCAAAGCTTGTGAACAATGACCCCGATGTGAACGATAAGAACAAGGTTGTCTTTGTACAGAACTATAATTGCTCCTACGCAGAGTATATCATTCCTGCCGCTGATATTTCCGAGCAGATCTCTCCTGCAGGCACCGAGGCATCAGGTACCGGCAACATGAAGTTTATGCTCAACGGCGCTGTAACT
>JAZSFJ010000001.1:0-38633 GCA_045532145.1 Oscillospiraceae bacterium
ATCCGTGCCTTTATCAAGAGCGTAGGCATGCCCAACATAGAAGAATACGGCATTCCTCTGGATGCTCTGCTGAAGATCGCCCCCATGGTTACTGCCGATACCGGCTTTGCAATGATCCCCTACCGCATCACTACCGCCCGCGTAGCGGAAATGTCCCGCAGCGCCTACAGCGCCTGAAAGGAGAACGGAAATTATGTGGTCTAAACTTGTCGTTAATATGGCCGACGCCAGCGTAAGCAAGCTGCCCTATGATGAGCAGTACCTGCAGCTGGGAGGCCGCGCTCTCATAGCCAACTATTTCATGGATCTGATAAAGACCGGAAAGATGGCCCCCCAGTGCGATCCCATGGGTGAGCAGAACGTTCTTATGTTCTGCACCGGCGTTCTTGCCGGCACCAACTTCACCACCTCTCACCGCATTTCCGTGGGCTGCAAGAGCCCCCTCACCGGCGGTATCAAGGAGGCCAGCTCCGGCGGCTACATGGGCAAGCTTCTGGCCGACCAGGGTCTGAGAATGGTTACCATTCACGGTCTGCCCACCGACGGCAAGCTCCGCTATCTCCACATTGGCCGCGACGGCTCTGCAGAGCTCGTTGAGGCAGAGGACCTTCGCTACAAGGGTACTTATGACACCGTTGACGTGATGCGCGAGCGCTACGGCGATAACATTGCTGTTGCCTGCATCGGCCCTGCCGGCGAACGCCTTTACAAGGCCGCCAGCATCCAGATCACCGAGTTCGGCACTCTCCATCCCAGCCGTGTTGCCGCCCGCGGCGGCGTTGGCGCTCTCATGGGCGTGAAGGGTCTGAAGGCCTTCGTCATCGAGAGACCCGAGAAGGCCTACAAGGTGGAGTATGCGGACGAGGAGATGTTCAAAGCCGCAGCCAAGGAGCTGAACGCTCTTGTGGCAAGCTGCGCCAAGACAGACCCCTTCCACAATTTCGGCACCGTTTCCACCATTGAAAAGACCGGCGCCAACGGCGTTCTCCCCGTTGAGAACTTCTCCGGCAAGCTCTTCAAAGACTACAAGAAGCTGGGCGTTGAGGAATTCATGTCCCGTCTGGCTGCCCGCGGCGGCTGCAACAAGAAGCCCTGCCAGCCCGGCTGCCTTGTCCAGTGCTCCAACGTTTACCACGATGCCGAGGGCAAGTATCTCACCTCCGGCTTCGAATATGAGACCATAGCTCTCTTCGGACCCAACTGCCGCATTGACGACATCGACAAGATCGCCATGATGGACCGCCTCTGCGACGACATGGGCGTTGACACCATCGAGATGGGCACCGCCTGCGGCGTTGCCATGGACGCAGGCAAGCTTGAGTGGGGCGACGCTGACGGCGTTATCCAGCTTCTCAAGGACGCCCGCGACGGCGTTGGCTTCGGCACCGTTCTGGGCAACGGCTGCGAGGCTGTTGGCCTTGCTCTGGGCGCAGAGCGCATCCCCACCGTTAAGCATCAGGCCATCTCCGGCTATGACCCCCGCAACACCAAGGGCACCGGCATCACCTACGCCACCTGCCCCCAGGGCGCCGACCACACCGCAGCCCTCACCATGGACCGCGCCTTTGACGACAGAGGCCGTGCAGCTCAGGCCTATGCCTCCAACAAGCTCCAGGTTGCCATCTGCTTCTCCGACAGCATGATGTGCCTCTTTGCCTTCTCCCACATTGTTCCCAAGATGTATCTGCTGGCCGACATGATGAGCGGTCTCTACGGCGGCCCCAAGGACATTACCCGCGTAACCCTGGGTCTGGGCGTTAAGACCCTGCTCACCGAGCGCGCCTTCAACAAGCTTGCCGGCTTCACCGCCGAGGACGACAAGCTGCCCGAGTTCTTCCTCACCCAGCGCAGCGCTGCCACCGGTTCCGTCTTCGACATCAACCCCGTGGAGATGGAAGTGCTCTTCGACTTCTGATGATAAGAGTCAACGATCGCTCCTATCCCTTTACCCCCGGCATGAGCCTTATGGATGTGCTGAGGATGGACAATGTGGATATCCACGACGCCATCCTCATCACCCTGGGCGGCACGCTGGTGAAAAGGGACAGCTACGCCGAAACCACCCTCAACGACGGGGATGAAGTTCTTGTCATCAGGGTCAGCTCCGGCGGCTGAAAAATAAAAATATATTATAAAAGGAGACATATAGTGAGCAAAGCAAGATATGCCATCCTCGCAGCCCTCATCGCCCTCTGGGTCACTGTATTCGTTTTCGCCGAAAGCTTTATCGGCGGACTTCTGGGCATTGAGCATCCCGAATTTTGGCCCGCACTCATGGGTCCCAGCCTCATCGGTCTTCTGGGCAAGGAAGTAAAAAAGGCCGAGAAGAAGTTCTACATCACTGCCGCCTTCGGTATTGTAATGGCTCTGGTGTTCGTGCTGCTGGAGCACGCCCTCATTGGCGTTATCGGTGGTACACCCGGCGTGCTGACTGCACTGTTTATAGCCATATTCATCCTCATCGCCGGTCAGTTCTTCTTCCCCTCTGTTTCCGGCCCCATCTCCTTCGTGTATTTCAACGCAGCCACCGTTCTCTCCTTCGATGTGCAGGGCGGCCTCATTCAGGCTCTTGTGCGTCTCGTGGTACTGTTCCTGGGCACCTTCATCTTCATAAAGGTGGAGCACTGGCTGATACATATGGTAGCAAAGAAAAAGGCCGAGAAAGCCGAATAAAAATCATACCCCCCCGAGCTGTGCTCAGGGGGGTATTTTGATAGTTCAAAAAATCCCTGCCGCATTTTTACGGCAGGGATTTTTTATTGGGTTTCAGTTTCTTTCTCAGTCGAGAATGAGGTTATGCTGGGTCTCGGCGTCGAAGAAGTGCATTACGCGGCCCTCGAAGGTAATGTGGAGGGGAGCGCCATACACAAGGCCCTTTCTCTCTTCCTGGCTGAGGGAGAGGGTGGGAACGCGGACGATGAGCTGGTCGCCGTTGGGTGCATCCACATGGAGGTGGAGCTCGCTGCCCATCATCTCGTTAACTCTCACAGTGGTAGCCACAGCGGCACTGTCTCCTGCCTTGGCCACGCTGACGTGCTCGGGACGGACACCCAGGATGATTTCCTGAGACTGAACATCTCTTGCAAGAAGCATTTCGGCCTTCTTGCCGGTGACCTCTATCTTTGCACCATAGGCCTCAACAAAGTACTTGTCGCCCTCGCGGATAAGCTCTGCCTTGAAGGTATTCATCTTGGGAGCCCCGATGAACTCAGCCACGAAGAGGTTGAGAGGCATATCAAAGACCTCGGTGGGAGTGCCCACCTGCTGGACGAAACCGTCCTTCATAATGACGATGCGGTCGCCAAGGGTCATAGCCTCGGTCTGGTCGTGGGTAACGTAGATAAAGGTGGAGTCTATCTTCTGGCGCAGCTGGATAATCTCAGCGCGCATCTGGTTGCGGAGCTTGGCGTCCAGGTTGGAAAGGGGCTCGTCCATAAGGAAGACCTTGCTGTCACGAACCATGGCGCGGCCGATGGCAACACGCTGGCGCTGACCGCCGGAGAGAGCGCGGGGCTTCCTCACCAGATAATCGTTGATGCCCAGCATCTCGGATACTCTGAGAATCCTGTCATATATCTCCACCTGAGGGACCTTCGTCAGGCGAAGGGGAAAAGCCATGTTCTCAAAAACGCTGAGATGGGGGTAGAGAGCGTAGTTCTGGAAGACCATGGCGATGTCGCGGTCACGGGGCTGGAGGTCGTTGACCACAACGCCGTCGATCTCAACAGTGCCGTCGGAGATGTCCTCAAGACCAGCGATCATGCGGAGAGTGGTGCTCTTGCCGCAGCCGGAGGGGCCGACGAAAACGATAAACTCCTTGTCGGCAATGTCCAGATTGAAGTCCTGAACTGCAACAACATCGTTATCGTATACTTTTTTGACATTAGTAAGCTTTAAACTTGCCATAGTATCACCTTAACCCTTCACTGCGCCGCCGGTGACGCCTTCAACATAGTACTTCTGGAGCAGGAGGAAGACAATAACAACGGGGATGGCGACGATAACGCCTGCTGCGCAGAACATGGTATAGTTGGTGTTGACCATGGTCTTACTCAGCCACTCGAACATACCAACGGCCACGTTCATACCGGCAGAGTTTTCGTGGATGATATAGCTTGCCAGCATGAAGTCGCCCCAGGGAGCCATAAAGCCCATGAGGATGGTGTAGATAACGATGGGCTTACTGAGGGGCATGATGATCTTATAGAACACCTGCCAGCGGGTGGCGCCGTCCACACGGGCGGCCTCGTCCAGAGTCTGGGGGATGGTGTCAAAGAAGCCCTTGGACACATAGTAACCCATACCGGAGCTGGCAGCGTAGACGATGATCAGACCCACAGGGGCGTTCTGCATGGTGAGGCCCAGGTCGGTGAAGACCTTGTAGATAAGGATCATGGTCAGGAAGCCGGGGAACATACCCAGAACCAGCATGAAGTTCATGAGACCCTTTCTGCCCTTGAAGCGCAGACGGGAGAGAACATAGCTCATTGCCAGAACGAAGATGGTCTGAGTTACTGCGGTGACAACGCCCATGATGCCGGTATTCTTGAACCAGATCAGGAAATCGGTCTCCTTGAAAAGGCGGATATAGTTATCAAGGCCGAATTCCTTGGGCCAAAGATAACTCATCTGCATGGTGGTCTCCACACGGAAGCTCTCCAGCACAATGCCGAAGAAGGGGAAAAGCCAGATGGCGGTTATGATAATGAGGATGATATAGACAATGGTGTTGCCCAGTCGTCTGCTGGCACGGGCGCCCATGCCGGTCTTTTTGATGGTGTTTTCGTTATTCATCATCTGAAGTCCTCCTCATTCTTGGTGGAAGGAATCACGTTATAGACTATGAGAGACAGCACAGCAACAACCACGAAGACCAGGATACCGATGACGGAAGCCATGTAGTACTGGGTCTCGGCGCTGTTGAGGGTCATCTTATAGAGCCATGTGATCAGAAGGTCCGTATGGTTGACGGATACACCGCCCGCCGTGCCTATCTCCGTGTTGATAAGGGGATTGTTCTGAGTCAACAGATAGATAACGTTGAAGTTATTCAGGTTGCCCACGAAGCTTGTAAGGAGATAGGGGCCCATAACGAACATCATGTAGGGCAGGGTGATCTTGGTATACTGCTGGAAAGCGTTGGCGCCGTCGATGCGGGAGGACTCGTAGAGGTCGGCGGGGATATTCATAAGAATACCGGTGGCCATCAGCATTATGTAGGGAATACCAACCCAGATGTTGATGACGATAACAAGTATCTTGGAGCTTACAGCATTCTGCCAGAGACCCATCTGGTTGGCAGCTATCATGGATTCGGGCAGCAGATTCCATTCAATAAGCAGCTTGCCGATGATGCCGGAGGGGTCGAAGAGCTTTGCAACATAGAGCAGGGAGACGAACTGGGGAATAGCAATGGTCATAACCAGAACGGTTCTCCAGAACTTCTTTATCTTTATGCCCTTTTTGTTGATCATAATGGCAACGAACATGCCAAGGAAGTAGTTGGTGAAGGTAGCGAAGAATGCCCACATCAGAGTCCAGCTGAGGATTTCGCCGAAGGCCAGGCCAAGGCCGCCCTTGCCGAAGTCCATAAGCTCGTTGAAATGAGTCCAGCCAACCCAGGTAAAGAGGTTGGAATAGCCATCATGAGCGGCGTCATAGCTGGTGAAGGCAATGAGCACCATGTAAATGATGGGGAGCACGGTAAAGGCCAGAATACCGAAAAGGGGCAGGGCCAGCAGAGTCTTATGGAAGTCGTTGTCCAGAAGGCTTCTGATGTCGTCGCCTGCGCTCTTAACCTTCTTGCCTCTTGCGGTGATGTCCATGCAGATGCGGCACTGCTTCACCTGAAGTCTCCAGGTATATATGAATGCCACGATGAATATCACAGTGAGAAGACCGTAGAGCAGGACCTTGACGGAGTCGTCGCCGGGGACCCAAACGTCGGTATCATAGATAATGTCGTACTGGAAAGCGCCCTGAACAGTACCCACGGTTGCATCACGCACAAACCAGTTGCACTTGGAAAGCCAGTAAAGACCGCCGGAGGGCACAAACATATAGCCAAAGAATATTATTTCAAACGCGAGGAAAAGGATGCCTCGCAGGATCTGTCCGTAGAAAAAGTTGCCGAAGCCAAAAATAACGAAAGAGAGCTTTACAGCCCAATTGCCCTTTGCGAAGGTATAGCCTATATCCTTAAGTCCTCTCCAGATGCTCAGTCCGCAGTGTCTGAAGAAATAAAGGATATTCATAACAAGCTGGGCGAACCAGCCGGGTATAGCGCAGATAAACAGCTTGAGCTTATAGAAAAAAGCGCCGGATTTGCTCAGCCTTAAATAATCGAGATCACTTAATCTTTTCATATCAGCAATATATAAACTGCGTTTATACTGTCCTCCTTCTTCTCTTTTTCCAAAAAAAGCATTGCTTGCCGGAGCACGGGACGTTTCCCGGCCTCCGGCTAACAATGCCCGAAAAACCGAGGACATGGGGAGCCCAAAGGGGCTCCCCGCATCCTCAGCGGAGTATTCTATTATTCAGCAGGAATGAGGGTGACAGTGCCGTTCTCAGCGCCGTCCCAAACGAGCTGGACATAGTACTTGCCGTCAGCTTCAACAACGATGTTAGCGCCGTTGAACTCAACGCCGAAGTTAACATCCCAGGAAGCGCCCTGGCGGACCTTGAATTCCTCGCCGGCCTTGAGCTCAAGGACATCGGAGGTGTAGGTGCCTGCGGGATCCTCGGTCATAGCGAAGTCGGTGTCCCAGCTGGTGCCGCAGATGCCGCCGATAACGCCCCAAGCGTTCTTCTGCTCTTCGGTCATGGAGAACAGACCGTCGATGGTGGCAGCGTAGCTCTCAAGAGCGGCCTTCAGATCGTCCTCAGAGGCAGCGTTCTTGGCATCAGCGCCGAGGACCTTGGCGATATCCCACCATGCGCCGTGGATCTGGCCCTGGGGGATGCCGTAGCCGTTCTGCTTAGCAAGAGCGGCGAGGGAAGCGTTGGCCTGAACAGCCTCGGAAGCCTGAGCGTTGATGTTGGAGGGGCCCCACTGATAGAGCTCATAACGCTTCATCTGGTTCTCCTCGTTGGTCAGGAACTGAGCGAGCTGAGAAAGAACAGCAGCCTTCTGGGCATCAGCCTGGGGCTTAACACCCATCAGCTTGTTGCCGGTGTAGGAGCCGAGGTGGTAGGAAGTACCGTCAACCTCGAAGGAGGGCAGGTCGGTAGCGCCAAGGTTCTCGCCGAAGTGCTCAGCGGCAGCGTTGGCGTTCCAGATACCGGTGATAACAACACCAGCATCGGTGAAGATATCAGCATTGCCGTCGTATGCGGGGGACTTAGCGAGCTTTTCCATACCCTTCATAGCGATGAGGCCGAGCTCGGAGTTGAAGTCGTCATCGATGGAGGTGAACTCGCCAGCTTCGTTCATGCTCCAGTTGGAGTGGCAGCCTGCGCCGAAGAAGAAGGAAGCGGTGTACCATGCGTTCTCAAGAGCATAGCGGAACTTGACATTGTTGGCTTCGCAGGCAGCGATGATAGCCTCGAGGCTCTCAGCATCTTCCTCAGAGATGATGCTGGTGTCATAGTACATGTAGTAGCCGTTGTCGGAAGTCATGGGGTAAGCATAGAGGGTACCTGCAACGGAAGCAGCGGCAACAGAGCCGGCATCGTTGCTGGCAACGATGTTCTCGGAAGCCTTCTGGCCGGGAGCTGCAAGAGCGGCAGCCTGAACGAGGCGGGCCAGCTGGTCCTGAGCGAAGCAGTAGATGTCGGGAGCGGAAGCAACGTCGGCAACAACCTTGGAGCCGGCATCAGCCTCGGTAACACCTTCGATAGCTGCGTTGATGACGATGCCGGGGTTAGCTGCCTCGAAAGCATCGATCATTTCCTGAGTCATCTCAGCAACGCCTTCCATCTCGGAAACCCACATGGTGATGTCATAAGTACCAGCCAGGGGGTTCTCTGCGGGGGTTTCGGGAGCTTCGGGAGTCTCGGGAGCTTCAGGAGCTGCAGGAGCCTCGGGAGCTGCGGGGGTCTCGCCGCAAGCAGCCATGGCAAAAACCATGACAAGAGCGAGAAGCAGTGCGATGATTTTCTTCATTACAATTTCCTCCAATTAATTTTTTCCACCTCTCCCCCGCCCTTGGCCGGAGCATCCGCCCTTTGCTTGGCCGCATCTTACGCCCCATTACTATTCTATCCTCGGATAGAATAGCCAGTCATGGGCCCCTGACTTGTCCAAACTTAGGTTTTGCCCCGCTTCCGGAGGAGCAGAGAGATGATAATAGTGGACAGATTTTGCTTTCAGCCGGGCAAAAACATTTTTCGGAAACGTTTCCGCCAGACCAGAAATAATTATAATCCTTTTCCCTTTTTTCGTCAATACATCACTTGAAATATTGCGAAGTTATTAACAGTTTAGCGCAGGAAAGATTAGCTGCAGAGCAGCAGAAAATTCAAAACGCGGTTACATTCTTCGCGTTAGATATTTCATGTTATTGTCAGCGTAGGGCGGGGGCTTGCTCCCGCCGCCACATTGGTGTCGCAATCCGTTGGACCTTTAATCAAATCCTCCACCTTGTATCAGTCCATCAGTGCAGGTCCCTCCGGAGGCCTACTTTTGTTATGCGACAAAAGTAGGCAAAAACGCACCAGAGGGTTGCGACCGACTACTCACTCAGTTCCCTCCTCGGAGCATAGCTCCTGCGGTCGGAGGCTAAAAACAGCCCACCGGGCTGTTTTTAAACGCCCCGACGCCTAGCGGCGGGAGATAGTCGCCGGCTGCGGCTTACGCTATTGCCGGCTCGGCGCGGATGATTTTACTCCCTCAGACTTTACTCTGTTGATTTTAGGTAACTGCTGTTGTATATTTCCGCACACTGGTTACTTGCGAAACGCATCGAAGGCAGGGAGTTTATTGCCCTCATAGTCGAAAAGGCACTGGTTGGCCCATTCGTTGGAGGTGGATTTTCCCTCCTCATGGATATAGGCCTGTCCCGCCTCGGAGGCCCAGCAGATGCCCTCTCCGGGCAGCCACAGAGGCTCCCAGTAGAATGCGCCATCAATGCCCTCGTCCTCTGCACGGGCCAGAAGGTCCCTGACGAAAGCCGCCTGTCCTTCAGGAGTGAGGGGGTAGTGCTCGCTGACTCCGGGAACATAGGCCCGCTCGGCATCTATGACAAGGCGCTTTTCCTCTCCGCTAAGGCTGTAGCCCCGGTCCGTGAAGCCGTAGCCCATTTCCATTATCATTATCTCTTTGCCGAAGTGGCGGCAGGCGCTGAGGTTTTCAAAAAGCTCGTCGGGAGTGCCGTGCCAGTAGGGGTAGTAGCTTGCACCTACGATGTCGTAGCTGACACCGTGGGCCTCCATCTCGGTGAAAAACTCCTGATAAACGGCCTTGTCGTTGCTCCGCTCCAGATGAAGGGCAATTTTGGTCTCAGGGAGCTTTTCACGAACAGCCCGGCAGCCTGCCTTGACGAGGCGGCAGAAGTTATCATAGTTTCCTCTTGTGCCGTCCGGGTTTTCCAGCCTTCCAACAGGCCAGAGAATACCGTTTGTTATCTCATTGCCTACCTGCACCATGGCGGGAGCAACATCCTCATCGATTGCGCGTTCAATGCACTGCACAGTGAATTCATAGACCGCCTTTTCCATTTCCTCAATGCCGAAGTCCGCCCATGCCTTGGGTATCATCTGCTTGCCGGGGTCGGCCCAAAAATCGGAATAGTGGAGGTCCATGAGTATCTTATAGCCCTTGCTCCGGGCCAGTTTGGCAAGGCGCAGGTAGTTATCAATACCGCAGCTTCCTGCCAGATAGGGCTCGCCCTTGGGGGAGAAGGGGTCGTTCCAGATTCTTATGCGCATCCAGCCCACGCCGTTTTCAGCGAAAGCGTCCAGAGGGTCTATTTCCCTGCCCTTATCAAAAAACTTTGCGCCGTGCTCAAGCTCCTCAAGATAGGTGGAGACGTCGATACCAAGTATCATTGTTCTCCTCCCTTGTGGGCCTTGAATACAATGGGCTCATTATCCTCGCCGAAGTCCACAACGCGCTTTTTCATTGCCCTGTAGCGGTAGCGGGCAGCATCGTTGAGACGCAGCACATCCTCCTCTTTGCCGGAGAAGGAGCAGCGGAGGCAGTAATACTCGCCTCTCTCCTCATCAAAGAACATATCTATGTCTATATCCCTCATAAAGCAGGAGGGACAGCGGTAATTCAGTCTGCCTTTTGTAGATTGAGCCATGTTTTCACCTCTCCTTTGCTGATAGTCTTGCGAAGAGCCAGACGGTAAATGGGAGAGAAGGCTATGCCTTCCTCGGCCTCTGCTTCGTCAATGTCTCCGCCCATTTCCACACGGGTGAACAGCTCGGGTATTTTAACCCATGCGCTGCCCTCGCCCTGAATCTTTCTGCCGTGGTACTCAAAGCCCATGGTATTTTCGCCCGCGCCCAGAGTGAGGGCGGACATATCTGCCTGGTACTCGGTGGTACCGAAGCCGCCGGTGAAGTATTCCTCGAAGGTGACAGTCTCGCCGCCAAGGTCATTGAGTATCTTGCGCTGGGTTATCACTTCACTGCTGCCCTCCATAATGGTGAACACGGACTGAACTTCAATGTCCAAACCGCCCAGAGTGAGGGTGACGGGGTTTGCGGTGAGGCGAACACCGCCTTCTATGCGTTCAAAGCTGGCCATGGTGCGGCACAGGCAGAGGTCTGCGCTCTCGCCACGGCAGCTTACCCGGCAGGAGCGGATGGTGCCTGCACCGGCATAGTGGGTGAAGTAGCCGGCGCGGTAGTTTATCTGGATAAGATAGGGATAGCTGGCGTCGTAGACATTCTCGGTTCCAATGCCGTAGCGCTGGGGGATTCTGGCGGCATAGGGACGAAGGTCTATCATGGCGCCGCCCTGATTGAAGTCGAAGCAGGTGCGCATATAGGGGTCGGCATACCAGAAATACTGCTTCTCGCTGCCGTAAAGTATGTCCTTCCAGAGGGCGCACTCGCCGCGATTATAGTCGGGGTGCTGCTCACGGTAGAAGTCGGCAAACTCGCTCATGGTCATGTCGATGAGCTTGCCCTCAGCTTTGAGCTTGCCATAATACTTCATGCCGTCGTCATAGCTCTTGGCAAGAAGCTCATAGGGAGCTTCCCAGCGTCCACGGCGGTTGAGCCAGCCGGGGCCGACAAACATCATGTTGTAGCTGTAGCCATTGTTGTATTTTCCCAGATGGCGGTACTGGTCAACAAGGTTATAGAGGTAGGGATACTCCATCTCCCCTGTTTCCTCGTCCTTATAATAGATCATACCGCGGAGGACGTTCTGGGGATGGGTGCCGAAGTTGGAGCCGTTGCCGTCGAAGCAGGCCATAAGGTCGCGGCTGAGATGGGGAATGGCCACGATGCCCGCATCGTCGCTCTCATCAGAGGCAGGGCAATGGGAATTCACCTTGGAGGGTATCCAGGGATTCCAGCAGCCGCCGTCCATGAAGGTGTACCAGGAGTTGTTGCAGGTGTGGTAGGCCTTGGGGCCCTCCTCCCAGCAGGTGGCCACGGCGCACTTCACGCTGGGGAAATTGGCCTTTATATAGTTGATGGTGAAAGCATCAAGGAAATAGCTGCTGGTGGACTCGGGATAAAAGCCGAACTTATCGTAGAACTTTCCGAAAACATCGTCCACTATCTCCATCTTGGTCTTCTCATCGAACATCCAGATGCAGAAGTCCTCGGTTTTGTACTTTGCCTTGAACTCCGGGCAGGGCAGGCCCAGCAGAGAAAGGCCGATTTCGTCTCCGTACTTCTCATGCTCTTCCTTTGCAAGAGCTATTATCTCATCAGAGAAAAGAGAAGCGTAGGTTATCTGAATGGTGGTCTTGAGGCCATATTTATGGGCGCAGTCCTGCTGGAATCGGAAAATATCCAGAGATTCGTCTCTGACACCCTCACCCTTGCCCAGAGCCTTCTCCGCATACTCGGGAGAGAGCTCGGGACGGTGGATAATATTAACAACGAATTTGTTATCCATGTCTTACCTTTCTTTTTTTATCTAAGAATTATGCTGGTCTGGGCGTCCAGAGTGAGAGTGCCGCCTTCCAGCACCGCGCCGCCCATGCCTATGGTCTCGCATATTTCTCCCATGCCAAGCTCACTAACATCGCAGCTGAGGCTTTCAAAGGAAGTAGAGTTATTATGGAGAATAACGATGGTCTCGCCATCATATTCCACAAGGAAGCCGCCCAGATTCTTGCCGAAGTCCAGAGCCTCATAGCTGCCCCTTGCAATAGCGGGGTAGCTGTGGCGTATGCTCAGGAGGCGGCAGTAGTAACGCAGGAGACTCTGCTCATCCTCAAGCTGCTCCGCCACGGTGGTGGAAATCTGGTTTTCCTTGGGATAGGTGGAGCCCACGGGATCGCGGATAAGGTCCTCATCGCCCCAGAGCATGGCGAGACGGCGGTTGGCGTCGGTATTTTCGCCGCCGCGGGAGCCGCGTATGCCTATTTCCTCGCCGTAGTATATGTAGGGAGAGCCGGGAGAGAGGAGATAGAGGTTTGCGGCCATGCGCATATTGCCGTCCAGGATAAATGCGCCGCCTATTCTGTCCATATCGTGGTTGGACAAAAAGCTCATTGCCATTGCATTGGGGTTCTTCTCAAGGAGCTTATTCTGGTAGCTGACCACATAGTTTGTGAACTTGCTCATTGCAAAGCCCTTGGCAGCGGTGGCTGCCACGCCCTCGGCCTGAGCCATTGCGAAGTTGAAGCAGTCCATGGCGGGGATATACTCCATTATCTCCGTCTCGCCGGACCAGCACTCGCCCACGCAGTAGATGTCGGGCTTGATGGCGCGAAGCTCATCCATATACCACTTCCAGAACTCCACGGTCTCGGCCGTATCGCCGAAGTAGATATACTTCACAGCGTCGAAGCGGAAGCCGTCCACGCCCATATCCAGATAGTACTTGGCCACGTCCAGCATGGCCTGGCGTACTTCCTCGTTATCATAGTTCAGCTCCGGCATATCTCCGGAGAAATTGCACTCATACCAGCAGTCAACACCGGCTATCTTCTGGTAGGTTCTGCCCCCCACCTTCTCTGCTTCGGTTACGCAGGTATAATAGTCATAGTAGGGATTTTCGGTATCGCCCTTGGCTCTTGCCTCCTTGAACTCTACAAACCACTCGTGATGACTGGAGGAATGGTTCACAACAAGGTCAAGGATTATCTTAACATTTCTCTCATGGGCAAGCTCGATGAGCTCTTTAAGGTCGCTTTCAAGGCCGAAGCGCCAGTCTATCTCATAGTAATCCGTGGCGTCGTACTTGTGGTAGGAGGGGGAGGAGAATATGGGAGAGAGCCATATTCCCTGAACGCCCAGACTCTTTTCGGACAGCATATTGCCGTCGTTGAGATAGTCGAAGCGGTTTATGATACCACGCAGGTCGCCGATTCCGTCATTGTTGGAGTCGGAAAAAGAGCCCACGAAAATCTGATAGAAGGTTCTGTAGTTATCGTCCACGGGGTCGGGCACGCTCACTGTCTCCACCTCCTGAGGCTCGGCGGGAGCTTCGTCGGGGGTCTCAGGGACTTTTTCGCCGCCGCAGGCTGCCATGGAAAGAAGCATGAAAAGGGCAAGAACAAGGCATATTATTTTTTTCATTCTTTATCTCCTCCCTTTCAGTCAGCGGCGTTGAGCATGGCGTCATCTATCTTGCCCCAGGCGTTGGGTCCCTGGCAGCGGACAGAGATACCAACTGTAAGCTCATCGCCCTCGGTATACTCAATATCCTCAATGGTAGCGGTGTGCCACTCGTCATAGACCGTTATCTGGGTGTCGGCTCTGTATGCCAGCTCTCCGTTTATCATCACATAGGCATAAATCTCGGTGTCGCCGCCGTCGCCGCCCATGATGGAGATGGAGTAGTCATACTTGCCGCTCTTGAGACCTTCAACGGCCTGACTCAGCTTGAAGGAAACGCAGTTTTCACCGGCGCCCCAGAAATGATAATGCTTTGTGCCGGTCATGGAGTCGGACACCTTGTCCTCCACATAGAGCTCGTCGAAAGAATCGGTGGCCTCGGCCTCCCAGCCGCTTTCGCCCTCTTCAAAGGACCAGTTATTAAGGTAGTTATAGTTCACCATGGAAACATAGCAGATAGCCTCCATGCCGTCGGCCTCGCCGTGGACAGTGTACTTTGCAACGCCGCCATTTTTCATGGCATCCATGTCAGCGTCAAGCCACTGAACAGGGATGGCCTTTTTGCTGTTATCGTTCATAACAGCGTTCACGGTCTCGGGCAGGACTATATCGCCGCTGAGGTCAAGGATAAGATCCGTATCCTCAATAGCATCGGCCTTAAGCTCAATGGCGTTGCCCTCTCTCATGAGAGAGAAGACCTTCAAAGCCTCAGTGGCCTTGCCGTCGGGGGTGAAGAGGGCCTGGTTATCCACGGAGCAGCCGCCGTACCACACTCCTGCGTCATCGGGGTCATAGTCCCCTGCATAGGATGTGGCCCAGCCGGAGCCGTACTGCTCCCATAGAGCAGAGTTTTCCTCCCAGCTATTACCGCCGGAAGAAATCCATGTGCCCTCCCAGTAGAATACGCCTATGCCGTTTGCGGTCTTGTTCACCACAGTATCCACCACATCGCGTACAAGGTTGGCCTGTCCCTGCTGGGTGAAGGGGTAGTTCTTGACAATGCCGCCGCCCTCGCCTATGGTGTTGCCATAGAAGTCCGTATCCTCGGGGGTGTAGGCATAGGAGGTCTCCGCTACCATCACCTTTTTGCCGTATTTATTGGCAATATCAGAGAGGACTGCAGCGAGGTTATCCAGAGTTCCGTGCCAGAAGGGGTAATAGGAGGAGGCGAAAACATCGTAGTCCACCTGATAATACTCAAGATTCTTGCCGTAGCTCTCAAAATTCGTTATCTTTTCGGGGTTTGCGAAGTGGACAGCCACCAGGGCCTCGGGGCAAACCTCACGGACGGCACGACTTCCTGCACTCACAAGCTCCATGATGCGCTTCCAGCCGCCCAGAGCGGTGCTGTCCTCGCCGGCCATTGCGCCGTTGGTCTCGTTGCCTATCTGCACCATGCCCACATCCACACCGGCGTCCACCATTCTTTGGAGGCAGTCACGGGTGTACTCATAGAGAGCCTCGCACTTTTCCTCGATGGCCATGCCCTTCCAGGCCTTGGGCACCATCTGCTTGGCAGGGTCGGCCCAGAAATCGGAATAATGGAAGTTTACAAGGAGCTTCATACCATACTCGGTGGCACGCTTACCTATCTCGATGGCATTTTCAATATCGCAGTTGCCGCCGCCATAGCCATTGCCATCGGCGTCAAAGGGATCGTTCCAGATGCGGACACGGATATAATTTATGCCGTTTTCGCTGAGTATCTGATAAACATCCTTCTCAGCGCCATTATGGTCATAATACTTCACGCCGCCTTTTTCAAGGGCAGGGACGCAGGAAGCGTCCATGCCCATGATAAAGTCCTCGGGGAGGTTTTCCACCTTCTCAACGTAGAGAGTTTCGGAGGAAAGCCCTGCTTTCTCTGGCTCGGGCTTCTCAGCGGGAGTGCTGCCGCAGGCGGAGAGCATGATAGAGAGGACCATTACAAGGGCCAAAAGGCCGGAAATCTTTCCTTTCATAGCCTCCCCTTTTCTATGCCAATAAGGGCATCATTCACATACACACGGACAGCAACAGCCTCAACGCTTACGCTGCCGCTCTCCCGTGCCATAGTCTGGGAGCTTGCTGCGGAAGCATCGGCCACCAGGTGCCACTCACCCTCAAGGTTAAAGGGCAGGGCGGTATTGTGGGGGTTAATGAGGACAATGGCCTCGCCGCCCTTGCCGTCGGAATACTTAGCCACCATAATGCCGCTGCCCAGCTCCTCGGCCTCCACGGTTACAGAGGGAGAGGTGAAGATGGAAAGGCCCTTTCTCATCTCAATGAGACCCTTATAGTAAAGCATAGTGTCATGCTCCATGCTGCCGGGAACGAGGGCGGACCAGTCAATATTGTTTATCTCGTCGGAGGACTTGTAGCTGTTCTCGTCGCCGTCCTTGGTGCGGAGCATTTCCTCGCCTGCCTGCCAGAAGGGAGTGCCCTTGGCTACCATAACGATGGCGGCACCCAGACGGTTGATGCGCACTCTCTCCTCGTCGCTCTGGTCGCCGTTGGAGAGGATAAGCTTATCCCAGAGGGTGTTGTTATCGTGGGCGGACATATAGTTGATGACCATGGAATCGGAAACGCTCCAGCCCTGGCCTATGCCCTGACCGCCCTTGAGGGAGAAGATGATCTTGCCCTTATTGGCGGCGCTCATGCCGCTTATATAGCCCTTGGCGGTAGCATCGAACACGCTGCCCTTGAGGCCGTCGCGGATAACATCGTTGAATACGGCCACAGCGCCCACAGCATCGCCGCTGGGTACTATCTGGCTTATATTGCTCTGGTTGGCCTGGGGGCTGCCGTCGATGGTGGCGCCCATGGTCCAGCCCTCGCCGTAGAGGATAGCAGAGGGATTCACGGCGTGGACAGCGGCCTCAACGGCCTGCATGGTCTCGATGTCATGGAGACCCATAAGGTCAAAGCGGAGACCGTCCAGCTTGTATTCCTCCACCCAGTAGGCGGTGGATTCCACCATGAACTTGCCGAACATATAACGCTCGGAGGCGGTGTCGTTGCCGCAGCCGCTGGCGGAGGTATTGGCGCCGGAGGAGTCATAGCGGTAGTAGTAATAGGGCACGATGCGGTTGAAGGAGCTGTTGCCGTCATAGGTGTGGTTATAAACCATGTCCATGACTACGGCGATGCCTGCCTCATGGAGGGCCTTGACCATCTCCTTATATTCTTTTATTCTCACCTCGCCATTATAGGGGTCGGTGGAATAGCTGCCCTCAGGCACATTGTAGTTCTTGGGATCGTAGCCCCAGTTGAATTCGTCCTCGGGAGTGGTCTCGTCCACGGTGGCGTAGTCATACACGGGGAGCAGGTGGACATGGGTGATGCCCAGCTCCTTGAGGTAGTCGATACCCACGCTGACGCCCTCTTCGTTTACAAGGCCCGTCTCGGTGAAGGCAAGATACTTGCCCTTATACTGGGAGGAAGCAATCTTGTTGGAGAAGTCGCGGACATGGACCTCCCAGATAATTGCCTCGGAGTAGGAGGATATGGGATTACTAAGCTTTGCGCTCTCCCAGCCCTCGGGGTCGGTGAGGGAAAGGTCAACAACCATGCCCCGGTTGCCGTTTACGCCGGCAGCCTTTGCGTAGGGGTCCATGGCCTCCTGAGTGCCCACAGCGGTGGTGACTTCATAGTCATAGTAGGTGCCGTGACCGCAGGGCTCGGTGTGGCTCCAAACGCCCTTATCGCCCTTTGCCATTTCCACGCTCTTATAGGCGTCCACGCCGTCGCCTGCTTCATAAAGGCGCAGCACAACCTTGCTTGCGGTGGGTGCCCAGAGCTTGAAAGTGGTATTGCCGCCATTTATATATGCGCCAAGGTCGCTGCCCTCATAATGGAAGTTTTCGGCGAAATACTCGCTGTCGAAAATCTCCATAGGGATAACGGTCTTTTCGCCGTAGCCCTTGAGCTCCACACGGTACTCGGCGCTGAGGTCCAGGCTCTCAGCAAGAACTATCTCACCGGAAGCGGTCTCCTTGCCGAGACTGGTGAGCTCTGCCACGGGAACTTCTCTGTCCCCTGCATATACCTTGATGTCATTTATATCAGAAATGGTGGTCTTGGGTGTGATGCTGTAGCGGATGATGTTCTCGTCCGCCATGGAAGCCATCTTGAACTTCTTTGCCATGTCCAGTGTTTTTCCTCCGTCTTTGCTTATATATTGGTTGGCGTCGCCGGTGAGAAGGTAGACAAAGGTCTCCTTGCCCTCTATTGCGGCGAAGCGGTCGGACTCATAGTCCTTGGTGGCGCTGCCCCAGGCACTTCCGCCGGGATCGGAGCAGTCCCTGCGGACAATGAAGCCAACTTCCTCAACGTCCTCGGGAACGTTGACGATGACCTTTGCGCCGAACTCACATTCGGTGAAGAGATGGCCCTTGCCGTCCTTGCCGGGGAACCATATCCACATATCGCAGTTTTCATAGCCCTCGGGGCTATTGTAATAGAAGGTGATCTGATTATGTCCCTCGGGGATGGGCTCGGTGTACTCCACTATCTCCGGAGTGGGCTCGGGAGTGGGCTCCGGTGTAGACGTAGGCTCGGGCGTGGGCTCAGGGGCGGGCCCGCCGCAGGCAGCCATGGGCAGGAGCAGACAAACAAGAAGCAGCGCGGAAATTATTTTTCTCATCTTTTTCATTTTTTCTTCTCCCCTCTTCACTTTTTTCTGCCGGTACGGGTGGTCAGGTCAAGTATCTTTTCTCTCAGCTTCGCTGTGTTGTATCGCTTGCTTACCCGCCAGCCCCAGTTGCCCTGGGCTGTGGAAGGCTCGTTCATGCGGCCCTCGGCGTTTGTAAGCATAAGGAAATCCTGCAGAGGCACCATAGCCAGATTTGCTGGGCTTCGGTAGGCAAACTCTATAAGGTCATAGCAGCGGCTCTGCTCCTTATTTCTGGGACACTCTTTATTAAAGCGCTTCTTTGCCTCGCCTTGAAGATTTTTCAGCCAGGTGACCGTGCAGTCGGAGTCGTGGGAGGATGCATAGGCCACGCAGTTTCGGGTTTTGAAGCAGCGGGGGAGATTCTCGCTGTCGGGGTCATAAAATGCGAAGTGGAGCATTTTCATGCCGGGGAAGCCGGTATCGGCGAGAAGCTCAATAACATCAGGAGTAATGAAGCCCAGGTCCTCGGCGATTATCTTTCCCTTGGGATAAGCCTTCCGGAGAGTGCGGAAAAGCTCTATGCCGGGGGCGGAGTCCCATTTGCCGTTTCTGGCAGTGGGCTCGCCGTAGGGCACATTGTAGTAGCCCGCAAAGCCGCGGAAATGGTCTATGCGGAGAATGTCATAGAGGCGGAAAGCATTGCCCACACGCTCTATCCACCACTTAAAGCCCTCTTTTTCCATCAAGGCCCAGTTATATATGGGGTTGCCCCAAAGCTGTCCGTCCACGGAAAAACCGTCGGGAGGGCAGCCCGCTACCACAGTGGGATTAAAGTCGCTGTCCAGCAAAAACTGCTCCGGTGCGGACCATACGTCCACGCTGTCGTGGGCCACATAGATGGGCATGTCTCCGATTATGGCGATGCCCTTTTCCTTTGCGTAGCTGCGCAAAGCCTTCCACTGGGCATCGAACTCAAACTGGCACCAGCGCCAGAAATCCATTTCTTCCTCAAACTGAGCTTTGCAGGCCATAGCCCTTGCGTAATCGCGGTGATGCGCCTCCCATGATGTCCACTGCCGGTGGCCGTAGTGCACCTTCAATGCCATGAAAAGGGCATAGGGCTCAAGCCATGGGGCGTTTTTCCGGAGAAAGGCCTTGTACTCTCTGCTTTTTACGAAGCGGGAATGGGCTTTGCGCAGCACTGCATAGCGGCAATTGAAAAGCCGTCCGTAGTCCACCCTTTTGGACTCATAGCGCTGCTCGCGGAGCTCTGCAGCGGTGAGCAGACCCTTTTCCCTGAGTATATCAAGGTCGATGAAATAGGGATTGCCGGCGGCGGTGGCGGGTGACTGGTAGGGGCTGTCCCCGTAAGAAGTGGGATTTAGGGGCAGCACCTGCCAGCACTTCTGGCCGCAGGCATCGAGAAAATCTATGAAATCGTGGGCTGCCTTGCCGAAGGAGCCTATGCCATAAGGAGAGGGCAGGCTGCTGACAGGCATGAGTATACCGGCCTTATGCCGGAATCCGAAATTCTTCGTGTATTCCATAGCAATAAACGTCCTTTCAATTTATCAAGGATAATCTAACACAGAGCATAAAAAATTACAACGGGTAAGCTGCGGATTTACGGAGGGCTCAATTCAGATTTTCCACCTATGCCGCCCGGCGCGCCGAGGTCGTCGCGCCCTACAAAAAAGAGCCTTTAAATGACCCATCCCCGGGCATAGGCCCGGGGATGGGTCCAGACTGTCAAAAAACTATGCTGCAAGGTTACGAAACTGAGCAGCGGGGGCGTGTGTAGGGGGCAAAGGGCCCCCTACACGTTTAAATTCATGCTTTTTTGAGCATTTTTCGCTTAAAAAAGCTGTTTACAGGGTGTCAAAGAGTGGCAATGCCACTTTTTGACACCCTGTACCCATCCCCGGGCATAGGCCCGGGGATAGGTTCAGACTGTCAAAAAAGTCCCGGATCTCCTCCGGGACTTTCAAAATCAATATTCACTTCGCTTCAGCGGAGGACTCTGCTCTTTCGCAGCGGAGCACCACACGGGCCTGGCCTCCAACGGTGCATGTGGCAATGCTCATAGCCCAGTCCCCGGAACAAAGTTCCTCTCCGGAGGAGGGAGACAGGGTCTCTTGGAGTACGCTCACATACTCAAAGCGTGTACCCTCCGCATCGGTGAAAATAACCGCACTGCCGTCTGGAAGCTCATTAAGATGTCCGAAATGGCAGTTATAATTATGTCCGATTATTACGAGGTCATCGTTATAAGCGCTGCCGTCAAAACGGCAGGGGGCGTAATAGAGCCCCGCATAGCTCCATTCGCTCATAACGGGCAGGCTCAGGTTCAGCGCCGGGATCTCCAGCAGGCCTATATACTCCCAGCCCTGAACGTTTATCACAGGCATTTCCCGTTCCGGGTCCAGAATATGCTTGGGGATCACAAGCTCCCGATGTTCGTTCACGCTTGGCACCGAAGCTGTGATTTCCTCCGGCATAGCCGCCAGAATTTCCTCAGCTGCGGCAAGACTGCTCTCCTCAGCCCTTTTCTCACTGAACATATTATATCCGGCAAGGCCCATAGCGCAAAAAATCAGCGCTGCCCCAAGGATCATCAAAACTATTCCTTTTTTCTCAGGCTTCATAACTTCTTCTGTTTCTCACAAAGCCGGCCACGAAGAGCATAAGGCCCGCAATGACAAGCACAGGCACGGGCCACCAGAGCTGACCGGTCTGGGGAATATCGGGAGGTGGTGGTGGAGGCGGAGGGGGAGTGTAGGGCTTGGTATTGGTGACCACAAAGGTGACACCCTCCTGAGTTACGGTGACGGTATAGCCTTCAGGGACTTCCTCCGTCAGAGTCCATACATGCTTATCTTCAAGCTCATTCCACGCATGGCTCCAACCGGTGGCGGCGGAGAGGGTAACGCTGTCATAAAGTTCTCCATCCCGGAGAAGATGGACTTTTATCTCCTGAGGTCTCTGCTCACCCTCACCATCGCGCCATACTTTGAGCACCTCACGTCTGATAAACTCAGGCTCATGGTCAGGAATGCCGTCAGCCTTGGGCGTGAGCTGGAGATCATATACCCATTCTCCGGCGGCGGAGTCCCAGGCGGGAAGGCCGAAAACAGAGGGGTTCACATTATAGGTCTTTTTGTTCTGATAGTGGCTCTCGCCCCGGAGCATATAAAGGCCCTCTTCAAGGTCCGCGAAGCTGAGCCTGCCCGCCTCATCGGTGCTGCCCTCCATAAGGGGCTCTATGCCCTCAAGGGCAATAATACCACCGAGGGTGGAACTCAGAGCCTTCATAGCCTCGGCATCCAGCTTCTCAAGGCTTATGGGCTTGCCTGCGAAGTCGCCGCAGAGCTCATAGCCGGACTCGGTTCTCTGTGCAAATAAATAAAGCTCAAAATTCGCTCCCGTGAGTGGACTGTCATCCTCGTTGTCCAGATATTCAAGACTTACGGAGCACACCCGCTCTCCCCCGGAGGCAAAGGCGGAGGCGCTGAGGCACAGCACAAAGATCAGAGCAAGGAGAAGGGCCCATATTCTTTTTTTCAAGGGACTTCTCCCCTTTCTTTTTTATTTTCTGCTTCGGCGCTTCGGAACTATGAGTACGCCTAAAAACAGAAGTATGAGTATCGGTGCGGCCACAACAGGGGCCACGATCTGAGGCTCTATGAGCACCGCATCGGCGGTGACACGGAGCACCCGGACTTCCTCGGGAGTTTCAACACGATGCCCCCGTACCAGCAGCCGGTGGGTGTTCACTCCGTAGGGGGTGCATGTAACGAGGGTACAGAGGTCCTTGCCCTCTTCAATCATAAGGGCCTTGGTATCATGAGGCTCAACTATCAGAATCTGATCCACCTGATAGGTGAGAGTCTCTCCCATGGTGTGGAGCATGAATACATCCCCAATCTCCAGCTCATCAATATCCGTAAAGAGCTTGGCAGAGGGCAGACCCCGATGACCGGAAACAACGCAGTGGCTGCTCTCCCCTCCCACAGGGAGGGACGACCATTCAATGTGGCCCACCGCCACCTGCAGGACTTCCTCTCTGGTTGAATGGTATATGGGCAGTTCAACATCTATATTAGGAATGCTGATAAAGGCCATGACACCCGTTCCGGCCACATCGAGAAGGCTATCATACTGAGCGGTCTGTTCTTCGGTCAAAATATAGGGATTTGTTCTGCTCAGAAGAGATGCGTTATATTCCAGAGCATCTTCCCAGAGTTCTTCATATTTGTCCTCATCAATGTCCGATATCTGCTGGTTATAATCTACGATAACCTTTGATTGTACCCGGGAATTCCAGTAATCCGAGAAAGTAGGATACAGCAGCAGGGACAGCCCTATGACGAGTATTAAAAATAAAAGAATTGTCATACCGTGTTTTTTCATAGGGTTCTCCTTGATGCTGTTCCGGGGAGGAGAGGTCCCCTCCCCGGATAAGCGATTATACTCTTATGTAAGTAAGCGTTTCAGCAATCAGCCTTCGGAGCCAACACGCTTCCTGGTAATGAGCAATACCAGAGCTGCAAGAACGAGGACTGCGCCTGCAATGTAGAGAATTGTGGTACCCATACCACCGGTGCTGGGCAGCTCACTGCCGGTACGGTTTTCGATGTTGACAGTCAGGGTGCCGTTGGTCTCATCGCCATCAATGTTGGGCAGAGCACTGTTTTTGAAGGTTGCTTTCAGATCAAGAACCTTTACAGCACCGCCTGCGCTCACATCGGGACCGTGGGTAGCAATTATGTGGAACTCCAGATCTGCAATCTTGTGGTAGCCTGCGGGGGCAACCTTCTCAACCAGCTTGTAGTAGCCGTCATCAAGGCCGTTGAAGCTGAAGGTGGTGCCTTCAGTGTTGACAGTAAGGCGGTCAATTTCTACGAATTTACCCCAGCTGTTGGCCATGGGGTGCTTCATGTAGCCTTCACCGATCATCTGATCGTCGGATCTGCCTGCAGGGTCCACGGATATGAACTTCTCCAGAGCGAAGCTTGCGCCTGCAAGGGGATTGTCGCTGGTATCGACCTTGTTTACGATGAACTTATAGGTGAAAACAACAGGCTTTGTGGGAGGAGTCTCGCCGAAGGTGTCGCCGTAGGGGTTATTGGACACTACGGTCTTGGATTCGTTTTCGTTGCCGGTTCCGCCAACGACGGCATTTTCGTTCAGGCGGCACTTGTATGTAAAGGTGAAGGTGGAGTCATTGATAAGAGCGTGGTCGGCATCTGCGGGGAAGAGCTTCTTGAAGTCACCGCCGTTGGTGGAGTTGGCAGCCTTTTTAACATAATCGTCAGGCTCTGCAGTGGCTGTGTCCAGAGTGTTGGTCTCATAGCCATATGCGGGATAGACATACAGAGTATTGCTTGCTTTGTCTATCTCATACCAGAAATCAACGCCTGCGGTTCCATTTACACCGATGGTTTTGTCTGCGCCGTTTACATTCATATTGAATGTTTCGGGCAGGAAGGTGAGGCCTGCGGAAGCGGTATCGACGATTTTGAAAGAATAGTATTTATACTGGCTAACATCATTGGGAAGCTGTCCGGTGATGGCATAGGGAATCTGATCGCCAATATCATAGTCGGCAGACTCATCCCAAGCAGTCTCGTCTTCATTGCCGCTGACAGGATTCTGAATGGAGTCGTTTTCATCGTCGACCTGCTTGTTGTCGATGATAGTATCAGGCTTTGCAGCAATAGTTACAGCTTCGTCACCCACAGTGTCGATCATAACAACAGAGTTGGTTTCGGTGGTGCCGCTGAGGTCTGCAACATGAGCAATGAGCCAATAGCCCTGATCCAGATCAGTGGTAGCGGATGCCCAGTAAGCATCGCGAGGGTATTTGACGGGATCATCCTGGATCGCGCGGTAAATTGCGTTGGAGAAGTGGTTCATGTCCTCGGGAGTGGAGATGGCAGCAATGCGCTCAATGATAACTTCATCAGCTTCGCCATCAGAAAACGTGTGATCGATGACCTGCAGAGCATCCACTATGATATCCTTATACTTGGGGTTGATGGTATAGGCAAACTTGCCGCTGCCAACAGAAGCATTCAGGAGCTTATAGCCCTTATACTCGTGGGTGCTTACGCCGGTGATGGTAACGGTGGTGGTGGGATCTGCTGCCATAACGCTGACGGAAAGACCGAGAAGCATTACTGCGCAAAGGATGATGCTGAGAATTCTTTTGAATTTCATGTTTACATTTTCCTTTCTGTTATTTTTATTTATTATTTTTTCTTTACTGTGGTTATGAATTCCGATGTTCAGGCCGTATCCTCCTTTCCGCGGCGCCTTCGCAGCCTTTCAGCCGCAAGCACTGCCGCCGCACAAAGGAAGATTATGCCGGTCAACCGGATATGCCCTGGTCCGCTGCCACCTGTATTAGGCAGCTCTACAGCCCGCAGGTTCGTGACTGTGAGACCGCTCGTGTCATCTCCGGAGTATCGGACAATATAGCCTTTTCCGTTAAGGCCCAGAATATCGCTCTCATCGAGGGCAGATTCATACCAGATTTGACTGCCGTCATTATCAAGCACAGCGGAATTCCACAGGTTTTGATAAGCGTCATTGTCGCTTACCTTGCTTAGCTCTCGGACAAAATACTCATAGTTTTCCAGACTGTCGTCCTTGTCTGCGAGCTTTACCCTGAATACTCCCTTCCAGTCTGTGGAGGCGTCTAGCCGGAGCACACGCACTCTGCCTTCGGAATCCAGTACGGGAGCATCGTCCAGATACAGGGCCACATATACCGCTTCGGAATCGTGGTAAGAGAGTGTGTCGCCCCATATCTTTTCAACAGGGACATCCGCCGGGTATTCTCTCGGCGCATTTGTGAACACGGCTTCTCCGAAGACGCCGTTCACGGGGTCAATGTAGCTTGTATATTTGTCGCCCTCTGAGGCGTACCCGATAACATCAGCATCCGAGGTATTGGTGCCCATTTTGAAGCGGGCTGCAATGCTCTCGCCTGTTTCAAGGCTTGAGAAGCAGTTGGTGCTGTCGAGGATCCGGAGCTCCTTCACCATATAGTCCTCGTCATGCACCTCTGTGACAACATAAGTGCCTCTTCGCAGAGAAGAGAACACAGCCGACGCGCTTCCGGAAGTTTTTCCGGCAGGGATGGTGACGGTCAGCAGCTGATCACCACTTGTGTCCTCCCCGTCCTCCTCCCTGTGGAGAAGGAAAGTAAATTCTCTGTCCTGCTCATCCACGGTGCCAGAAGCAAACTCTTTGCTTATCCTTATGCTGCCGGAAATAACATGGACATCATGGCGGCTTATTTTCTCCAGAGTTCCAAGTCCGGTGTTCAGGGTGGGACCTGTGCCCACCTCGGTGCCGGGGCCATCTGGACCGTTATACGCATTTTCCGCCGGTCTTCCGCTCTCTCCCAGGCCGTAGGCCTCATATTTCACTTTGAGGAAATAGCTCTCGGCGGGGCTTTCGCAGTTTTCGCTGAGAGGCAGACCGTTCATCTGGCAGGCAGCAGTGGTTTCATGCTCCGAATAACCCGGCTCCGCTCCGCTCATGCCCGTTTTCTCAAGGCTGAATGTGAACTGACCCACGGGGCCGAAGCTGCTTTGGTTATCGTAAACATAGGGTACGACAATCTCTTCTCCTGCCATCATGGCCGCCCACTGCTCATCGCTGAGCTCTGAGCCCATGGCATAGCCAAGAGTAAATACAGAATCCTCAAGACCTTCAGCAGAGCTTAGGGCATTGAGCACATCTCCGCTTCCGGAGAGTATTTTGAACACTCTTGTATCACCGTAGAAAGCCCTGAGACTGTCTATGGGACCGGAGCCACCGCCGTTTACCACATCTCCAAGGTAAACCGTGATTTCGCTTTCAAAGCTGTTCATATCCAGAAGATGCACGTTCACCGTTGGGTTGTCCAAATACTTGGTGGAGCCTGTAACGGTTACTGTAGCATTTTTGTTGGTTCTTATGGCATTGCCGCCTATAAAGTCCTCTTTGGCCTTCACGAAGAGCTTTCCTGCCCATGTCTGCGACGGGGTATAGAATATTCGGTTTGCAGGATTGGCGCCGCTGTTCCATGAAACGGAATATTCTCCGGCGCTGCTCTGCTGTATGCGGCCGTATATCCATGTGGACCAGGGGTTCTTTACAAATTCACCGTAGGAGTCAATATAGTCTCCCGGGTTAAGGACTATCCAGTCCTTGCCGCCGTAGCTGGCTATGACCTCTCTGCCGCTGGAGGCTCCCGAGCCTTCAGCTACCCAGCCTATTCTGGCCAGCTGGTCAGAGTAAGGCGCGGTGAGAGGCACATTCAGCCACTGCACGTAGAAGCTTCCGTCCTCTTTTCTCAGGAGCTGTCCCGCTGCGTCGGCGGCTCCCGCCGTGGTATATTTTCCCTCGGCGTTTATCCAGTCTCCGGGCTGCAGCAGAATCCAGTCGCGTCCGCCGCTGCTGAGCAGAAGCTCTCTGCCTGCAGGGGCGCCCGCTCCCGCATCCCTCCATGCGATGGGATAGAAGCTGTCGCTTATTTCATCCACAACATCGCCGTAAAGATTCAGGCTCTCCTTGGGTCTGAAAGCATCGAAGAGCAGCCGCTGCATACTTTCGACCAGCTGGGAAGCATCGTCCAGAGCGCAGAAGAACCTGTCACCGGAAGCAATCTGCTCCAGAACATCCTTACCGGCCTCAACATCATCCATGCCAAGACCTACGCTCATCAATGTGGATTTGCTGCGCACCTGCTGCGCCCAGCCCTTTATCTGGCCATATACCGTATCGTTGGTAGTAGTAGCTGCGTCGCTGGGACTGCCCAGATTTTTCAGTTCGCTGCCGCCGCTGAGCACAGGAGCGCCGTCAGTGATCAGAATCGTATATGTATCGTTGGGATTGCCGCTGAAGCCATCTGCGCTGTTATTCAGATGATTCTCATAAATATGCTTCAGCGCAATATCCTGTCTTGTACCGCCGCTGGTGTTTATGCCGCGAATCTCCGCCACCAGCTGATCGATGTTGCTTGTTGTAAGCTCCAGAGGACCCATGCAGTCATTGGTCTCGTCCACGGTTTTGGTGAACTCCGTTATCATGACGCGGTTCTGGGAGTTTACATCCGCCAGCTCGTAAATCATGTTTACAAGCGCGTCCTCCAGATAGTGGAGACGGTTATATTCGCCCATGGCGGTGTATATCTCAAAGCTGAGACTGCCGCCGTTATTGTTTATATAGTTTCCGAGACCGCCGTCGTTCAGCGCATAACCCAGACCGCCGCCATTTGAGCGGGTGCCGCTGGCTTCCGCGTTTTTCTGGTCTCTGTAGGATCTGTTTTCCGGGAAAATGGCTGTTTCATTGGGGTCTTTGTATCCGTCAGCATTATTCTGGCTGGCCTTGGCATAGTAGGAAGCATCCTGATACATCCATGCCTGTCCGTTATACCAGACTGCCCAGACGGTGGATGTGCCGTGGGGATCGGATATTATGTAGTAAAGCTCGTTTTTGTCCAGACCGAGAGCTTCCATATTGCTTACATTGTTATTTCCGTCCAGACTCAAAGTTACGCTTTTCCCCGTGCTGCTGAGTCCCGAGGGGAACAGCATGGAGTTGGACTGGTCAACAACGAAGATCACGTCTATGGGATCCATCTCATAAAGGCGCATACGGGACTTTGCGTCAAGCATTATCTCGTAAATTCGGTTGCTGTAGTCCTCAACCTGAGCGGTTTTGGAGGAATCCAGCTGGCCGAAGCTGTGGTTCATAAATACGCCTATATTATTTTCCGAGCTGAGCTGACCGCCCCTGATGGAAAATGTTCTCGTATGCTCGATGTCACGCATATAACCTTGGGGGGTGGACACCTCGGTTATGGTGAAATCACCGTCGGGAATATCTTCCGGCAGCAACACCACAGGCTCAGTTCCGCTTGTTACCCTGGCAACATAACCGCTTTCATTTCTAATCTCAAAAACGCAGTTGGGCAAGGAGCTGACGCCGCTCTCCCCGCTTTCGCAGAGGTTATAGAAACGCAGTCTGTGAACCGTTGCGCCGCCTGTTACCACAGAAGTGGGGTGGTGAGGATAGCTTGGCACCTCCGGCTTGTCAGGCTCGGGATCCGGCTCAGGTTCCGGTTCGGGATCGGGATCAGGCATAGCTCCGCCGGACGCCACCGTTACACTGTTCAGTCCGGCTGACCAGTCCGAGCCGCCTATCTGGGCACTTATGTTGGCGTCAAGCGCCGTTATTCTGAACACAAGAGTGTGGGCAGGAGAAACGTTGCACCATCCGTTGTGGGAGCAGCCCGCCGTGCCGCAGCTATAGGAAGCCGACACCAGCTCAGCTCCGCTGAGATTTATCTGAGGCGCAACATAGTTGGCCCCGCTTCCTCTTACCACCACGGTCACCGTGGAACCGACCGCGCAGCTATAGTTATTCCCCTGAGGGAAGCTTATGGGGCAATATTCGTTCCAGCTGTAGAAATTCAGGCTTACGGACGCGTCAGCCATGGGAGATACTCCCAACATCAGTATGGGCGCCTCGACCAAAAGTTTGTCCTCTTCGGCGTTTTCATCCTCTGTGGGAGTTTCGCCCTCTGTGGGAGCTTCATTCTCTGTGGGAGCTTCATCCTCTGTGGGAGTTTCATCCTCTGTGGGAGCTTCGTCCTCTGTGGAAGCTTCATCCTCTGTGGGAGCTTCATCCTCTGCCGCGGGGTAACAGCTTTCGCCGTGAGTATGCTCCTCAAGACCGCAGGCAATGGTTTCAAATTCTTCCCAGTAACATCCATCGCTGTGGATGTGTTCCTCAAGTCCGCATACCGTGGCTCGCTCCATTGTTATGGCAGGAAGGATCAGCGCGTAAGTTGTGGCAAGGGCAACAACAAGGGACAACACTCTTTCTATGCGTCTGCGTCTTATTCTGTTTTTGCTGCGTCTGGAGAACATTCTCCAGCGTTCCCCGTGTTTGTTCACGCCTCTCCCTCCTTTCCTTGGTTTTTCAGGCTATGCTTCAGTTAATTTTTCCGAAACTGTTCAAGGGCCATACCCTGAGAACAATTTCTCCGACTATGTATTCGGGGTCCAGGCATCCCAGCACCTGATGGCGGGAATCCACAGAAGTGGCTCTGTTGTCGCCCATGACGAAATACAAGCCATCCGGCACCTGATACGGCATTTCAATATCCGCGTCACCAAATGCTTTTTCGTTCAGGTAGGGCTCGTCCAGTGCTTTGTCATTAACATAGACATTGCCCGCTTCGTCAATACTCACCCAGTCGCCCGCCCGGGCGATAACTCTCTTTACCAATATCCTGTTATTATAATAGAATGCAACTATGTCCCCGGAGTCTATTTCCCTGTCCTTAACTGCAACCACAATCTGTCCGTCCTCAAGGGTGGGATTCATGGACCCGCCATAGATACGCATAACCGGAAGCAGCAGAGTTGACACCAGCACAGCAGCTGCCGCCACTGTTATCAAAGTGAACAAAGTGCCTCGCAGCGCTCTTCCATAGCTGCGTTTATACTTTTCTCTTTTAAGCTCGTTTTCCAGCTCCTCAACAGAGAGCCGAGCCGTTTCTTTCTTTTTCATTATTCTTCCCCACCGATTATTTCGCTGAGCCAGAGGTAGGTTTCACGCTCTTTGTTTATTTTGTTCCGCGCCGCCTCAAGGCTGCTGCGCGCCATAGTCTCTGCCTCCTGAACCAGTGCATCCGCCTGAGCCTGTGCTCTCGAAATAAGCTCCTCGCATCTTGCAGCGGTCTCCTGCTCCATCGCCCGGCAGCGCTGTTCGCAGAGTTCTTCCTTTTCCCTGCAGCGAAGCTCTGCGCCTGCGCTGCGGGCCATTACGTTATCCGTATACTGCTTGCAGGCAGCCTGCGCTGCCTCAAACACTCCATTGAGAACCAGAGCAGCCTCGGCCAGAGAACCGCAGTTTTCTATGGCAAGCTCCCGCTCTTCAAGCCTGCGCAGAAGCTCTGCGTTTTCCTGCTCAAGCTTTTCATGCTCGCGGCTCAGCTCCAGCAGCATCTCCAAAAGATCGCCGCGGCTGAGATGTTTCATTTCCCTGTTGGTCATAGGGATCCTCCATAATGGCTTATATTCACGCTGCAAGGTCCGCTGCGGCTCTCAGCCGGGATTTACACGGATTCCTCGCCTTTTTATCACATATCATTCTGGATTATAGCAGCTTTACATAATATTTCAAGTTATTTTTACGTAAATTATCAAAATATTGTATTGTTTTCATATTTTGCATACAAGTCTCCCCACATTTTGTTATTTAAGGCCGCTTAACATAGCAAAATATGCCCATTTTGCGCAATATTATCAATTTTATTCAACTTATTTTCATCGTATTATGTAATCTTTTTTCGCTCATTATGTAATCTAGGCTCCCTGTTTACATTTGCGGCTCAAAGGCGTAAAATAGTAATCGTCTCAAGGAAACACCTGTTTTTCTCCCGCAAGCAGTTTCCTTTCGGGACTGCTCATTCGGTTTTCAGCTTTTATGGCAGAAAGGAGAACATCGCCATGGCTTTTATTCAGATGAACATTTTTTCCAACGCCCTTATGCGCACGGTACCGGTGAATATGATACTCCCGGTGGACAAGCTGCTGCCTCCCGGTGTGCCGGAGCGGGGAAACAAGCCTTACAAGACCCTGTATCTCCTCCACGGAGTTTTCGGAAACTACACCGACTGGGTCTGCGGCACAAGGATACAGCGCTTTGCCGAAGAGCACGATCTTGCGGTGGTAATGCCCTCCGGGGACAACGCCTTCTATGTGGACCGGCCGGCAGCGGGCAATTTCTACGGAGAGTTTATCGGGAAAGAGCTGGTGGAGCTCACCCGGAAGATGTTCCCCCTTTCCCACGAGCGGGAGGACACCTTCATAGGCGGTCTGAGCATGGGCGGCTACGGCGCTATGCGAAACGGCCTTAAATACAGCGATACCTTTGGCTCCATCGTCTGCCTCTCCGGGGCCCTTCATGTGGAGGAAATGGCCTCCCGCACCGGGGAGGGGGAATTTTTCCTTGGGTCCAAAAGCTTCGCCGAGGCCTGTTTCGGTGATCTTTCGAAGCTTCTTGGCAGCGACAAAGACCCCAAAGCTCTTATTGAAAAGCTCAAAGCCGACGGCTCTCCCCTTCCCCGGATATATATGGCCTGCGGAACCGAGGACGAGCTGCTTCCCGTCAACCGGGACATGGTTAAGTTCCTGAAAAAACATGGCGTGGAGCACAAATATGTGGAAGGCCCCGGCGGCCACGACTGGGACTTCTGGGATACATATATAAAAAAGGCCATCGAATGGCTGCCCACCGAGAAAACCGTTGCCGGAATAAGCAGCGGCAATGTGAAGGCCTGAGAGTGCAGGGGCCGACACACAGGTGAAAAAAAGCAAATAGCCTCCCCTTCGATAAGGGGAGGTGGCATTTTCGAGGAACGAGAAAATGACGGAGAGGTGGATAAAACACTCTCAAAATGAAGATTTTCCAAACTTTTTTCTACCTCTCAGTCATCCGCTCGTACCTCGCGTCTGACAGCTCCCCTTCAAAGGGGAGCCTAATAATGTAGTTCTTTCACAGACCGAAAAAGAGCTGATTTCAAAAATCAGCTCTTTTTTTATATTCTTTTTCACATACCCTCAATGAGTCTTACGGTAATAACGCCGTTTTTCACATCGGTATTCAGTATAAACTCATCAACGGCGGGGATCATTATCTCCCGCTCACCCTTGACGAGGTATATATTCTGGGCGGGCATTTCCATGACATCGGCAAGAGTGCCGAGCTCGCTGCCGTCCTCAGTGACCACCTTGGCGCCGATAATATCGGCAATGAAGAAGCTGCCCTTGGGGAGCTTCACGTCCTTGCGGGCAATATGGACAGTCTTGTTCTTGAGGGCCATGGCGGCGTTCACATCGTCCACACCCTCCAGCTTACAAAGCACGAAACCCTTATGGACACGGGAGGCGGTGACCTTTGCAGCCTCGCCGCCGATATACAGGGTCTTTATTTTCTGCAGAAACTCAGGGGAGTCTGCCCAGGGCATTATTTTAACTTCGCCGCGAACGCCGTGGGTATTCACGATCTTTCCGGCTTCAAGATATTTTTCTTTTTCCATAAAAATCACCATTTTCAAATGATTTCAAAAAAGTCCCCCGTTTTTCAAGAAATACGGGGGACTTTTTGTTAGTCGAGAACCTCGACAGATACCTTTTTGCCCTTTCTCTGGGCGACGGCCTTCATAAGGATGCGGACCTCCTTGATGATCCTGCCCTGACGGCCGATGACCTTGCCCATATCGCCGTTGGCGACACGCACTTCAAATACGGTCTCGCTGCCGGCTTCGCGCTCGGTCACAGTAACCTCATCGGGATGATCCACGAGGTTCTGTATAATATAGGTCAGCAGTTCTTTCATTGGGTTATTTTTCTCCTTATGCCTCAGCCTTCTTCAGCAGGGCCTTGACGGTATCGGTGGGCTGTGCGCCGTTAGCGATCCAGTACTTTGCACGCTCCATATCGATGTTGATCTCGGAAGGAGTAGCAAGGGGATTGTAGGTGCCGATTTCCTCGATGAAACGACCGTCACGGGGGAAATGAGAATCAGCAACAACAACACGGTAGAAGGGGTTCTTCTTAGCACCCATTCTGCGCAGTCTGATCTTGACCATTTTTCTTTTCACCTCCACATTAAGATTGAATAGTTGATATATTTATGTGTGCGCACTATGGCGCGTAACATACTTTAGAAGGGCAGTCCGGGGAAGCCGCCGCGGCCGGCCATGCGCTGCATGCGC
Source organism: Oscillospiraceae bacterium (assembly GCA_045532145.1). Taxonomy (GTDB): domain Bacteria; phylum Bacillota; class Clostridia; order Oscillospirales; family Oscillospiraceae; genus SIG459. The sequence continues at coordinate 33,078 of JAZSFJ010000001.1, forward strand.
TTCATTTTCTTGCCGCCCATGCTGTTCATCTGCTTCATCATCTTCTGCATGGCCTCAAACTGCTTGAGCAGGCGGTTTACGTCCACAACCTCGGTGCCGCTGCCGGCAGCTATGCGCTTTTTGCGGCTGGAGCCGATAATTCCGGGATTTTCACGCTCACGGGGAGTCATGGAGAGGATGATGGCCTCGGTCCTTGCCATGGCCTTCTCGTCCACCTGAGCACCGGCCAGAGCCTTGGCGTCCATGCCGGGCATCATGCTCAGCATTTCCTGCATTCCGCCCATGTTCTTTATCTGGACCATCTGGTCGTAGAAGTCCTGAAGGGTGAACTTGTTGGCTCTGAGCTTTTCTTCAAGCTCTTTTGCCTTTTTCTCATCAAGGGCGCTTTCGGCCTTCTCGATGAGGGTGAGCACGTCGCCCATGCCCAGTATGCGGCTGGCCATACGATCGGGGTGGAAGACCTCGATCTGGTCCAGCTTTTCGCCAATGCCGGCGAATTTGATGGGCTTGCCGGTGACAGCCTTGATGGAAAGGGCTGCACCGCCTCGGGCGTCGCCGTCCAGCTTGGTGAGCATTATGCCGTCTATACCCAGAGCATCGTCAAAGCTCTTGGCGGTGGTGACGGCGTCCTGACCGATCATGGCGTCTATAACCAGCATGATTTCGGCGGGACGGGTCTCGGCCTTGATGTTTTTCAGCTCGTCCATGAGCTGCTCGTCTATATGGAGACGGCCTGCGGTGTCCAGAAACACCAGGTCGTTGCCATGCATTTTGGCGTGCTGGATAGCGGCTTTGCCTATGTGCACAGGCTCGCCCTGTCCCATCTGGAACACGGGCATATCAAGCTGAGCACCAACGGCTTCCAGCTGCTTGATGGCGGCGGGACGGTAAACGTCGCAGGCTACCAGCAGAGGACGTTTGCCCTGCTTGCGCATAAAGGCCGCAAGCTTTGCGCCGTTTGTGGTTTTACCTGCGCCCTGCAGACCAACCAGCATAACCACGCTGGGATTTTCACTGCCGATATTCAGCTTAACGCTTTCGCTGCCCATCAGGGCTATGAGCTCCTCGTTGACGATCTTGATGACCATCTGGGCGGGAGAGAGGCTCTCCAGAACGTCCGTTCCAACGGCTCTCTCGCTGACTTTCTTAACAAAGTCCTTGACCACCTTGTAGCTGACGTCCGCTTCCAGAAGTGCCAGGCGGACCTCCCGCATGGCCTCCTTTACATCGGCCTCGCTGAGGCGGCCCTTGCCACGGAGCTTTTTGAAGGCCGCGGATAATTTATCGGAAAGGGATTCAAATGCCATATTTATCTCGGCCTCCTTTTTGATTAATCGTTAAGCTCGTCCATTATCTTGAGCATCTCCGACTTGTCGCCGCTTTCGGGCAAACGGGAGATAAGCTCCTCCAGCGTCTCAAGACTCCTGCGGCGGCGGACTGCCCTTGCCACAAGGCCGGTCTTGTCCTCTATCTCCACAAGGCTCTGTTCCGCCCGGCGGATTATGTCCCAAACCGCCTGACGGGATACCCCGCTCTGCTCGGCGATTTCCTGGAGACTCAGGTCGCTGTTGAAGTGGAGGTCATAATACTCTCTCTGCTTTTCCGTAAGCAGGTCGCCGTAGAAGTCGAAGAGCATGGTGCGCATGATAGTGTTGTCCATGTCCTTCTCCCCCACTGTAAAGGTTTTTTACTTAACGCCTCAGGTAGTATACACGCTTACGCACCCGCTGTCAAGTGTTTTTCATTAACAGAAGGGGGATTTTTATGCGTTTTTTGTGAATTGACCTGCGTCCTGCTGCGGGCGATTCGTGAATCGCCCCTACAGCTGCAGCGGCAACTTATTGTGCAGCAAACGACAGCGGGTGCAGCAAAAAATACCCCCGCAAGGTTTTCGCCTTGCGGGAGTATCCGTGTTATTATCTCAGCTCTGCGTTGAAAGCGCGGTAGAGGAATGTGACTATCTGTGCGCGGATGCAGTCGGCTCCGGGAGCAAAGGTATCCTCGTCCATGCCGGTGGTGATGCCGCTCTCCATAGACCAGAGGACTGCGTCGTAGAAATAGTCGCTCTCCTTCACATCGGCAAAGGGGTTTTCCCTGCTCTCCGGTGCAGGCTCACCGGCGGCACGCCAGAGGAAGGTGAGCACCTGAGCTCGGGTGCAGACCACGCCGGGGCCAAATCTGGTGGCGCTGACGCCGGAGGTGATGCCCTGCTCCACAGCCCAGAGGACTGCATCGTAATAGTATTCGCCCTTCTTCAAATCGGTGAAGGGATTCTCCTCACTTCTGGGGGCGGGCTCACCGGCAGCACGCCAGAGGAAGGTGAGCACCTGAGCTCGGGTGCAGGCCACATCGGGGCCAAACCTGGTGGCGCTTATGCCATTTGTGATGTTTCCGCCCACAGCCCAGTCAACAGCCTTGTAGAAATAGTGTTCCTTGGAAACATCCTTGAAAGCGTCCGCGCCGGGGAGCTTATCCAGCTTCTCGGTCTTGGTCTCGCCGCAGCGGGTGCAGGTGTAGGTCTTTTCGCCCTCTGCCTTGTTGGTAGGCTCTTTGGTGACCTTGCCCTTGTCCCAGCTGTGCTTGCCACCGCAGTCGGGCTCCAGTTTGTCTATCTTTTCGGTCATCTTCTCGCCGCAGTCAGCGCAGGTGTAGGTCTTCTCGCCCTCAGCCTCGGTAGTGGGCTCCTTGCTAAGCTCTCCCTTATCCCACTTGTGACCCAGAGCATCGGTGTATTTATCCTTATAGCTCTCGCCGCAGGCACAGGTATAAGTTGTGTAGCCCTTTTCGGTGCAGCTGGGGGCGGTGACAGCCTCGCTGTAGCTGTGGCTGTGACCAAGTGCGGGAACTGCCTCTATCCTGGTTTCGCTGCAGAGGGTGCAGATATATGTCTTCTCTCCCTCAGCGCTCTCAGTGGGCTCCTTTGTCACCTTGCCCTCGTCCCACTTATGGCCCAGAGCATCGGTGTAATTGTCCACATAGCTCTCACCGCAGGAGCAGGTATATGTTGTGTAGCCCTTTTCGGTGCAGCTGGGGGCGGTAACAGCCTCGCTGTAGCTGTGGCTGTGTTCAACACTGGCTATGCTCTCGCTTCTGGTCTTGCCGCAAAGGGTGCAGGTGTAGGTCTTCTCGCCCTCGGCTTCTTCCGTAGGCTCGACGGTGACCTTACCCTCATCCCACTTATGACCCAGAGCGCTGGTATAGTCATCCTTGTAGCTCTCACCGCAGCTGCAGCTGTAGGTTGTGTAGCCCGCATTGGTGCAGCTGGGCTCTGTAACGGTGGACGCAAAGCTGTGGGTATGGGCAGTATAGTACTTTTCGGTGCAGGTGGTGGCGGTGATCACTGTCTCGCAGACATGCTTGCACTCGTCTATGCTCCCATCCTCCCCGGCGGCAGAAGCCATGGGAACCATGCTCAGAAGCACGGCCAATGAAAGCATAATGGAAAGTATACGCTTGAGCTTCATAGTATCTACTCCTTAAATCAGCCCGCCTCCCCCCGAAGGCGGGGCAGGGCTTACTTCTATACAAAAACACAGGGTATATTATAGCATTCGCGGAATCTTTAGTCAATTTATTCGGGTGTTTTTTGATGGGGCGCATTCGCCGTGGCACGGGACGTCGAGGACGCCGTCCCCTACGCATGGTGGAATTTGCACCGCATACGTAGGGCGGGCGCTTGCTCCCGCCCCAAAGCCTTCCCCAAGGACGGATGATTTGTAGAGGCCGGACACCTGGCCGGCCCGCCTGCGTATTCGCCGGGGTGTCGGAGCGGTATGCGGATAGATGCTGCATGGCGGCAGCAAGCAGCCGCCCTACGAAGGGAAACGAGGTGCATTGCGTATTCGCCGGACAGACCGGGAGGCCGGTCCCTACGGCCTAAACCGGACGGGCTCTTTATTCATAATAAATTCATTCACAAACGGCAAACTATGTGTTATAATGTAATTTAACGAATTATGCCCTGTTATCAACTACTTCAAGGGGGTATCCGCTTTGGAAATAAAACGCAAGGAACTGCTGCCCGGTGTATGGCTCAGCTGTCTCCAGACCAACAAATTCAAATCCGACTGTCTGTCTCTCAGTCTGCTGACCCAGCTTGAGAGGGACACCGTATCCATGAACGCCCTTGTGCCCAGAGTGCTCAGCCGCGGCACAGCCTTACACCCCGACATGGACTCCATCTCCGCCGCCTGCGACGAGCTTTACGGTGCCCGCATCATGCCCGTTGTTCGCAAAAAGGGCGAGGTGCTGTCTCTGGGTTTCTATGCGGGATTCATCGCAGACCGCTTCACCCCGGGCGGTGAAAAGCTCCTTGAGAGCGTTGCGGATATGCTGGCGGAAATGCTCCTCTCCCCTGCCACCCGGGGCGGTCTCCTTATGAAAAACTATGTGGAGAGCGAGAAGGAAAAGCTTATTGACGATATCCGCGCCCGCATAAACGACAAACGCCTCTATGCCGTATACCGCCTTCTCGGCCAGATGTGTGCCTATGAGGATTACGGTGTGGATGACATGGGCGAGGAGACCGATGTAAATTCCATCAGCTATATCGACCTGACAAAGCATTACCGCACACTGCTGCAGGAATGCCCCATCGAGATATTCTACTGCGGCGCAGCACCCATGAGACGGGTGGAAAGCGCTTTGAGAAACGCGCTGATGGCCCTGCCCAGAGGGGATATCAACTACGAGATCGGCACCGACATACGCATGAACGCCGTGTCCGAAACTCCCCGTTATTTTGAGGACGCCCTGGATGTCACTCAGGGCAAGCTCGAAATGGGCTTCCGCCTTGGGGAGATAATGGATGACCCCGACTTTGCCGCGATCCGTGTATTCAACGCTCTCTACGGCGGCACCGCCACCAGCCGCCTTTTCCTGAATGTCCGCGAAAGGCTCTCCCTTTGCTACTACGCAGGCTCTTCCTGCGACCGTCTCAAGGGCATAATGCTGGTATCCTCCGGCATTGAGTTTGATAAGTTTGAGGAGACCAAGGCCGAGATACTTGCCCAGCTCGAGGCTCTGAAAAAGGGGGAATTCAGCGATGAGGAGCTGTCCTTCGCCAAAAAGAACGTATGCAGCGACCTTGTGGCTCTGAGCGACTCCCCCGGCGCTCTGGAGGATTTCTACCTCACCCAGACTCTCACCGGTCTGGACTACGGTCCCGATGAGTATGCCGCCCTCTGCGACATGGTAAGCCGTGAGGACATTATAGCCGTGGCCAAAAGCATTGAGCTTGACAGCGTATACTTCCTCCGCGGTCTTGAGGAATGGGAGAAGGAGGATGAGGCCGATGACTAAATACGAATACCCCAAGGTGGGCGAAACTCTCTACAGGGACACTCTGCCCAACGGCCTGCGCCTCAGCATTATGACAAAGCCCGGCTACAGCCGCTGCCATGCCTACTTTGCTACGAACTATGGCGGAGTGGACCGCCGCTTCCGTCTGGGCGGCCGCTTTATCGACACCCCTGCCGGTGTTGCCCATTTCCTTGAGCACAAGATGTTTGATATGAAGTCGGAGGCCAAGCGGTCTTAGGAAGACAATTAGGAAAA
>JAZSFJ010000142.1:0-4954 GCA_045532145.1 Oscillospiraceae bacterium
ATCAACGGCTATGAATCCGCCTCCGGCGCCGTGCGTAACCATGACCCCGAGATCATGGTCAAGGCCTTTGAGATCGTGGGCCTCGGCGAAGAGGACGTAAAGGCCAAGTTCCCCGCCATGTACAACGCCTTTACCTACGGCGCGCCTCCCCATGCAGGCGCCGCTCCCGGTGTGGACCGCCTCATCATGCTGCTCACCGGCGAGGAATCCATCCGCGAGGTTATCACCTTCCCCATGAACCAGAAGGCTCAGGACCTTATGATGGACGCTCCCTCCACCGTTGAGCAGCGCCAGCTGGACGAGCTGCATATTGCAATTGTGAAGGAAGAGGAATAAGCTCCTTTCTTCTCCAGTCGTAGGGCGGGGGCTTGCTCCCGCCGCTCCGGCAGCGAATGACAATCCCTCCGTCACGCCCAAGGGCGTGCCACCTCCCTTTACACAAGGGAGGCTTATAAGGTATTACTATTTTGAAATTTTCGAGGTGAGATTATTATGGTATCCCGCGTCCGCTCCCTTGGCCTCCACGGCATAGGAGGCTATGAGGTAAGCTGCGAATGCTTCCTCAGTAACGGCCTGCCCGCCTTTGAGGTGGTGGGTCTGCCCGATGCCGCCGTGAAGGAAGCCCGGGAGAGAGTCCGCGCCGCCATCAAGACCGCGGGCCTCAGCTTCCCCGTAAGCCGCCTTACCATAAATCTCGCCCCCGCCGATACAAAAAAAGCGGGCACGGTCTACGACCTGCCCATAATGCTTGGCATACTCCTTTGCTCCGGCGACTTAAAGCGTCTGCCCCCTGAGGCCGCCTTTATAGGCGAGCTGAGCCTTACCGGCGAAGTGAGGGCCGTCCACGGCGCTCTGCCCATGGCCCTCCACGCCGCCAAGGCGGGTATAAAGGAGCTTTTTGTCCCGGCCGGCAACGCCGCCGAGGCCGCTTTCGCCGAGGGTTTGGAGGTCTACCCCGTCCGGAATGTGGGGGAGCTTTTGAGCCACCTCCGCGGCGAGTGCCTCATAAAGCCCGCCGAGAGCCCGGATTTGAGCCAATACTCCTCCCCCGTGCCCGACTTTGCCGACGTTAAAAGTCAGGACAATGTGAAAAGGGCTTTGGAAGTGGCAGCCGCGGGAGGCCACAATGTGCTTCTCATCGGCCCTCCCGGCTCAGGAAAGAGCATGCTTGCAAAGCGGCTCCCCGGCATTTTGCCGGACATGAGCCGTCAGGAGATGACCGAGGCCACGGAGGTACACTCTGTGGCGGGCTACACCACCTCGGACCATCCGGTGGTGAATCTCCGGCCCTTCCGCTCCCCCCACCACACCGTTTCCAACGTTGCCATGTCCGGCGGCGGAAGCCATCCCCGCCCCGGGGAGATAAGTCTGGCCCACACCGGCGTCCTCTTTCTGGACGAGCTGCCCGAATTTTCCCGAGACAGCCTTGAGGTGCTGCGCCAGCCCCTTGAAGACGGCAAAGTGACCATCTCCCGCGCCTCCGGAAGCTACAGCTACCCCAGCCGCTTCCAGCTTGTCTGCGCCATGAACCCCTGCAAGTGCGGCTGGTACGGACAGCCCGGCGGCCGCTGCCGCTGCACGGAAAGCTCCCTGAGGCAGTATCAAAGCCGCATCTCCGGCCCTTTGCTGGACCGCATAGACATTATTGTTGAAGTTCCCGCTCTGGACTTCGATTCCCTCCGCTCCCGTCCAAGCGGCGAGAGCAGCGCCGAGGTAAAGGCGAGGGTGAACGCCGCAAGAGCCATACAGAGTGCCCGGGGCGGAAGCTCCTGCAACGCCTACCTCTCTCCCAAGGAGATGAGAGAGCACTGCGCCCTCAGCGAAGACTGCGAGGAGCTGATGCGGGGCGCTTTCGAGGCTCTGGGCCTCACCGCCAGAAGCTACGACCGCATACTCCGTGTGGCCCGCACCGTGGCGGATCTGGAGGGCAGCAGAGACATTCTGCCCCAGCACATAGCCGAAGCGGTGCAGTACCGCAGCTATAAGCTCTACGATAGCCAATAAAAAAACACAAGACCCCCGACTTCATCGAAAGGCGAGCTGTATTATGAAAAAGCCAAAACCCTTTGACACAAAGCGCCTCCCACTGAAGCCTCAGGCCTATCTTATGCCCATAGAGTGGGGCGGAACTGTGTGGTTCCTCACTCCCGTGGGCGGAAAAATCAACAAAGTAAACTGCGAGGGGCTAAAGCCCCCCTACTTGGTGCTGCAAAACCATGCCTCCTTTGTGGACTTCCCCATGCTGGTAAAGGCCATGTTCCCCCGTTCTGCGGGCTGGGTCATCTCCGTTGAGGAGTTCATAGGTCGGGAATTTCTCATGCGTGGCATAGGCGGCATATATAAGCGCAAATTCACTCAGGATCTGGGCGTTGTGAAGCACATACTCACCATGCTCACCCGCCTGAAAAAATCCTGCGTTATCTATCCCGAGGCCCGCTTCTCCTTTGTGGGCGTCAACGAGGAGATAGACGGCGCATTGGGCAAGCTAGCCAAAATGGCCAAGTGCCCCATCGTTGTATTCATCCAGCACGGAAACTTCCTCCGCTCCCCCCAGTGGTGCAAGCACCCCTACCGCCGGGTGAAGGTCAGCGGCGACTTTATTCAGGTTGCCACCAGGGAAGAAGTTATGAGCCTGCCTGCCGCTGAGCTCCAGCGCCGCATTGAGGCGGCTTTCCAGTACGACGACTACGCATGGCAGTATGAAAACCGTATACGCATCACTTCTCCCATGCGTGCCCATAATATACATAAGGTTCTCTACCAGTGCCCCGTCTGCGGCAAGGAGTTTGCCATGCAGAGCCACGGCAGCCGCCTTTGGTGCGAAGAGTGCGGGGAGAGCTGGGAGATGGACGAATATGGCCGCCTCCACCGCGAAAAGGGAGAGGATATATTCTCCCACGTCCCCGACTGGTATAACTGGGAGCGCGCTCAGGTGCGCAAACAGGTGGACGAGGGCATTTACTCCTTCTCCGACGAGGCGGAGCTCTACCACATGGTGAACGCCAAAAAGGGTTTTCGGAAGACAGGCAATGTGAGCCTTATTCACACCGAGGAGGGCTTTTCCGTTTACGGATTTCTGGATAACGGCGAGGAATTTTACCTGAACCGCCCGGTGAACACCATGCGCTCTGTCCACGTGGAGTTCGACTTCAAAAAGCGGGGCATACCCAGACCCATGGACGGCATAGACCTGGCCTCCCATGACGACACATGGTTTGTTTTCCCCAAGACCGCCAAAAATGTGCTCACAAAGCTTCACTTTGCAACAGAGGAGCTGAACAAAGCTCAGGCGGAAGCCAAAGCGAAGTGAACACCCTTCGGGTGCGACAGCCCAAAGCCTCCCCTCTTAGGGGAGGTGGGATTTGCGAAGCAAAAGACGGAGAGGTCTATTGGAGTTTTCAGCAAAACTGTGAAGAACCTCTCAGTCACGCATACGCGTGACAGCTCCCCTTGAAAGGGGAGCCAGAAAGGAATAGGACCTCTCAGTCACGCATGCGCGTGACAGCTCCCCTGGAAGGGGAGCCAGAAAGGAATAGTGATTTAATTTTATGAACGACATTATATTGCTCAAGCAGGGCGAGATCGTCCTGAAGGGCCTTAACAGAAGAAATTTCGAGCAGAAGCTCATTGCCAACGTGGTGCGCCGTCTGCGCCCCTTCGGCACTTTCAAGGTCTACGCCCTCCAGTCCACCGTCTACGTTGAGCCTCAGGAGGATAGCTGCGACATGGACGGAGCCTTCGAGGCGCTGCAGACCGTTTTCGGCGTCATCGCCATCACCCGCGCCGCCGCCTGCGACAAGGACCCCGATGCCATCGCCGCCAAGGCCATAGAGTATCTGGCCGAGGACATGGCCGCAGCCCGCTCTTTCAAGGTTGAGAGCAAGCGCAGCGACAAGCGCTTCCCCCTCACCAGCATTCAGCTGAGCCAGCACGTGGGCGGACTCCTTGCCGAGGCTTTCCCCGACACGGAGGTGGACGTCCGCTCCCCCGAGCTCACCGTTCACGTGGAGGTCCGCGACCTTGCAGCCTACGTCCACTCCACCCCTCTGCCCGGTGCGGGCGGTATGCCCGTGGGCAGCAACGGCAGAGCAGTCACCCTCCTCTCCGGCGGCATCGACAGCCCCGTGAGCAGCTACATGATAGCCAAGCGCGGCGTACACCTTATTCCCGTCCACTTCTTCTCCTTCCCCTACACCAGCGAGGCCGCCAAGGAGAAGGTGCTCACCCTTGCCGACAAGCTCACCGCCTACTGCGGCAAGCTGATGGTGGAGATAGTCCCCTTCACCCACATTCAGGAGGAGATTCGGGACAAGTGCCCCGAGGAGTATTTCACCATCATCATGCGCCGCTTCATGATGCGCATTGCGGAGCGTATTGCAAACGACAACGGCTGCGGCGCCATCGTCACCGGCGAAAATCTGGGTCAGGTGGCAAGCCAGACCATGTCCGCCATGGCGGTCACCGAATCTGTCACCGAGCTGCCCGTGCTGCGCCCCCTCATAGGCTTTGATAAGGCAGAGATAGTCTCTCTGGCCCGGAAGATAGACACCTTTGAAACCTCCATCCTCCCCTACGAGGACTGCTGCACCGTGTTCACTCCCCGTCACCCCAAGCTTCGCCCCACCGTGGCCGAGTGCGAGGAGATAGAAAAGGCTCTGGATATTGAGGCCCTCATCGAGGAAGCCGTGAAGAATATCGAGAGAGTGAGACTGGCGTAAAGAGAGATTGGGCTTCCCCTGGGGGAAGCTGTCAGCGTAAGCTGACTGATGAGGGTCTTAGCGGCAGAGGTTTTCCGCTGCTTAAACCTCAGGCGAATTGCGCGGTAATAAGCTTCAGAGATTTTTGCAGTACAACAAAAAGCAGTCGCCAAAAGACCCTCATCCGTCCCCTTCGGGGCCACCTTCCCCCAGGGAAAGGTATGGAAGCATTTATACTAAAAAGGAAGAAGCAATGG
>JAZSFJ010000042.1:0-9355 GCA_045532145.1 Oscillospiraceae bacterium
TTGTCTTCCTAAGCCCGCTTGGCCCCCGACTTACGAGCATCACCACCATCATGAGCACGAGTGCCACGACCCCGACTGCGGCTGCCATCATCACCACGAGCACGAGGAGCATGAGCACCACCACGAGCATCACCACCATCATGAGCATGAGTGCCACGACCCCGACTGCGGCTGCCATCATCACCACGAGCACGGCCATCATCACGCCGACGAGGTCTTTGCCTCCTGGGGCGCCGAGACCGCAAAGAAGTTCTCCGGGAGCGAGCTGGAGAACATTCTCGAGGAACTTGAAGACGAGAAAAAATACGGCGCCATTCTCCGCGCCAAGGGTATTGTGGACAGCGTGGACGGACAGTGGTTCCACTTCGACTATGTTCCCGGCGAGGGAGAGATACGCCGCGGCGGCGCAGGCATCACCGGCAGACTCTGCGTCATCGGCAGCGGCATAAACGAAGCCGCGCTTAAAGAGCTTTTCAAAATCTAAGGAGAGGGAAAAATGCAGGAAGATCTTATTGAAATGCCCCAGATAGAGGTTCCCGTATACCTCTTCACCGGCTTTCTTGAGGCCGGAAAGACCAAATTCCTTCAGGAGACCCTTGAGGATGAGCGCTTCAACTCCGGCGAGCGCACATTGCTCATCATGTGCGAGGAGGGCGTGGAGGAACTGAATCCCGACACATTCGCCTGCACCGACGTTTTCATCCGCTATGTGGAGGAGCCGGAAGAGCTCACCGAGGAAAATCTGCAGCGCTGGCTTCTGGAGGCCAATGCCGAAAGAGTGCTGGTTGAGTATAACGGCATGTGGATGCTGGACGACTTCTACATGGCCATGCCTCCCGCATGGGCCGTGTATCAGGAGTTCATGTTCGCAGACGCCGGAACCTTCCTCACATATAACGCCAATATGCGCCAGCTTGTGTATGACAAGCTGAAAAGCTGCGAGCTCATAGTCTTCAACCGTTTCCCCGCCGATGAGGACATCATGCCCTACCATAAGATAGTCCGTGCCGCCAACCGGGCCTGCGACATTGCCTACGAGGGACTCGACGGCAAGGTTAAGTACGACGACATAGTTGACCCCCTGCCCTTTGACAAGAAGGCCAAAGCCTTCGAGATAGCCGACAATGACTACGCCATTTGGTATCGTGACCTGAACGAGGAGCTGGAAAGCTACGAAAACAAGGTGGTCCGCTTCAAGGCTCAGGTGGCCCTCAGCGAGGATCTTGAGCCCGGTGAACTCATAGTGGGCCGCCAGATGATGACCTGCTGCGCCGATGACATTGCCTTTGCAGGCCTTATCGCCATCAATAACAGCCGTATGGATCTCCAAAGTGGCCAGTGGGTGGAGCTTACCGCCTCCATCCGCATTATGGAACACCCCGGCTATGACCGCCCCGGCCCGGTGCTGAAAATAAGGGAGCTGAGCCCCTGCGAGGCCCCCAAAGAGACTGTTGCCAGCTTTATGTGATCCCCCGTAGGGCGGGGCTTGCTCCCGCCGCAAATCCTGCACCCACATTTGTAGGGGCCGGACACCCGGCCGGCCCGATCCGGACATCCGGCAGAAAATTTTGCCCTGCAACGGCGCGCCGGCGGCCACGGGCTCGCCCACACCGCATTGAATACCCTCTCGTAGGGCGGGGGCTTGCTCCCGCCGCCATAAAAATACTACAAACAATATGGAGAAAGATATGAAAGCAATAATGACCGTTATAGGCCCCGACCGTGTGGGCATTATCGCCGAAGTCAGCGCCCTGCTGGCCCGCAAGAACGTGAACATTCTGGACCTGAGCCAGACCATCATGGAGGACATCTTCACCATGACCATTCTGGTGGACACCGCCGCCGCCAACTGCTCCTTCGACGAGCTCAGCTCCGCTCTGGAAAATAAGGGCAGCGAAATCGGCCTTAGCATCCGCATCCAGCGCCGTGACCTTTTCACCGCCATGCACAGAATATGAGGTAAAAGGCCATGCTGAATATTTCCGATATCCGTCAGACTCTGGATATGATAGACAAGCAGCATCTGGATATCCGCACCATCACCATGGGGATTTCCCTCCGTGACTGCGCCCATCCGGATATGACTGCCTGCGCCGGTAAGGTCTACGACAAAATCTGCCGCAAGGCTGAAAAGCTGGTGGAGACCGGCTGCGCCATAGAGCGCGAGTTCGGCATCCCCATTGTGAACAAGCGCATTTCCGTGACCCCCGTAGCTCTTGTCACCGAAAGCTGCGAAAACGGCAGCCCCGTGGCCGTGGCAAAAGCCATGGATGCCGCCGCGAAAGCATGCGGCGTGAACTTCATCGGCGGCTACTCCGCCCTTGTCCACAAGGGCTTTACCAAGGGAGATATGCGTCTTATCGAGTCCATACCCGAGGCTCTGGCCGAGACCGAGATAGTCTGCTCCAGCGTCAATGTGGCCACCACCAAGGCCGGCATAAACATGGACGCCGTGGCTCTCATGGGCCGCATTATAAAAGACTGCGCCGCCCTCACCGCCCACAAGGGTGGCTTTGGCTGCGCAAAGCTTGTTGTATTCGCCAACGCTGTGGAAGATAACCCCTTCATGGCAGGCGCTTTCCACGGCATAGGCGAGAGCGAGTGCGTAATCAACGTCGGCGTTTCCGGCCCCGGCGTTGTCCACTGCGCCCTCAAGGACGTGAAGGGCCAGCCCTTCGACACCGTGGCCGACACCATAAAGCGCACCGCTTTCCGCATCACCCGTATGGGTCAGCTGGTGGCTCAGGAGGCCGCAAACCGTCTGGGAGTTCCCTTCGGCGTTGTGGACCTTTCCCTTGCTCCCACCCCCGCCATCGGCGACAGCGTTGCCCGTATCCTTGAGGAGATGGGCCTTGAGACCTGCGGCACCCACGGCACCACCGCCGCTCTCGCAATGCTCAACGACGCCGTTAAAAAAGGCGGTATCATGGCCAGCGGCCATGTGGGCGGACTTTCCGGCGCCTTTATCCCCGTCAGTGAAGATGAGGGCATGATAGCCGCTGCGCAGTCCGGAGTTCTCACTCTGGATAAGCTGGAGGCCATGACCTGCGTCTGCTCCGTGGGCCTTGATATGATAGCCGTACCCGGGGATACCAGCGCCGAGACCATTTCCGCCATCATTGCCGACGAGGCCGCCATCGGCGTTGTGAACCAGAAGACCACCGCTGTCCGCATTATCCCCGCTCCCGGCATGGATGTGGGCGACACCGTGGACTTCGGCGGATTGCTGGGCACAGCCCCCGTAATGCCCGTTCATAAAGAGTCCTCCGCGGACTTCATTGCCAGGGGCGGACGCATCCCCGCTCCCATGCACAGCCTGAAAAACTGAGGGCAGCGGCATGAACGATATTCTTCGCTCCCTTTATGAGCGCAAAAGCATTCGCGCTTTCACAGGCGAGGCCATTACCCCAGAGGAAAAGAATGCCATTCTGAGAGCTGCCGCCGAGGCTCCCACCGCGGGAAACCAGCAGCTTTATACCATTCTGGACATCACGGACCAGGCTTTGAAAGAGCGCCTCGTAGTCCTCTGCGATAATCAGCCTTTCATAGCGAAGGCCGATTTGGTGCTCATTTTCCTTGCCGACTGCCGCAAGTGGTACAGAGCTTTTTCCTTTGAAGGCCCCGCTGCCCGCGCTCCCGGCCCCGGCGACCTGATGCTGGCCGCCTCCGACGCCAACATAGCCGCCCAGAACGCTGTCTGCGCCGCCGAAAGTCTTGGCATAGGCTCCTGCTACATAGGGGATATAATGGAAAACATGGAGCAGCTTCGGGCGCTTCTGAGCCTCCCCGCCTGGGTTTTCCCCGCCGCCATGCTGGTTTTCGGCCGCCCCACTGAGCAGCAGAGAGCCCGTCTGAAGCCCCGCCGCTGCGCCATGGAGCATATAGTCCACGAAAACGGCTACCGGGACATGGATGAAGCCGAGCTTCGGGAAATGCTGGGCTATAAAGCCGGGCTGAGAAGCTACGAAGACTGGCTCAAAAGCTTCTGCGACTTTAAGTTCAACTCCGATTTCTCCCGGGAGATGAACAGGTCTGTAGGGGAATATTGGAAGGATTATGAATAAAGAAACCAGCTCCTTCTATGGAGCTGGTTTCTTTATTCATACCATTTTAGGGCTCCCTTGTGTAAAGGGAGCTGTCTTTTTCGCCGAGCATAGCGAGGGGAAAATGACTGAGGGATTGTCCCAATTTTGCACGAAATTAGTGCACTAAGACCGTGCACTCCCCATGGCGCGCCGAGGTCGTCGCGCCCTACGAATAGTGTATCGCGCCCTCGGGCAAGGGCGCGATTTTTATTACTTATTATTATTCTCCGGGCAGCGGCAGGTGCTGTCGTCGTCATCATAGTGGTTGCAGCCGTGGCAGGCATCCATTTCCTCATCCAGAGACCAGAAGCCACGGGAGAAATAGTAGCAGACATGGTCGGGATCTACCACAATACATCCGTTTTTCTTTTCCATTTTCTCATCCTCCTGAGTGTTTGCTCCATTATACAGTTAGATAGCGAAAAAGTAAAGAATATATGCCATTAATTTGTTATACTCACCACGCCATAAAGCTCAGGTCATACTTCGACCACCTATAGTAAGTTGCCAAAAACTCCTTTATCGCCTCGCTTTTGCCTGCAAACCACACATCCCCCTCTCCGTAGTATATGAGCGCTCCCTCGTCGGCAGTTTGGAAAACACTGCTTTCACCATCGGAAAAGTGCAATGTAATTTCATAATTGCGGTCGCAGTCATTCATCTGCACCTCCGGAGGCGCAGAAAGTTGTTGAACAGAAAGCTCGGCAAATAGTTGGGTAAGCATAGTCATCTGAAAGTTACTCAAGGTATTTTCATACTCAAGAAGCCTTTCACCTCCATTATTGACACAGCTTTTCACAGTAACCCTCTCCAGTTCACCAAGCTTTTCACCCACGAGATCATTGGGATTGAGGCTGATACTGTCTCCCAAAAGCGGAGGATACACCGGTGGGAATGCATCAAGAGCCACGGCGGGTCTGATTAGTATGCTGCCAACCAGTCCGTCGCTCATCATATAGAATAGATGGCGTCCTTCCTCGATGCCCGCAAAGCCGTTATATATCTCCACCGTGCCGTCATATGCCATAGTGTCGCCGCTGGCAATTGTGGGAAAGTTAAAGTCAAAAAATCCATTTTCCTCTGTGGGTTCCATCCCTGCCTCCCGCAGAGTTTTCAGGTCAGCTCCCACCTCTATGCCGTGCGCCGTTTCCGTTCCTCTTTCAAGAACCTGAATGCACAGGAGGGAGGCATCCTCAATGCTCTCTCCCGGATACGCGCAAAGAGTGAGAACTCCAAGTCCCCTGTAAAACAGCTTATAGAAGTTTGCTACCTCCAGCTCCATAGTCTCCTTCATCTGAGGCGGACCGATAAGCTCCTTTATCTCATTATAGGAAAGGCCCAGCCTAAGACCGTTGGACAAGGTGTATTCGCCCTCGTCCTCCACAACAAAGGAGGATTTGTAACTTTTCATACCAAGGCTGAAAAACTTCACACGCTCCGCTGTGGCATTCCTCTCTTCCACAGCGTCAAGAAGTTCCTCCTCGGAGCAGCTCTCCTCACCGATGAAAAAGCTAAAAATCATCTCACCGTTTTCATCTGTGTGGGAAGCTCTTCCCATGAGAGTCCTTGTTGTAAAGCCATTTTGGTCAAAGCTCTCAATCTTACATATCTTCCAATCATAGGCTCCGCCGGAAACCTGAAAAGTGCCATCGGTGCATAGGTCGTGGAACGCTCTCAGGTTCACCGGATAACCAAACGGCATCGGGTAATCGCCCATCTTTTCACATTCGTGCAGTATTTCAAAACCATAAGGATACTCGCTGTTTCCCATGGCGAGGCTCAGCACCACCTCGTCAACGCCATCTCCATCCAAGTCCACAAGTGCATAGCTGCGGTTTTCCGGAGTCATTTCCTGCTCCGTTCCGCTGCGGTATAGGTTTTCGAGATGCATTTCCCGTCCATCACCGTTTTCAATATGGAGAAATGGGCCACCAAAAAATAGCGGCAGCTCCGGTAGCTCCTCCGCATCCGGACTTTCAGGTTCGGGCGTCATAGTAACCGTGTCCTTGCTTTCAACGAGCTGCGGATATTCGCTCTCTTCGCTCGTCTCAGCCTCGGGAGCTATAATCATGGGACTATCGCTTGCATCTGTGACAGTCGAATCTCCTGCATTGCCCGGAACGCTTACAGGTTCCTCCACCATTGCTTCCGACTGTGTATTATCCCCGCAGCCTGTAAGAATACAGAAGCAAATCAACAGTGGCAACAGTTTCCTCTTCAAAGCAATCGCCCCCCTTATTTTGACATTATTATACATTGCGATGCATCAAAAGTATATAGAATTGCGTTAATAATTTTCGACTTCAGCCCCTTTTTCTTGACATTTTTCGCCCTTTCGTTAATAATAATTGGGTACAAAATTGGATGCAACTTTGATATTCATTTTCAAAGGAGGTTTATATATATGACAACAGGAATGAATTTGTGGGACAGCGGCGTATGGAGCTTCATCATTACCATGACCATACTTTTCGTCTCCATGATAGTGGCGAACACCCTGCGCAACACCATCGCTCCCCTGCGTAAGCTGATGATACCTTCCTCCGTTCTGGGCGGCTTCATTTTGCTTATTGTCCACACCTTCTGCAAGCACGTTCTGAACCTGCCTCTCTATGAAAACAACATTCTTGAGATACTCACTTACCACGGTCTCGGCCTTGGCTTCGCCGCCATGGCTCTGCGCACAGTGGATAAAAAGGCCGACAAGCGCTCCAAAACCGGCGCTATGGACACCGGCCTCGCCGTTGTCAACGGCTATCTCCTTCAGGCAGTAATCGGCCTTATTGTCACCGTCATTCTCTCCTTTGCCATCGGCAGCTTCTTCGCTTCCGGAATCCTGCTCCCCCTTGGCTACGGCCAGGGCCCCGGACAGGCCTACACCTGGGGCCACACCTATGAGGTAAGCTATGGCTTTGAAAACGGCACATCCTTCGGTCTGGCAGTTGCCTCCATGGGCTTTGTTGCTTCCTCCATCGGCGGCGTTATAGCCCTGCGCAGTCTCCGCAGAAAGGGCATCATCTCCGGCGACACCGGCAAAAATGCCGAGGACGATATGACCCTGGATAAGTATGCCGGCAAAAACGAGATACCCCTCAGCGAGAGCATGGACAAGTTCACCATTCAGGTAGCCCTTGTCTTCATCGCCTACATACTGGCCTTCCTCTTTATGAAGGGTGTCAACTGCCTTATTGAAATGGGCATATTCGGCGGCCTTGGAAACACCATCCAGAGCATGATTTGGGGTTTCCAGTTCCTCTTCTCCACCATTTTCGGAATGCTGGTAAAAGCGATTTTGGCCAAGCTCCGCAAGAGCGGAGTCATGAAGCGCGACTATGCCAACAACTTCATGCTCAACCGCATTTCCGGCTTCATGTTCGACATCATGGTTATCGCCTCCATCGCAGCTATCGACCTGAGCGCCTTCCTCACACCCAGCTTCATTGTGCCCCTGAGCATCATCTGTGTACTTGGCGCCATCGGAACCTACACCTACCACCGCTATGTGTGCAAACGGGTATTCCCCTTCTACGAGCACGAGGCGTTCCTCTCCATCTACGGTATGCAGACAGGCACCGCCTCCACCGGCGCAATTCTGCTCCGTGAAATCGACCCCAAGTTTGAAACTCAGGCCAGCGACAACCTTGTCTACCACCAGCCCTGGGCTATACTTTTCGGCTTCCCCCTCTTCCTGCTGGTTGGTGTTGCACCCCAGAGCATGGGCAAGACCATTATGTGCCTTTGCATATTCTTCGCATTGTTCGTCGTGCTGAACGTTTTCCTTCTGAGAAAGCAGATATTCAAAAAGAAATACGCCGCAAAGGCCGCAAAAAGCAAATAAAGAATAAGCGCCTTGGAAACATAGTTCCAAGGCGCTTACAGCTTTAAAAGCTTCTCCTTGAGGAGAAGCTGTCAGCCGTCAGGCTGACTGATAAGGTGTTGGAGTTCTTTTCAGCACTTAATTTCCCGCTTCATCGTAGGGCGCGTCGCCCCGGCGCGCCAGCGGCAAGCACTATATTTCCAGTATCTCTAAGGCGAATACGTATTCGCTGTGCATGGGTGCATATCGAGCTGCATACTGCCGGCGCGCCGGGCGGCAACGGGCTCGCGCCCTACGGGTGCAGGATGAGGCAAGTGCGCGTTTGCATCGCTGCGCACCATGACACAAGCATCTGCCCAGCTCACTTTACACAGGGGAGTCTGGAGAGGCTCAATAATGCAAAAAAAGAACGCCTGCCTTACGGCAGACGTTCTTTCTTTATTGTTGATTTACTTGCCCATGTTCATCTGGGCTGCGACTTCGGCTGCGAAGTCCTCAACCTTCTTCTCGATGCCTTCGCCGGTCATGAAGCGAACAGCGTCAACGAACTTGACGGAGCCGCCGAGAGCCTTGGCTGCGGAAGCCATGTACTTCTCGACGGTGAAGCTGCCGTCCTTGACGAACTCCTGCTGGAGCAGGCAGTTCTCCTCGTAGAACTTGTTCATCTTACCCATGACGATCTTCTCCTTGACGGCAGCGGGCTTGCTGGCCATCTTGGGATCTGCATCCATGAGAGCGAGAGCGATCTTCTTCTCCGCAGCGAGAACTTCCTCGCTGACCTGGCTCTTGTCCCAGAAACGGGGGTTGAGAGCAGCGATCTGCATAGCGACGTCCTTACCGATCTCAGTAGCGTCGATGCCGCCTTCAACAACCATGTTCACCAGAACGCCGATCTTGCCGCCGCCGTGAACGTAAACCACGGAGGTGTTCTCAGCGTAGCGGACGAAACGACGGATCTGGAGGTTCTCACCGATGGACATGACCTTCTCGGGCATGGTCTCGGCAACAGTCAGCTCAGAGCCGGGGTACTTGCAGTTCATGAGAGCGTCAACATCAGCGGGATCGTTCTCGAGAACGACCTTGGCGATGTCCTTAACGAAAGCGACGAAGAGCTCGCTCTTTGCGCAGAAGTCGGTCTCGCAGTTAACTTCGACAACGACACCAACGCCGTTCTCGCTGAGTGCATAGCTCATGCCTTCAGCAGCAATGCGGCCAGCCTTCTTGGCAGCCTTGGCGAGGCCCTTTTCGCGGAGCCATTCAACAGCCTTATCCATATCACCGTTGGTCTCGGTCAGGGCCTTCTTGCAGTCCATCATACCAACGTTGGTCATTTCGCGGAGAGTCTTAACATCCTGAGCGGTAAATGCCATGATTATTTCCTCCTAAATATCTTCAGTATAAATTATTCAGCGTCGGTAGCCTCGGCCTCAGCCTCAGCGTCCTCACCCTGGCG
>JAZSFJ010000076.1:0-11042 GCA_045532145.1 Oscillospiraceae bacterium
TAAAAATCGTGGGCTGTTGCCCACGATTTTTCTGTACAAACAATTTGTTGTATGTTATGTTGGGATGTCCGGAGGTGAGCTTATGAAACTTGTAAATGATCAGGTAGTTCCCGAGAATCTTCCTATTAAGGAATTTGGGAAGATGATGGAAACATCTGATATGCAAATCTTTGCCCTTGCTTGTGAAGCCCTGAGGAATAACAAAACCCATGAAGCATATGAGTTGCTGAAACGCTATATTGATTCGAAAGATAAGTTTAAACGCAGGTACATTATGTCTGTGATATTTGACTTTGACGAATCCATGGAACTTAGCAAACATTTCTTGAATGCACTGCAAAGCGATGACAGGATGTTTGTTACAACTGTTTTGGAACATTTGATTCACAGGAATCTTTGGGTATCAGATGAACAGATACTCTCCTGTTTTGAGAAAAACCATAATTGGCTTGATTCATATTACTATCAGATTCTTAGAGGCATAGAGAAAAATCCGCAGCACACAGAAAGGCTGATTTGCCTGTTGAGTACAGCAGAAACCAATAGCGCCAAAATTGCTGTGGCCCAATGTATGAAAGCCTTTGCTGCACAAGACAACTACATGAGATTATTTGAGTTGTTAGCAAATAGCGATATAGCAAAGCTGCGTATGGAAGCTTGCGGAATTGCGCATAAATTTGGAAGGAATGATTTGCTTTACATATTCAAAGACGATCCCGATGGCCATATCAGAAAGTTCATAAATCAAGTTTTGTAAGGATGTTTCCCATACAAAAAAGTTGTCCCTAAGAAATAATACAGGCGTTAAAATAAGGATGCCCTTGGTATGTCAGTCATACCAAGGGCATCCTTGCCTCTAGTGTTGCTCAGCTTTGCACTGTACAAAAGCGTCAGCAGCTGATAAAATATTTTTATCAGGAATAAGGAGGCGGCGGTGTGGCTAAGAAAAATCAAAGCGAAGCTCAACAGGTTTACATAAAATTTAGCAAGCTGCGCAATACCATCAATACGTTGATTCTTATTTCCGGCCTCGCTGTCATAGTCGCTTTGATTATCTGCGTGCAATATATTGATGTTAATCCAATCCCTTTTCTTATTTCCGCAGGAGCTGCTGCCCTCTGGTTAATTGCTTTATGCGTAACTGCAAGCAAGCTCAACCGCAAGGGCAATAAATTGCATGAAAAGGCTTTTGGCAAAAATACTGATATTCCTCCCCGCGGCTTGTTTGCAGAGCTTTGGGAAGAGTTTGAATGGAAGCAGTTTGAGGGTCTTACGGATGGCAAAACGGTTTTTGCGGAAGCCTATAATAACACCATCGAGCTGGAAATCATCCGCCGCAGACACGAATTCAATATCACAATCGACAAAGACGCATTATACATGGTGATGGACGAGGAAACGAAAGCTCCTGTGGAGAAAGAAATTGCCCTTTCCGAAATGACTGACGTCCGGGAAGTGTGCATTGCTATCCGTGAATTTGTGGAGAAAACTCCTGACGCCGAGTGATTTTGAAAAAGGCGGTGGTTTTAATATGATTGAAAAGGACGATTGGCGCCTGAGTTCCGGGCCGATTGCCGGACGGGAAGAAAAGCTGAAAAACGCTCCCCTTTATTACATCCCTTTTCATCCCCTGTCTGACAAATGGGACCACGAGCACTGTGTCTTCTGTTGGGCGAAATTTTATCTCCATCCGGAGTGTCTGCAGAAGGGATACTGCACCATGCCACAAAATTCCCCTGATGCAGATTGGATATGCCCGGAGTGTTATGAAGATTTCAAGGAAATGTTCGGTTTCAAACCGGCAAATCCTGAGGAATGAAAAAAAAACGGGCATGGCTGATTCCTAAAAATCCCGAGCATAATAAAAAAGTCCGGAAAGCGGCAACAACATAAAAAGGAGAATAAACCATGATAGATTTTCAGAACGCATCTTTTCTCAAGCTGAAACCCGTAAACGATAAGGACTTTTCCGGAATGATAAGCCCCATGTTTGTCCCCGGTGAACAGATAGTTCAATCCTTCCGCGGAATCCGCGACGGCGTTGTGTTCACAAATAAGCGCATCTTCGCCATCAACGTTCAGGGTATCACCGGCAAGAAAAAGGACTTCACCTCCCTGCCCTACAGCAAAATTCAGGCCTACTCCGTGGAGACTGCCGGAGTTTTGGATCTGGACAGCGAGCTGGAGCTGTGGTTTTCCGGCATGGGCAAGGTCAGGTTTGAATTTGTGGCCCGGGCAAATGTGGCCGATATCTGCCGGATGATCTCCGAGAAGGTTCTGTAAGGCGATTTATAAAATCAATTTCAGGGGCGGACCGATGTGTCCGCCCCTGAAATTATTAGCCGCACAAATTGTGCCCCAAGGGCGACACCCCATAGGGGGGGGGATGTGTGGCTTTGCCTCTGTTTTTTTCTGCAAACATATGCTATTATTAATATATGGCAAAAAGGAGGAAAGCGTGTATGAGCAAGCTTTTTCGCAAAGATGAAATATGGTTCGCCGTGGTCTGCATTATTGTTTATGTTCTGGCCTTCGGCAACGCGGATTCCATTTCCGAGGCTATTGGAGCGCCCAAGCTGCTCACCTGTGTGGTGGGGCTTGTCATGTCCGGGCTTTTATACGGCTTTGTACGCAAAAACTCCCTCGGCAATTATCTAGGCCTTTGCGGGGTAAAGACCGGGGGCAGAAAATGCCTTTACTTCATCCCTCTGATAGTCATATCCAGCGTAAATCTCTGGAACGGCGTGGCCATAAACCGCCCGGCCCCGGAGATCGTTTTCCATATTATCAGCATGTGCTTTGTGGGCTTTTTGGAGGAGCTTATTTTCCGGGGCCTGCTTTTCAAAGGCATGAGCAAAAACAATGTCACATCCGCCATCATCGTCTCCTCTGTTACCTTCGGAGCGGGACACATCGTGAATCTGCTGATGGGCGAGCCCCTTTTTGACACCCTGCTTCAGCTTGTGTATGCCTCCGCTGTGGGCTTTGGCTACACCGCACTTTTCCTCGCCTGCGGCAGCATCATCCCCTGCATCATTTCTCACGCGCTTATAAACTCCCTCAGCATTTTTGCCATCCAGCCCGGCAGCAAAGGGCAAATCATCATTGCCCTCGTCCAGACAGCAATAAGTGTGGCTTACGGCCTGTGGCTGCTGCGGAGCGCAAAAACAGCCCCCGCAGAGGATACATAAGCTGTGGAGCGTGCAACAGCCTCCGCCCTAAGGGCCGGGGATACCGCGTATTCGCCGGGACACGGCAAGAAAACGGGTATGGGCCGCCGGCGCGCCGGGTCGACGCGCCCTACGGGTGCAATGCTGAATTTTCCTTATATTGCAGGGGCCGGGCACCGGACCGGCCCAAACGAAAAAACCAGCCTTGCGTTGCCGCGAGGCTGGTTAAAACTTATTATCATCCGGAAAGTGCTCCATAATATCCTCCACATTGCAGGAAAGGATGTTGCAGAGCTTGTCAATGGTGTTCACTTCCACATTTTTGTTCCGGCGTAGGCGGTCAAGCTGTGAGCGGTTGACATTGTAATGGGTATAGAGGTCGTATTGCGAAATACCTCGATTTTTCATAGTTTCCCATAAACGGTCATACTTTATCAACGCCACACCTCCACACAGCCCATACTAGGCTTGACTTTCTCTTATTATCTCCGTAAAATGGTTTCAATCATAGTGTTCGTATATACACACCACTTTGGAGGGCCCATGGACAGAGCTTTTATTGAGAAAGTATATCTGAGTATGACTGGTGAGCTTGTCTCCCCCATCCCCGGTGTTAATAACGCCTTTGCAGAGGGGGAAGAATGTAGCAGACTTTATGAGTCAACGTACTGCGCCTGTATTCGTATCCTGGAGCGTTTGGGCGTCAAGGATGATGACGAGGATTTGGAAACGATAATATGCTGCATGCAATCTATTCAAAAAGAACTTTGTCAAAGAATGTTTGAATATGGCGCAGCTTTCGGTTTCGACCGAACTCCAAGGAACACATAGCCTGAAAAATCATACAACTAAAAAACGGTCTGAAATCACCTAGACTTCAGACCGTTTTTTAGTAAATTCACTTGTTTCCCCGCCTGGATTTGCGCTCTTCACGTTTTTCTATCTCGGCCTTGAGGCGTTTTACTTCCTCCCTGTCGGCCTTGCACCAGACGCGGTCTATCAGCAGGGCGGACACGGCTGCGGCAATGAGGGTTGCCACTATGATCGTCCAGCTTTTCTGCCGGTCGCTCTTCCATGTGGCTGCGGACTCCTCCTCGTCGAGAAGGGTCTCCCCGTCCTTTTCAATGGCCTTCACGACCTTATTTTCGCTCTTGCCCAGAGGGGCATAGACGAAGGCACACTCGTCCCCGACCTGAAGGTTTTCAGTGGCCTCCTCGGGACTCATAAGCTGAGGGTCCACAAGGTAGTTGCCGCCGTCCGCACCCTTTATGATGGCATAGGGGGTCTTGGCCTCGCTGTTTACGCTTATCTCCTCACACACAGTTTCTGTGCTCAGCCAGGTCTCGGGTGCGGGCTGGGTGGACATGGAGGATATCCAAATAGGCAGGGAGAGAAGCAGAAAAACGCTGAGGGAGTATTTTATGAGCATATTGCTCTGGAGGCGCTTTATGGCCGCCTGTTTCTTTTCAATGAAGCTGTCCATGTGTTGCTCCTTTACATCTTTTATGAACATATATTAACACATTATCCCCTTTTGTCAAACTCCCGGCAAATATACTTGTAAAGCCGGGAAAGCTGTAATATTATCAGATATATACTTCTCAAACAAAGGGGATAACAGAATGGAAACCAGACCGTATATTTCATGGGAGCTGGCAGAGCGCTTTATGGTGGATGTATTCAAGGCCTACGGCGTGCCCGCAGCCGACGCTGCCATCTGCGCCGATGTGCTTCTTGAGTCCGACCGCCGGGGCATTGAAAGCCACGGCTGCAACCGCTTCAAGCCCATATATCTGGACCGCATTAAAAACGGCACACTGCTTCCCGAAACGAAAATTGACATTCTAAAGGAGACGCCCACCACCGTAGTCATGGACGCCAACAACGGTATGGGCATGGTGGCAAGCTACCGCATGATGGAGATGCTTATAGAGAAGGCCAAAATTTACGGCATGGCCGGCGGCAGTATAATGAACTCCACACACTACGGCATAGCCGGTTACTGGTCCGGCATGGCTGAAAAGGCGGGAATGATAGGCATAACCGGAACAAACGCACGTCCCTCCGTGGCCCCCACCTTCGGCGTGGAGCCAATGATGGGCACCAATCCCCTCACCTTCACCATGCCCACCGACGAGGAATTCCCCTTCAACTTTGACTGTGCCACCTCCATTGTACAAAACGGCAAGATAGAATACTATGAGCGCAGCGGCAAGCCCACCCCCGCCGGTCTTGTGGTGACCCGCGACGGCGGCACTATGACCCAGTCCGGGGAAATTTTGAAGGAGATGCGCAAAGGCAACTGCGCCCTGCTCTCCATAGGCGGCGCCGGGGAGGAGACCGGCGGCTACAAGGGCTACGGCTTCACCACCATTGTGGAAATTCTCTCCGCCGCCCTTTGCGGAGGTCCCTACATGAAAGAGCTCAGCGGCAAGGATGCCGAGGGCAACAACAAGATGTTCCGTCTTGGTCACTTCTTCTTCGTCATTAACCCCGAGTTTTTCATGGGGCTTGACACCTTCAAGGAGACCGCCGGCGGCATCTGCCGGGGTCTGCGCCAGTCTGAAAAGGCTCCCGGCGCAGAGCGGATATACACCGCCGGAGAAAAGGAGCACTTAGCCTGGCTGGAACGCAAGGATAAGGGCGTACCCGTGGGCGAAGCCATTCAGAAAGAATTCATCGCCCTCAGAGATGAATGCGGCCTTGACTACCGCTTCCCCTTTGAGGACTGACAAAAGCCCCGGAGCAAGATTTAACACGCCCCGGGGTATTTTTTTCTAAAAAAAAGAAGATTTTTTGAAATAACTCTCCTTTTTTTGCGTCATTAAAGGCAAAGGAGGTAAGGACTTCATGACCGACGCGAGAATAATTGAACTTTATTTTGAGCGCTCTCAGCGGGCCATTTCTGAGACCGACACGAAATATGGCCCCTACTGCTACAGCATAGCCTACAATATACTCCGAAACAGGGAGGACAGCGAGGAGAGTGTGAACGACACTTATCTCCGAGCCTGGAACTCCATGCCTCCGGAAAGGCCCAATATCCTCTCCGCCTTTCTGGGAAAAATTTGCCGCAGACTCAGCATTGACCGTTGGCGCAAAACAAACGCGGAGAAGCGGGGCGGCGGAGAACTGCCCCTGGCTCTGGATGAGCTGAGCTTCTGCATACCCGGCGGCGTGGGCGAGCCCGCGGAGGAGCTGGAGCTGAAGGAGCTGAAGCGTATATATGAGCGTTTTCTCTCCTCCCTGCCCACAGAGGAAAGACGAGTGTTTCTCTGCCGCTACTGGTACATGGACACGGTAAGGGAAATTGCCCTGCGCTTTGACTTTACAGAGTCTAAGGTGCGGAGCATGCTCCACCGCACAAGGGAAAAATTCCGCACAGTTCTGGAAAAGGAGGGATACCGATGAACGCAGAGGACATTCTGGATATAATAGGCGACAGCCCGGATAAATACGTCCGTGATGCCCGGGAGGCTAAATCCGCCCGTTTTAGGCGCCGTGTATTCAACGCAGCGGTGGGAATTGCTGCCTGCCTCATTCTGGCTCCTACGGTGATTTTTGGAGGTATGCTGCTTCTTTTCGGCAGAATGGGTGCTTCCGCTCCCGCTCCCGGAGAGTCCGGCGGTGGCGATGACGCCGCCCTCACGGAATATATGTCCTACGCAGGCCCGGTGCTGCCCCTTACCGCTCTTGAAAACTGCCACGGAATCGAAGTTGAAAGGCTTATCGATATTTCCTTCGCCGCCTACTCTAAGGAAGGGCTCTATCCTCCCTCCGCCGCAATCAGCGACAGCTATATACTCACAAACAGCTCGACCGAGGATATAAGTCTCACCGCTGTCTATCCCTATGCCGCTTCTTACCGTGAGGCAGCACACGAGGGCCTTGTACCGGAGCTTTACATTGATGGAAGCAGGGCAGATATGAACTCCCCCCTTGTTTTCGGCGTATATTCCGGAGGCTTTGTACCTGTTACAGGAGCGGAGGACGACCCGGAAATGAGCTCAGCCAATCTTTCTTCGCCCAGGAACTTTGCAGACTATGAAGCCCTCCTTTCCAACGGGAGCTATTTGACCGTGGCATTCTCTCAGACGGAAGCACTGGACCAGCCTGTGACCGTATATCACATCGGCGACTTTGAATACAGCAGCGACAGCAAGGCCACGAATCCCACCCTGAATTTCTCCTTCACCATGGACGAGAGTAAAACTCAGGTATTCACGTGGAACTTCAATGGAGGAAGCAATGATCCCGACAGAAAGCTCTATGAGCGCTGCAAGGGTGGTATCATGGTGTGCCCCAATGCAAGCCCCGAGAACATTTATCCCGATGACGGATATATCATCGTAGTGGGAGAGGATATATCCGATATGAATATTCAGGGCTACCGCAACGGTGCTTGCGAAAAGGGCGACGAGCTGCCAGACCTTGCTTGCAGTGTCAACCGTTATGAGAGCACTCTGGGAGAGGTTTTCCGTCAGCTGCTGAGGGAGAATATGCCAATTATAGCAGACAGCCTTTATCCGATAGCGGCCAGGGAATTGCTAAACTTCGGACTAATCGGTGACTCCCCCGCCACCCGCTATTCCGACGGCATGCTGGACGGCTTTGTTTACGATGTGATGGGCCAGAAGAGAATCTGTTATTTCTACTTCCCCATCACCATCCCCGCCGGGGAGAGCAAAAGCATAGAACTTAAAACCACAAAGGAAGCAAGCTACAATTACCACGGCACAGGAGAGGACGCCAGTCTGAACGGCTATGAAATGGCCACAGTTTTGGGCTCCTGCCTTGATTTCAGCTCCCAGAGGGCAAGCATTTCCAACTTTGAGAGCATCGAAATAGCAAGCCAGAACTTTGGTTTTGACATCGAAAGCGGCCTCACGGAAGTGGAGCTTGACAGCGACGTGCCAAACTATTGGCTGAATATACGCAAAAAGGCCTTGGAATAATCCAAGGTCTTTTTTGCTCGCCTATTGTAGCCTGTAGGGAAGGCCATCAGCCTCCATCGGGCGATTCGTGAATCACCCCTACCGGACTGAGGGCAGCCCGCCCTATAAGGTAAGGAAAGCCTTATTATTTCCTGCAGGTACAGACATTTTCCATGTCATACTTTCTGGCAAAGGCAGATGTATCTCCCTTTCCCATGAGCCAGCAGAGTATCTCAGCACAGGCACGGGCGTCGCTGCCGGCGTCGTGGTGGTCAAGGGCAATAACAAGCTCATCGCAGAGGGTGTTCAGCTTATGATTGGGCAGGCCCGGCATAAGCCGCTTTGCCATCTGGCAGGTGCAGCAATAGCCCACCCTTGGCCGCCAGACTATGCCATAGTCACGGAGGCACTTGGCAAGAACGCTCATGTCGAAGGGGGCGTTGTGGGCCACAAGCATCCCGCTGCTCATTATGGGCTCTATTTTCTCCCAAAGCTCCGGAAAAGTGGGTCGGCCCTTCACCATTTCCGGGGTGATGCCAGTAAGCGCAACATTGAAATAATCAAAATGACACTCCGGGTCAACAAGACTATAGAAGCTATCCACTATCTCTCCCCCTTCCACCACCGCAAGGCCTATGGAACTCATGCGGTTATTCCGGGAATTGGGGGTTTCCACGTCAAAAGCTATGTAGCGCTCTGCCATTTACTCATCTCCTTTTGCTTGCATTCTACCACAGCTCCAAAGAAGCCGCAAGGTATTTGACTTTCTCTGACCAACATGATATAATACAGGTGAAAACAAATGAAAAGGAGTTTAGCTATGGAAAAATTCATACCCTACGAGAAGCTTTCCAAGAAAGCAAAGCGTGAAGCGGATGCCCAGAGGCGCGGCAGCTGGAACGGGCTGAACCCCGTGAGCCGCAAAAGCCCCAATCCCAAGGCATACAACAGACAAAAGGCACGAAAGTGGTCGGCAGACGATCAATCTTTCGTGTCTTTTTGATTTTCTGCATAATAGATTCTAAATAAAGGCGCTGCTTGCATCCCAAAACTACGCCCCCAGAAAGCATTGACATCGTAGGGGCGAGCATCGCTCGTCCGCTGCTCTCCTGCGTATTCGCCCAACAGACAAAATCTTGAAATTTGATCCTTTACATACTAAAGGAGCTGCCAAGGGCGACACCCCATAGGGATTTATTCGCTCCAAAGCAGCTCCTTTTTTGAAGTACATAATTATAATGTCTTCACAAGATGCTTGGCACCGTCGTCCCTGTAGCCAAGGCGCTCATAAACGGTGTGGGCAACAGAGTTTGCTCCGCCGGTAAGAATCTCCAGCTCATTACCTGTCCCTTTTTTGCGGCAGCAGTGCTCGGCAAAGCTGACCATAGCTCCGGCCAGACCGCGCTTTCTGAACTTGGGACGCACATAGACTTCCCTTATCTCAGCTTCCAACTGGCTGTAGCAGAAGCTGCGCTTTAGCTGCAGGCAGAGGAAACCGGCAAGCTCACCCTCCTCCTCAGCCACAACAACAATCTCCTGTGCATTGCTCTCAAGGGAGGCGCGGATGCTCTCAACATCGGCAAGGCCTTCGCCATTGAACTCCCGGTTCAGCACCTCAAGCTGCTCCGCGTCGGAGACGGTGGCAATGCGGACTTTAAGCTCCGCCTTCCAGAGGTCGTCATAGCGTGCCTCAGCTCTGGTCTTGGCTCGCTCGGCAACGCCCTTTTCAAGACTCAGCTGAGCCAGCATGGCCTGAATGGAATCTCTCAGGTCCTCAACATAGTAGCGGGTCTCCACCCTCTGCTTCTGGATAGCCCAGTCGGAGAAGAGGTAGTCAAGGAAGGTGTCCGCAAACTTGAGATAATCCTCGCTGCTGCGGCGAATATCAGAGTTTATGGTGACGTCCGCAAGCTCGGTTTTGAAGTCGCGCAGCTCTATCTGGAGCTTTTCTATCCAGCCCTGAGCTTCGTCAAAAATCGCTATCCATTCCTCGGCGCTTCTCTCGCCCTCGAACTTGAAGACACCCAGACTGTCGCTGGAGTTGAGGCCATCGATAAGCTCACCGGCAGTTTTGAGAGCCTTTTCGCCTGCGCTCTCCGCCTCGCCTATCTCACGAAGCTGCTTTGCATAGCCCTCAATGTGCTCCTCAAGGTCTATGAGCTCCTCAACATTCTCCTTGCCCAGTTCTTTGAAATGGGCCATCTTTCTGCTGCGGGCAGCGTCATACTCCTGATAGGAGTAGTTATGGGTGTCTCTTTCTGCCTGGAAGCGATCTATAAGCTCGCAGACATATTTATGTTCCTTCACCGCAATGTCATACTTGACGCCAGCGGTGCTGACGCGGATGGCATCCTCAAGGGCCATCATCTCACCGCGATGATAAACAACGTCATAGAAGAAGTGGGCCAGGCTTCCGCCCTGAGCCTTGCTCTGGATGGAGTTCTTAACTGCTTCCAGTTCGCGCACCTTTACGCCCAGCTCAATACGCTGAACGATAAGCTCTCCCATGGCAGTCTCCAGCTGAGTCATACGGTCCAGTCTCTGGCGCAGAACGCCCAGTCTTGCATCATGTTCCATAAATGCTCTCCTCCCTGTATATTAACAGCGTGTCGTCTCTTATACAGGCAAAATTATACCAGTTACACATTAGTTTCGCAAGAGCAAGCAGCAAGCTTCTTGACAGCTTTTTTAGCTTTTGATAAGATTTCCCTAGCCTGAGCAATATAATCCGAATCCGCTCCCGTGGAGTCTGAGATTTCTGAGGAAGTCGGAGGCCAAGCGGTCTTGGAAGACAATTAGGAAAACCAACTCCTTGGCTCACAGAACGACATGGCTACGATCCGACTTTTCTTGACAGCTTTTTTAGCTTTTGATAAGATTTCCCTAGCCTGAGCAATATAATCCGAATCCGCTCCCGTGGAGTCTGAGATTTCTGAGG